>CAYZQE010000033.1:0-23878 GCA_964480635.1 uncultured Gammaproteobacteria bacterium | reverse complement strand
AAGGCATCAGCTTTGCACCGCTTAATGTATGGAGGTCAACTTCTTGTTTAAAGCCACGCCCTGCGAGCATAGCGCCAGCCACAAATAAGCTGTAAGCCAATGCGTTTGCAATCACTAAAACAAAGTTGCCACTGGTTAAAGAAAATACCGTGGCTGGAATTAAGGGTAAAGGCAGCAACCAAAGTAAGCGCGCTTTTTGTGGCTTTAAAGCAGCCGCCTGTTTGCGCCTTAAATTAAAGTCTTGCACCTCTTGTTTGGCCTTAAGCGCTTGTTTTTCTAGCTCAGAAGCACCTTTTGGTAGCCAGTGTGCTGCCAGCTCGCTACTTTCTTTGAGTACAGATTGAAGTACTTTGCTCCACTGTGGAGGAGATTGTTTGGCCATCGCTTAAGACACCATCAATGCTTGCCACGAGGCTATGCCGATAGTCGCAAATAGTAAAATAATGGCGATGGTTTTACGTAAAAAATTGGGCATAAATAATGATCCTTAAATTAACAATGTCAACGAGCTACCTTATGGAGACACTGAACAACCGCCAATTATTTTTTACTGGCGGTTATTCAGTGTCTCCTTATATGACTATACGGTCATAAAAATCAACGTCTGATAAATGATAAATGTAGACAATAGCACAGCGCCAGCCCATCGCTGAATGCAACCATGACCTGCATTTTTAAATCCACGTGCCATGAGATATAGCGCTATAGCAAGTACGATCATGAGTGGGAAATCACGTATTAATAAAATATCATCAAATACACTTGGGCCAATAACGCCCGCAATGCCTAGAACACCTAAAATATTAAACAAATTAGAACCCACTATGCCGCCGACAGCCATATCGTGTTCACCTTTGCGCACTGCCGCCACTGTTGCGGCTAGCTCAGGCAAGCTAGTGCCAATGGCCACAATGGTGAGACCAATGACTAAATCGCTAATGCCAAGTATGTGCGCTATCCCAACTGCACCCCAAACCAGCATTTGAGAGCTGATTAATAAAACAACAAGGCCCGAAAGTAATATCCACCAAGTCGATGCGTTTGATGTTACTTCGGGTAATTCATTTTTAAAATCAGCTTCTATTGGGTCGTTAGCTGGTGCGCTTCGTGCGAGATGAATAGTCCAGAAAACAAGTGCAATGAGACCGGTTAACAATGCAATACCATCAAAACGAGATAAGCTGCCGTCCCAAAGTAGCGCCAGCGCAATCAACATAATGATAACCATTAAAGGAAATTCTCGGTTAAGCGTTTGCGAATTGACACTGAGCGGTATGATAAGAGCGCCAACACCAAGTACTAGGGTCATATTGGTTATATTTGACCCTATCGCGTTGCCTATAGCTAACCCGCTATTTCCTTGTATCGCGGCCATTGCTGATACCAGCATTTCTGGGGCTGATGTACCGAAGGCAACAATGGTTAAGCCAATAATCATGGGTGAGATAGAAAAGCTTTGCGCTAGCGCTGAAGCACCATCGACAAAACGATCGGCACTCCATGTTAATAGGACTAGACCTGCGATAATCGCCAGTATTAATAATAGGGTGTCATACATAATTTTTTTAATTAATTTTAAGTAAATCTTAGAGAAATTGATTTTTTGGTAAATTTTGAATTGTAGGGTTACAATTTATAGCATTGGGCTACTTCAATTGATGGCTCATCAGTTGAAGTAAAAAATAGCGGTGAATTACCTTTATTCATATTAATTTATATCTCATGATACTGGCATGGGTGAATTGACAAATAAACCACTATTCTACCGTTATTAAAAAATAATTTAACTCGAAGAATCGACGGGGTTAGATCGTTTTTTTCGACCCATTCTTTATTCTACTTGCTAATCGTGTTGCTCGTTTATCGGGTTCGGGGTGGCTAGACAAAATGGTTTAAGTAATACGCTAATAAACACCTAAACGCGTAAGCACTTCAAGTACTTCGATCAATAAAACGGCAAGCCAAATAAAGATAGCAATGCCAGTTGCGGCAGCAGCCACATCTTTAATCATGCCTATTTTCTCATCATATTCGGGTTGGATAAAATCGCAAATGGCTTCGATAGCGGTATTAAATATTTCTGCGGCAAGCATCATTCCTGTTGCGACCAAAATAACAGCAGCATCTATCATTTCATTAAACATCAATACTGGAATCAGCACGGCTAGTGAAACAATTACTTTGTATAGCACACTAAAGTCAGAAAGCACGGCAAAGCGCAGCCCAGAGAGAATTACTTTAAATTTACGCATGGGGTGATAGCCCTTTTCACCCGTACCCAAAAATTTATTTCTCATGTTAAAACACCTTTGTTATGCCCATAAAAAGCTAATGATATACCCGCCAGTGAAACCAGTAAACCTGCTGCTATATCGCTGGGGAAGTGAACTTGAAGGTACATTCTTGATATGGCTACTAAAGAGGCAATGATTAACATCAATGAGCCAAATATCACTTTATGCTGATAATCTAGATGAAAGGCTAATGCTGAAAGCAGCATGGTGAAAATAAATATTTGGGTGCTATGGGCGCTAGGAAATGAAGGGTCAGGCGGCATCGCTTGAATGACGTTAAATAAATCAGGTCGCTGTCGATCAATAACAAATTTTAGTATATAAGTAGTGGCTATTGTGCCCAAAAGAATGGTATTGAAAAAAATGGCCAAACGATGGTAGCCATTCATTATTAGGCCAATACTGACACTAATCGACAAGGGTATGATAATCCACAATGAACCTAGCCATGTCAGCGAGCTAAAAGATGCGTCTAACGATGGGCTTTGCAGTTTATTAAACCAGTCTAATGCAGCCTCATCTATCTGTTTGATAAGCTGACTATTTATTGCTAGCGTGAGTATTAGCAGCAACAATATAGAGAGTAAAAAATAAATCATTATCAGTATGCTACCAGAAATTAAAGCGTGCGGTTAAAATTGCACGCTTTAAGTCAGCTTATGACTTTTCGAGGCCACACTGCATGTTTCCGGGCACTGCAATATGAATACGCTTAGGAAGATCCAAATCTAGAGCATCCATAATAGCGACAAAATCGCCTTCTGACCGGTTATTGCCTAAACGCGAATTAAACACTTTTTCATGCCCTATGGTCGATGCAGTCAAGCCGACATAGTCATGCCCAGGGTATACCAATGTCTCATCACCTAAAACAAATAGTTTTTCGGTAATCGAATGATATAACTTGTGTGCATCACCTGCCTGGAAATCAGTACGACCACAGCCGTCAATAAGTAGAGCATCGCCAGTGAAAACGGCACCATCAATATGAAAGCTAACACAGGTATCTGTATGACCCGGTGTGTACATAACATAAATGGATTCTTCGCCTAGTGTCAGTACATCTTCATCTGATAAAAATTTATCGGCACATTTAAGACCGCTGCTTTCGTGTACCATGATGGCACTATCAAATTCTTTACGTAATAAACCAGAGGCGGTTATATGGTCGGCATGAACATGGGTCTCTAGTGTGTACTTTAAGGTGAGCCCAAGCTGTTTAATCAGTTTGGTGTCTCGTTCAAACTGCTCTAAAACAGAATCAATCAGTGCTGCTTGCCGCGTTTTTTCGTCCCAGAGTAAGTAGCTATATGTTCCTGTTGCTGCGTCGAATAATTGTTCAAGTTTCATTGTTGTGCTCCTTGGCAATGTTGATAATGAATTGGTTTGAGGCTGTGCATTAAAACTATGACAGTTTTGATAAAATTCCATACCACCTATACTAATAACATCGCTAAACCCAAGACTGCTTAGAACTTTAAGTGCTGCGTCCGCTCGCCCTCCTAAATGGCAATAAAGCATAATAGGGTCTTGTTTATCTATCTTTTCGAGTTTAGCGCCTTTAAGTTCGTGCAAAGGGATGTTTATAGCTGAGGGTAAGCTACCAAGCTTAAATTCATCTTCACTTCGCACATCGATAAGAATGGTGTTGGCTTTAATTGCTTGACCGACATCAGTGCAGCTTATTTGATTCATTGATTATGCTCCTATTAATTGAGAGAGGTGTTCATTAGAGGAAACTATATACTGGCCATTAGCCATATAAAATACGAATTATCTATTTGATTAGATCGGTTTTTTCGATCAATTCACTCGCGCATATAAGTGGGATTCTCACCTGCTGGAATTATTAACCTTGCTGGGGGGGGTGCATGCCAATTTATTTTATGAACAAATGACAGCTGTATTGGTCTATAATTTCTATCATTCGCTCATCCATTCAAATCTTACTAAAAACCTCTATTTATGATTTTCTTAAACACCCTATTTCGTTTCAAACTTTTGGCTATTATTTTCGTTTCATTTGGCTTAATTGCCTGTTTTGAACCACCACCTTACAATAATTTAGATAACCAGCAGCTACAAACTATGCTCGATAATGGCACACCGATTATTGACATTCGTAGAGCGGATGAATGGCGCAGAACTGGTGTTATTAAAAATAGCGAGCTTCTCACTTTTGTAGATTCAGGTGGACGCCTTAAGCCTGATTTTTTACGCAAATTTACGGCAAAATATAAAAAAGATGACCCTGTTATTGTTATTTGCCAGTCAGGTAACCGAACAGATTCATTAGCACGCCACTTAGTTGAAAAAATGGGTTATAGTCAAGTTTATAATGTGCGTAACGGTATCGGTGGTTGGATCCGAGATAATCAAAAAGTAACTCGCGCCAAGCTATAAGCAATATAACGCTATATGACATTAACTAACATTAACAAAACGCGATACCGCAAACATCTTAAGGTCGTATTTTTTTTCATAGTACTGGTTCTTACAGTTATTTCGTTGTCGTCTTCGACGTTGTTCATTTACCTATTTAGCACTCCAGATGTGTCGAATTTTTATCATAATCTGGCAGGTGTGGCTTTTTCGGCTGTTATTGTATTTATTTTACTAAAAAAAATGCGTCAGCATACTTATTTGTATGAGGTCGTTTATGTATGGGATTTAAAGCAGCATTTAAACCGTATACAACGCAAATCACACAAGATTGAAGTCGCTGTTGAAAGTAATAATGTTGATGCCATGATAATAATGAATTTTATGTACCTTGGCTCTAAACAACTTTATGAACTAGATGACAACACCATTACTATGGGCGATTTACTGAGAAAGATAGCCGCCCTTGAGCAGCACATAAAAGAGTCTGGATTAGATTTGGCAACGACAGCTTATGACCCAAGCATGCTAGACCAGTTTTAATGGTGCTAATTCTGTACAAACCAAAGTGGGTCTTAAGGTGACACTGAACAAGTCCAATAATTTTGAACTTGTTCAGAGCTTCCATAAAGAAAAGGCAACCACAGTTATTTATTTTCTAGCGATGCTACTACCCTAACCCATTAGAATCTGCTTTCTTTTCTTTTTTTGCTGCTTTTTTTTCTTTCGCGGTTAAAAGTGGTTTCTTTTTAACATTTTTTTTACTGTCTTGTCCTTTACTCATTAGGTTTATCTCTAGTTATTAAAATGAAGAAATCTCAGTATGACCTTAATAAGCAGTAATTTAAAGTCATTATTATTGTTTATATAAAGCTATGGTGTCAGGCTTTTCTATATAAATTTAGGTTTTAACGTGTTTTCAACACGCTAGTTGCCGCTGAAATTAAACCCCCTAATAATGGTAAAAAATATTCTTTAAATGACAGAACTTTTTTAAATTCAGTTAAACTAATGCTTATCTTTCCTCTCATTGATATTTAGTTTATGGACAACTCCTCTAATAACATTGACATTGGTCAATACCAACAACCTCTTTCTCAAATCAGGCACACTTTAAATACCATTATTTTAGGTAAATCAAAACAAATTGATCTAGCCGTTTGCTGTTTATTGGCAAATGGTCATTTATTAATTGAAGATTTACCTGGTGTTGGGAAAACAACGATGGCTTTAGCTTTGGCCCAAGCATTTGGATTAGAGTTTCAACGCATACAATTTACCAGTGATTTATTGCCTGCCGATATTTTAGGCGTGTCTATCTTTGATACTCAATCACAACAATTTAATTTTCACCGAGGTGCTGTGTTTTCACAATGCTTGTTAGCTGATGAAATCAACCGAACGACACCTAAAACACAAAGCGCCTTACTAGAGGCTATGGAAGAACACCAAGTCAGTATTGATGGTGAAACCATTGCCTTACCAAAACCTTTTTTTGTTGTTGCGACACAAAACCCACTGGATCAGTCTGGTACTTATCCATTACCCGAGTCCCAATTAGATCGATTTATGATGCGCTTAGAATTAGGCTACCCCGATGAAGAAGCTGAGTTAAATTTATATTCAGGAGCCAGCACAAGAGATCTAATTCATCAAATTAAACCGATTATGACGAGTGATTTTGTTATTAAACTCCAGCATGCTTGTCAAAAGATTCATACTTCGGCCCCATTAATTAAATATATCCAGCACTTAATCAATGCGACTCGTCAATCGTATTTATTTAGTTTTGGCTTATCTCCCCGCGCAGGCTTAGCCGTGGTTCAAGCCAGTAAGAGTTGGGCGTTGTTACAAAACAGAAACTATGTAGAACCTGATGATATTAAAGCTGTTTTTTCATCTATTGCTGCACATCGGTTAATGCCCTTAGAAGATAATAGTAAAGGCTCTGTTGGTCTTATTGATAACTTATTAAATGATATAGCAATCCCATAACTTAACCCACTTAACGATGCTTAAAAAATACTTCAAAAATCGTTTAAAAAAATGGATGGATACTCATAATCCCCCATCATCGGATACGGTGCGACTACATAATAGGCGGCTCTATATTTTACCAACGCGATTCGGCATCATGTATAGCTTTCTTTTATTGGTCATTTTTTTAGCCGCCATTAATTACCAAAATAGCTTATCGTT
This sequence comes from uncultured Gammaproteobacteria bacterium, assembly GCA_964480635.1. Taxonomy (GTDB): domain Bacteria; phylum Pseudomonadota; class Gammaproteobacteria; genus CAYZQE01. The sequence goes on along the minus strand of CAYZQE010000033.1, from coordinate 17,003 downwards.
CGCGTTAAGTTTTTTACTGACGTCAATTGGTATTATTAGCTTATGGCAAACACATAAAAATATGCTTAATTTAGAAATTGACTTTATTAAGCCTGCCGCTGTGTTTTGCGAAGAAAGCCTTGAACTTTCGTTTTCAGTGAATAACCCCCATCATTTCATGCATTACTCTATCGGTATTCAATACCAACAATCACCACCCACTTATTTCTCCATTCATAATCAATCTAAACAGACTGTTTGTTTACGTTTAAAAACCAAAGAACGCGGTGAATTTGATTTAGATGGCATCACTTTTTTTACACGTTTTCCAACCGGTTTATTTCATTGTTGGAGTTGGCTGCAATTTTCACAAACAGTCACTGTTTATCCAAAACCTATCAATACCTCTTTAGATTCTTATTCGAATGATCCGAGTGATGAAGGGCAAAGCAAAATTAAAACGTCTGATGGAGATGACTTTGCTGGACTAAGAGACTATAAAGAAGGTGAATCACTTAAACATATTTCTTGGAAAGCCCTAGCACAAGGTAAAGGCAAATTGACTAAAACATATCAAGGTCATGCTCAACCGAGTGTCTGGATTGACTGGGATCGTATTAAAGCCAATTCAACAGAAGAAAAATTATCAAAACTCACGTCTCTCATTATTAAAGCTCATGCACTGAACCAAACTTATGGCTTAAAAACACCACAACTCATCATAGAAAAAGCCAATGGTGCTGCTCATAAAAACCAATGTTTACATGCCTTAGCTTGCTTTAAACAGCCCCAAAGAAGTGTGTTTGACAGTCATGAATAACATTCAAAACAACATGGAGCAATTTAGCACCATAAAAACAATACACCTTGAGCAAACTAATAAACATTCAATTCAAATTGTTTGCTTAGGGTTTTTTATTTCCATTGTCGCTCATGTTGTCCACTTACCTGTTTGGGTCAGCTTATTTATTGGCTTTTCATTAATGTGGCGATTAGCCCAAGCATCCAAACTTATCCCTGCTTTACCAAGATGGTTAATTGTGCCATTTGTGATAGCAGGTGGTATTGCAGTGTTTGCAACATACTGGACCATTACAGGAAGAGATGCCGGTCTTGCATTATTAAGTGTTATGGCTGGGTTCAAATTACTCGAAAGCCAAACCCATCGCGATGCGCTCATTGTTGTCTTTCTTAGCTATTTTGTCGTTGTTACCCACTTTTTATTTTCACAAAGCATCTTTATTGCATTATATATGATGCTAACCATCTTATTTTTAACGGCGTCGCTCATTACTCTTAATGAACGTAATATCACCATTTCTTGGGCAACCCGTTTTAAAATTAGTGGCTCTATCATTGGCTATGCTATCCCACTAATGGTTATCTTATTTATTTTAGTCCCTCGTGTTCCAGGCCCGCTATGGGGTTTAACAAATGAACAACGTGCCGGTGTCACTGGCTTAAGCGATCATATGTCTCCTGGTAAAATATCAAATTTGATTCAAGATAATAGTGTTGCTTTTCGAGTGACTTTTAAAAATAAAATCCCTCCCCAAAGAGAGCTATATTGGCGCGGCCCTGTTATGTCGCGCTTTAATGGCACTACTTGGTTTCAAAGCACTCAAAAAACAAAAGGTTTACCAAAAATTGATAGCTACGGTCAAAAATATGAATACACCATGACCATGGAAGCCAACGGGAAGAACTGGTTATTACCTCTGGATCTGCCAACACAGACTATTGCTAATAGTACAATAACAACCGATTTTGAATTAAAAAGTACAAAAATCATTAATGATTTAATAAAATACGATCTCGTTAGTTATACCCAGTCAACCTTTGGTTTAGATGAAGATTTTGATAGCTTAATCAAACACACTGAATTCCCTGAATCAAAAAACACTAAAACTATTGCCTATGCCAAACAGTTAAGACTGCAGTTTGATGACGATAAAGACCTCGTCGCACACGTTTTAAACCAATTTAGAACGCAAGATTACTTCTATACCCTATCGCCCCCCTTATTGTTGAGTGCCAACCCAATTGATGAATTTTTGTTTGATACAAAACGTGGATTTTGTGAACATTATGCCAGTAGCTTTGCCCTTATCATGCGAGCTGCCAATATTCCATCACGTGTTGTTACCGGTTATCAGGGCGGTGAGTTCAATGCCGACGACAATTATTTAATTGTTCGTCAATCTGATGCGCATGCTTGGACTGAAGTATGGTTAGATGATAAAGGCTGGGTAAGAATTGACCCTACGGGTGCTGTTTCGCCTGATCGTATTGAGATAAGCCTTGATCAAGCATTAAATAGTGATAATTTAACGTTCCGGTTTCAAGCCAGAAACTCGTTAATGGGTGATCTTTTATTAAACTGGGATAATGCGCAGTACCAGTGGAACAATTGGGTGTTAAATTATAACCAAACAAAGCAAAGTAACTTTTTAAAAAACTTAGGCTTAGGCATAAAAAGTACAGCGGATATGGTAATAGCCTTAGTCATATTATTATCAGTTATCACACTAGGATATGCTTTAATCAGTTGGATAAATAATCGTCCCGAAAAGCCAGAATACTATGAACAGCTGTTTGTTAAATTATTAAATAAACTTAAGAAACTTGGCATACCTATTAAAAAAGCAGAAAGCCCCAAAGCATATCTCATAAGAATACAGAATGAATTTGGAAACACTAATAAGCACATTCAATTAGCCATTCATTTATATACTCGTATTAAATACAGTAACTCTAACAATAAGACCCATTTAGTAGAAAACTTAAAGCTCTGTATTAACAAAATATAAAATGCCTTCGTATCTTCCACATAGATAAGTTACCCACGTTATTATTACCTAAACCTTCCGCTAACATTAATTTTTATTTATCCTCATCATTTAACTTTTAACAAAATATTTATATGGTGGGCAATCTATATAAGATTATGCTAATATAATGTTATATTAAATTTATACGAGATAAACAATGAGCACCGGGCAAGCAAAAGAAGATAATCTAGTTCAGCTAAAAACAAACGATAATAATTCAGATACTATTCGTGTCAATAATAAAATTAACACCTTAGAAAAATCATTAAATGATGTTCAAGCCGAATTAAAAAAGTCATCAGGTGATTTAAAAAAACAAATTATTGCTGTCACGAATAAAGACCAAGATCTCGAAAGCAATGTTGCTCATACTTTATCTAAAATTATTGAAGTTGAAGCAGAGATAAGCCAACTCTATAAAGACATTGATAACACGAACTTATCGGTTACTGAAAATGTACAAAAAATTGAGTCTAAGCACACAGATTTATCTAGCAAAGTGTCTGAAACTTATAAGCAACTGGGTTCTGTTGAAAAAGCGTACAGCGCCCTAAAATTAAAGTCTGCGAAAATTACAAAAGATATCAAAGATATCACCGTTCAAGTTGAAACGGTTTCTGACGAAATACGTCAACAAATTATTACTATTGAATCTAAAGCTAGTAGCCTAGAAAATCATATAGATTCCGTAGAAGTACAATCTACCGAATCTGCAAAACAGTTGACTCAAGGTCAAGAAGAGCTAATCGAACGTACTAATTCTATTGTTAAAGAAGCAAAGAAAACAGCCATTGCTTTAGAAAAGAGCATTACAGATAATGCAGCGTTAATGACAAGCATTGAAACAAAGCTTATTACTGAAATAGAGTCTCTAGCAAAAAGCACTGATGAAAAAACGGCTGATTTAGCAAATGACATTGAAAAAGCCGATAAAGAAATACAAAGCCATAGCGCTAAAATGCTCAAGTTACAATCTGTGGATCAAGCCTTAGAGAAACGCGCAGAAAAGCTTGAAGATACCGCCAAATCATTAACTGCTGAAACTAAAACACTTTTTAAAGCAACAACAACTCTTGGGCAGCGCTCAACGGCATTAGAAGATTCAGTAGAAACACTGGGCATTCAAATATACCGTATTGAACAAGAAAATGAAATCCAACAGGCTCAGCTTGATCTATTAAGAGAAAAAACCTCTGCTACCAATAAAACTTTAGCGGCATTAAGTAAATTGGTTAGTGTTAACTTTATTACGACTGGAGCTTTTATCACTTTATTAGTGGTTTCCGTCATTGGTTTATATATTTATCAAAATGATTTATGGACAACTGATGCAACAACGACAGCACAGCGTACAGATCAAATTAACCAAACGATTACTGGTTTAACTGATCATGTCAATACAACTGACAATCAAGCAGCGAATAGAATTTCTCAGTTAGAAACTCAAGTCATTGCCCTTAATCAACAACTTAAAACAGTGAATGATAAAAACGTCAGTTTAGATAACCGCTTAGTTAACATTGCTCCACACCGAAAGATAGGGAATGACAATATCTTACATAGCTTGCAGTGGATCTCGCAACAGCCTGATTCAAATTTTGCAATTAGAGCGTTATCAGCCAGTTCTGAAGAAGAAATTTTTGAATTAGCCGTTCGTTATAACCATAGTTTAAAAGATGTTTTATCTTTTAAAACTGACATTGTTAATGGTGAATCTTTACATATTTTATTTATGGGCAGCTACAGTGATAAAGCCGAAGCTGAATTGGCGCTTAAAAGCCTACCATTTAGACTTAATGGTGAAACGCCAGAATTAACAACATACGCACAAATGAAGTAAACACACCACTAGCTTCATTAATAATAAAAAAAGGATTGAAACTAAGTTTCAATCCTTTTTTTTCTTAATTTAATGGCTAGACCTTGACCGCCTAAAAAAACAGCCTGCTAGCAATGCACCCAAAAATCAGGACAGTTCACTAAAAACTATTTTCACACATTAAGCAGCCTATTGTTGGTCACTACATTCATCGCCTACTGTACTCAGTGTTGCCTTTAAAGCTTGATGCTTTCTTTCTTCGTTGTAGCGGCGCATCAAGCTCCTAATGCGATTTTTCACCTAACTCCCCTACTTTATTGACTGTTTTAAGGTGATACTTTCATATTTTATTGCCTTGTATATATCACCCTTAAATTAAAGGCTCTTCCCTGCTGATAGCGTATACCTTGTCTTTTGTTTTTACTTTTTTAATTTGAATATTAGTTATCGCCATAATATAAAACTCCTTCCTATCAAAGGCTTTTAGACCAATAACCCACAAATAACCCCACGTGAGATACTAGATAAGAATATAGAGGGGTTATATGAGTTAATACAATATAATGGCTTTGCAGCTTTGTTTCAGGCATAAAAAAAGGGCTTAACGAAAGCCCTTGATACTATAAATGGTGCCGATGGCCGGAGTCGAACCGGCACGGCTTACGCCACAACCCCCTCAAGATTGCGTGTCTACCAGTTCCACCACATCGGCTGTATTTTATTTATTCAGGAGGTAAATCATTGATCATGACATCATCATCTAGCTTCATCATAGAATCTACGTCAGCGGGTGGTAAATCAGCTGATTCCATCATAGGAATCAACGTATCTTCCATCATATTTGGCACTGTATTAGTAGTCGATGATTCGATACCCATTTCGGTCACACTGCCTTGCACAACTCTATGACTTGAAATATAAGCTAATGACATAGAAACAACAAAGAACAAAGTCGCTAAAACGGCCGTTGTTCTACTTAGAAAGTTACCTGACCCTTTAGCTCCAAATACGCTACCAGAAGCACCACCACCAAAAGCAGCTCCGGCATCTGCACCCTTACCGTGTTGTAATAAGATAAGTGTAATGAGTGATATTGAAAGCACGACTTGGCCAACTAATAAGATGCTGTTGAAATTTTCCATGATTGTTCTCTAAATGTTTGAATCAATATTTAAATTATGCAGATTTGCCTATGGCTAAAAAGTCTTCTGCTTTTAAAGATGCTCCGCCAATTAAGCCGCCATCTATATCTTCTTGAGATAATAATTCTGATGCATTACCTGCATTCATACTACCACCGTATAAAATTTGAACTTGAGCGGCTACATTTGCATCTTGCTTAGCTAGCTTAGAGCGAATAAAAGCATGAACACTTTGCGCTTGCTCTGGTGTTGCTACCTTACCTGTGCCAATGGCCCAAACTGGCTCATAAGCGATAACACAATGTGCAATTGCGGCGATACCTTCTTGAGCGATAACGGCGTCTAATTGCTTAGAGACTACCTCTTCAGTTATGCCTGATTCGCGTTCTTCTAATAACTCGCCAATACATAAAATAGGTGTTACGCCAGATTTAACTGCCATTGCAAAACGGTTTGCAATTAGTGCGTCAGATTCACCATACAGAGCACGTCGCTCTGAATGCCCAATGATGGCATATTGACAGCCAGCTTCTTTTAACATTGAAGGTGCTAATTCGCCAGTAAATGCGCCTGACTCTTGATCACAAATATTTTGCGACCCTAATGAAATTGCAGTATCACCAATTAAACCACTTACTTTTAAAAGATAAACTGCTGGTGGGCATACCGCCATGTCGGCATTAGTCACAGATGAAATCCCATCCGTTAAGCCTTGCATTAATTCATTAATGCTCTCTAAAGAGCCATTCATCTTCCAGTTACCAGCAATTAAGGTGCGACGCATTATTATTTTCTCTGCATTAAAATTGGCGGCAAAGGTTACTAATATTATGCTTAAAAATCAATGTTTTTAAGCATTTCATCATTAATTTTTACTACTAAATGGCTTACTTGCCGATACTTTCACAACTTCTGCAATTTCATGAGCTAACTTATCAACAATTGTTTGATCCTGACCTTCAACCATAACTCGAATTAGTGGCTCTGTACCTGATGCTCGTAATAAAACGCGCCCTTTACCTGAAAGCTCAGATTCAGCACTTTTAATGGCATCAGTAATAGCAGGAAAGTCTTCTGGATTAATTTTTGCCGAAATAGGTACATTGACTAAAATTTGAGGGTATTTTTGCATACCACGGCATGCGTCATCAAGAGTTATGCCTTTTTCTACCAACCAAGATATGACTTGTAATGACGCAATAATACCATCACCAGTCGTTGATTTATCGAGACAAATAATATGCCCAGATGACTCACCACCAATCGACCAATTGTTTTTGATGAGATCTTGCATGACATAACGATCACCAACATTGCTTCGTATTAATTCAATTCCTTCTGCTTTTAACGCATGTTCAAGACCAAGGTTAGTCATTTTAGTCCCGACTACTCCACCATCTAAATTACCACCTAATAACTTAGACTTAGCAATAATATAAAGTATTTGATCACCATCAAGCACCTCGCCTTTAGAATCCATCATCATTAAGCGATCACCATCACCATCATACGCAACACCAATATCGGCTTGTTTTTCAAGCAATAGTGAACGCATATTTTCTGGATGTAAGGCACCAACATCTTTATTAATATTAAGCCCATCTGGCTGAGTACCAAGTTCAAAGACTTCTGCACCAAGCTCTCTAAACACTTGAGGGGCAATATGATAGGTGGCGCCATGAGCACAATCGACAACAATTTTTAGCCCACGTAAGGTTGTTCTAAAAGGTATTGAATTCTTGCAGAACTCAATATAGCGACCACGCGCATCTTCCATACGAACAGCTTTACCAATTTCACTTGATGGAACCATATCCAAAGGTTCCTCAAGCATTTTTTCAATTGCAATTTCTGTTTCATCTGGCAATTTATAGCCATCGCCATTAAAAAATTTAACGCCATCGTCATAATAGGGGTTATGTGATGCACTAATCACAATGCCCGCAGTCGCTCTTTGTGTTCTAGCCATATAAGCGACTGCAGGTGTTGGCATAGGCCCCATTAAAGTAACATCAAGGCCAGCAGCAGATAAACCTGCTTCAAGCGCCGATTCAAACATATACCCAGATATTCTCGTGTCTTTGCCGATAACCACACTGCCTTTTTTTTGCTGAGCTAAGACTTTACCAGCAGCCCATCCGAGCTTCATAACAAATTCAACGGTCATTGGAAATTGCCCTACTCGGCCTCTAATACCATCTGTACCAAAGTATTTACGTTTCATTATTATTTTCCTTTAAAGTTTTGACCTTTTAGATAGGCCTTAATATCTTTACAATTGTTTAACTATAGCCATTGCTTGTTGAGTTTCAAGCACATCATGCACTCTTAAAATATGCGCACCTTTTAACGCGGCTATAACGGCAGCGCTTAAGCTTGGGGCTAGTCTATTATCAGCTTTAGTATCAGTAACAGCACCCAACATGCTCTTTCTTGATATACCTACTAATATTTGGGGCGCTAAGGGTAAAAACTCAGCTAATTGACTTAACATTAAAAAATTTTGTTCGACCGTTTTACCAAAACCAAAGCCAGGATCAATGATGATTTTTTTTTCGTCAATACCTTGGCTTTGACAAGCAACAATTCTTTTCCTGAGGAAACATTTAATATCATCAATAATGTTGTCGTACTGAGGTGAATGTTGCATTGTTTGAGGCTCCCCTTGCATATGCATTAAACAAACAGGAACCTTAAGTTGACTTGCTACGATTAATGCTTTGTCTTTTTGCAAAGCATAAACATCATTAATCATATTTGCTCCTGCCTCAACACTAAGACGCATCACTTCTGCCTTACTGGTATCAATGGAAATTTCGATATCAGAAATTTGACGTATTCCTTGAATAATCGGTATGACACGATTCAATTCATTTTGTTCTGATACTGTGTCAGCATTTGGTCGTGTTGATTCGCCACCAACATCAATAATATCAGCACCTTCATCAATCATTTTGCGCGCTTGATTTAACGCATCATTTAAGCAATCAAACTGCCCGCCATCAGAAAATGAATCTGGTGTTACATTTAAAATTCCCATAACTTTAGGGGCTTTAAATGACTCTTTATGATTTTTTAAGATTAATGATTCAAACATAAAAAAAAGGCTGATAAAAATCAGCCTTTGTTAGCGTCAAAGAAAATTAGTGCAGCGGTGCTGGGCCACCAACTGTTGGCTCAGATTCTTTTGGCGTCTCTTCAGCGGTTGTTTTAGTGTCACCCTTAGTGTCATCATTCGATGTATCGTCATCACTCCACTCTGCAGGAGGACCAGGAATCTTACCTTCCATGATAGTATCTATTTGAGCTGCATCAATGGTTTCATACTTTAAAAGTGCATCAGCCATCAGGTGTAGCTGCTCATTATGTTTGGTTAAAATATCATAAGCTCTTGTATAATTACGATCAATAAATACGCGCATTTCACTATCAATTAACTTTGCAGTTTCGGACGATATAGACGATTGTCTAGGGCTACCACCTCGACCTAAAAATGGATCGCCGCCTTCTTCATCGGCATAGGATAAAGGTCCTAGTTTTTCTGAAAAACCCCATTTAGTGACCATATTACGAGCAATACTGGTCGCTCTTTCTATATCGTTAGATGCGCCTGTTGTTACTGCGTCACCGCCAAAAATAATTTCTTCAGCTATACGTCCACCATAAAGACTAGATAGCTGACTTTGTAGGTGCTCACTGCTATGACTATAACGGTCATCTTCGGGTAAAAACATAGTGACACCTAATGCTCTACCACGAGGAATAATACTCACCTTATAGACTGGGTCATGATCAGGCACTGTACGCCCAACAATCGCATGCCCTGCTTCATGGTAAGCCGTTAATTTTTTCTCATCTTCTTTCATAATCATTGATTTGCGCTCTGCACCCATCATGATTTTATCTTTTGCGCGTTCAAATTCGCCCATTGATACTAATTTCTTGTTGCCTCTCGCAGCAAATAAAGCAGCTTCATTACAAAGGTTTGCTAAATCTGCACCTGAAAATCCAGGCGTACCGCGTGCAATAATCATCGCATTAACATTATCTGAAATGGGTATTTTACGCATATGAACTTTTAATATATGTTCACGGCCACGAACATCAGGTAATGGCACAACAACTTGGCGATCAAAACGCCCCGGTCTTAATAACGCAGGATCTAAAACGTCAGGACGGTTAGTCGCAGCAATAACAATAACGCCTTCATTATTTTCAAAGCCATCCATCTCTACCAATAATTGGTTTAATGTTTGTTCGCGCTCATCATTACCGCCACCAATACCTGCACCACGATGGCGGCCTACGGCATCTATTTCATCAATAAAAATAATGCAAGGAGCATGTTTTTTAGCTTGTTCAAACATATCACGTACGCGTGATGCACCGACACCAACAAACATTTCAACAAAATCTGAACCGGATATAGAGAAAAAAGGCACTTTAGCTTCACCAGCAATGGCTTTCGCTAATAATGTTTTACCTGTACCTGGTTGACCTACTAATAAAACACCACGCGGAATTTTCCCACCGAGTTTTTGAAATTTTGAAGGGTCACTTAAAAATTCGACTAATTCGCCCACTTCTTCTTTTGCTTCATCAACACCAGCGACATCTGCAAATGAAATATTAATTTGGTCTTCTGCTAATAGTTTAGCTTTGCTCTTACCAAATGACATAGGGCCGCCTTTACCGCCGCCGCCTTGCATTTGACGCATAAAGAACACCCATAAGCCGATTAACACAATAAAAGGAAACCAGCTGACAAACATGTGAGCTAGTAACGATGGCTGTTCTGGAGGTTTTGCCATAATTTGCACATTGGCGCGATCTAAATCACCAATCAATGCTGAGGTATCTGTCTCAGGACTGTAGGTCATAAAAGGAGCACCTGAAACTAGCTTGCCTTTAATTTCTTGACCTGCAATAACGACTTCGCTAATTTGCCCTGACCGAATTTGTGATAGAAATTCAGAATAAATTAACGTATTTGTATTGCTTTTTTGGTCACCACTAAAGTTTTGAAACACCGATAACAAAACAACTGCGATAACAACCCAAAGGATTAAATTTTTTGCGACATCATTCAAAATGAATACCTATTAGTATGAATGTATTTTAAGAAAGTACTGATTAACTTAATAGTTTTTAACGAAAATAAATTTATTAACTTAATAAGATCTTTCTTGATCAGAATTACTATACCTTAATATGTTGGAGTTTCCATAATTCAAGCGTAAAGCTTAAGTTTATTTAAGGAAATTATGATTAATTCAGATAAAATTTTACGAGTTAACCCTGATATCCTTAAAACCATTATTTTAAACCTTTGCATACGGCATAAACTTCTCTTGAACGTGATCTAGAGGCAGAAGGCTTACGAAAGTTCACTTTAATAAACGTTTGACGTAGCAATTTTGTGTATTCATCTATACCAACGCCATGAAATAATTTTATCACAAACACCCCTTTTTTAGTTAAAACTTGCTGACATAAATCAAGCGCTAGTTCGGCTAAGTACATGGCATTAGGTTGGTCTACAGAATCTAACCCGCTTAAGTTTGGTGACATATCTGACAACACAACATCCATTTTGTCATTATTGATATGAGATAAAATCTCTTCCAATACTGCTTGATCGGTAAAGTCACCTTCGATGACTGTCGTATCAGTCACCGCATCCATCGGTAGAATATCAACTGCAATTATTTTTCCACTAAGGTTTCTATCACTAATTTTTAATTTATGGCTGACATATTCTGTCCAACTACCGGGCGCTGCACCCAAATCAATAATATTTTGTTTTGGCTTGATAATATGATCTTTTTCGTCAAGCTCCATTAATTTATAAACAGCGCGAGAACGATAACCCTCTTTTTGGGCTTTTTGAACATATAAATCATCACGATGCTCTTGTAACCATCGAGAACTTGATTTAGAACGAGACAACAGTCTTTCCTCTTCGTTATAATAGGGGTATCTTAAATATTATTCCAAACCATGAAACCATCAACTATAAAACAACTACGAGCTGCGGCTCATAGAAATAAAATTAAAGCAATTGTCTCTGTTGGTATGAAAGGCCTAACTGAATCTGTGATGAATGAAATTCAAAGTGCTTTAAATCACCACGAGTTATTAAAATTAAAAATCCCTGCTTTAGACAAGGCTGAAAAAACTGCTCTAGTTATGAAGATTTGTAAAGTAACGGGTGCTGAAAAAATCCAACAAATTGGTCATACCCTAACCATTTATAAATTAAATAAAGAGATTGACCATTTTAAAGATGAACGAAAAGAAAAGTAACGACTGAATTTTCTCTCTTCATTTGAGAGAAAATTCAGCTAAGCAAGCTTTAAGCGCCACTAAATATATCGAACACTTTCAATTACGTACTCTTTTGTTCCACCAGGCGCTTCAAAAGTAATTTCTTCTTCAACTTCCTTACCGATTAAAGCGCGAGCAATTGGGGAGCTAATGGCAATACGGTTATAGCTTATATCTGCTTCGATATCGCCCACAATTTGATAGGTTACTTCAACTTCAGTTTCACTATCAATTAAATCTACTGTACAGCCAAAAATAACACGACCATTATTGGGTATTTTTAATATATCAATAATCTGTGAATTTGAAATAGCTGACTCTAACTGCTTAACACGACCTTCAATAAAGCTCTGTTCTTCACGGGCAGCGTGGTACTCTGCATTTTCTTTCAAATCGCCGTGATCTCTGGCGATCGAAATAGCTTCAGTAACCGCCGGACGCCTAACAAATTTTAAATCTTTTAATTCTGCTTTTAAGCGTTCACAGCCAACAGCTGTTAAAGGTAATTGATTCATAAAATCCCCTCTTTATGTAATGTTTGTAAACGATATACATTGTTTAATGCAGCATGTTGTATCGCCATGGCTGTTGCTCGTCCACCAGCCATTGTTGTTGTATAAGTAATGCTTTGCATCAGTGCTTCACGGCGTATTTCAAAAGAATCTGCTGTCGCTGCTCTTCCTTCTGTGGTGTTAACAATTAAAGAAATATCTTTGTTTTTTATCATATCAACGATATGAGGTCTCCCTTCCTTAACCTTATTAACCGTTTCGCAGTCTATATCTTCTTCTGCTAATATAGCTGTTGTGCCACGCGTGCCGACAATAGTAAAGCCTTGAGCTATTAGCTGCTTGGCTAAACCCACTATACCATGCTTATCGTTATCTCTAACGCTGATAAATGCTTTGCCAGAAGTCGGTAAATTAGTACCTGCTGCAAAAACGGCCTTATAAAAAGCTTCTGCAAACGTTTTACCGACGCCCATGACTTCACCCGTTGATTTCATTTCTGGGCCTAAGATAGGGTCTACGCCTAAGAATTTAGCAAATGGAAATACTGATTCTTTTACTGAATAAAAGTTAGGGATAACTTGTTTGGTGAAGTTTTGTGATTCTAAAGATTGCCCTACCATGCAGCGTGTTGCTATCTGCGCTATTGGTACACCCGTTGCTTTTGAAACAAAAGGCACGGTACGAGCTGCACGTGGGTTCACTTCTAAGATGAAAATATTGTCACCTTGGATTGCGAATTGCGTATTCATTAAGCCAATAACATTCATCTTTTTTGCCATCATAATAACTTGCTCGCACAAGCTATTTTGAATTGATTCAGACAATGTGTATGGCGGTAAAGAACACGCTGAATCACCTGAGTGAATTCCCGCTTGCTCGATATGTTCCATTAAGCCACCAATGACGACATTTTCACCGTCACTAACTGCATCAACATCAACCTCAACCGCATCATCTAAAAAGCGGTCTAATAATAAAGGTGAATCGGGGGAAATGCTGATAGATGTTGACGCTATATAATTTGCTAAATCGTCTTGATTGAAAACAATTTCCATCGCACGCCCACCTAAAACATAGGATGGCCTGACCACTAATGGAAAGCCAACTTCTTTAGCAAGCCCTGCTGCATCTTGTGGATTAAAAGCAATGCGATTCGGTGGTTGCTTTAAACCCAAATCATTCACCAATTGCTGAAATCGCTCACGATCTTCTGCCAAATCAATGCTATCAGGTGATGTTCCTATAATGGGAACGCCTGCTGCTTCGAGCCTTGTCGCTAGATTTAATGGTGTTTGCCCACCAAATTGAACAATAACGCCTTTAGGTTTTTCTAAATCAATTATTTCCATCACGTCTTCAAACGTTAATGGTTCAAAATACAGGCGATCTGAGGTGTCATAGTCAGTAGAGACTGTTTCAGGGTTGCAATTAACCATAATCGTTTCATAGCCATCTTCACGCATAGCTAAAACAGCATGTACACAGCAATAATCAAACTCGATGCCTTGACCGATTCGATTTGGGCCACCACCTAAAACAATGATTTTTTCTTTACCTGAAGGGTCAGCTTCGCAGTGTTGTTCATAGGTTGAATATAAATAAGCCGTAGGCGATGCAAATTCGGCGGCGCAAGTATCAACTCGCTTATACACTGGGCGAATATTCAAGTGACGGCGATAATCTGCGAATTCAGTTTCTTTAATGTTTAATAAGCTAGCTAATCGTTGGTCAGCGAAACCTTTACGCTTTAATTTTAATAGCTGTTCAGCGCTTATGTCATTTAAAGATTGCGCTGAAACAATGGCTTCAGTTTTAATAATGTCTTCTATTTGAACTAAAAACCAAGGGTCTATAGCTGTTTGTTCAAACAATTGCTCTAGACTAAAACCACTTCGAAAAGCATCTGCCACATACCAAAGACGTTGCGCCCCCGGTAAGCGAAGCTCTTTTCTATATAAGTCTTCTAAGGCATCTTTCGATTGGTTTTGATCAACAATTGGGTCTAAACCAAAGACACCTGTTTCTAAACCACGCAATGCCTTTTGCAATGACTCTTGAAAAGTGCGGCCAATAGCCATCACTTCACCAACAGACTTCATTTGTGTGGACAAACGATCATCAGCTTGTGGGAATTTTTCGAATGTAAAGCGGGGTATCTTAGTTACAACATAATCAATGGATGGTTCAAATGATGCAGGCGTTGCACCACCTGTTATGTCATTTTGTAATTCATCTAAGGTATAACCAATCGCAAGTTTTGCAGCCACTTTAGCAATAGGAAAACCAGTTGCTTTGGATGCCAACGCAGATGAACGCGAGACGCGAGGGTTCATCTCAATGATGATCATTTCACCATTATCTGGGTTGATGGCAAATTGAACATTAGAGCCGCCTGTTTCAACACCTATTTTACGCAATACAGCTAAAGAAGCATTACGCATAATCTGATATTCTTTATCGGTTAGGGTTTGCGCCGGTGCAACCGTAATGGAATCGCCCGTATGCACACCCATTGGATCTAGATTTTCGATAGAACAAATAATAATGCAATTATCATTACGGTCACGTACCACTTCCATTTCGTATTCTTTCCAACCAGATACGGACACTTCGATAAGCACCTCAGTGGTTGGTGACAGCTCTAAACCACGTTTGATAATGTCTTCAAATTCTTCGCGGTTATACGCAATGCCACCACCGCTTCCACCCATCGTAAATGAGGGCCGAATGATGATGGGGAAACCAATTTGTGCTTGGCCTTGCCATGCTTCTTCTAAACTATGAGCGATAAAGGCTTTAGGCGTCGCTAGGCCAATCTCATCCATCGCAATACGAAATTTATCGCGGTCTTCTGCCATGTCGATAGCATCACGGCTTGCACCAATCATTTCTACGCCATGTTTTTCTAAAACGCCTTCACGCTCTAGGTCTAACGCACAGTTTAAAGCTGTTTGTCCGCCCATTGTGGGCAATAAGGCATCAGGCTTTTCTTTTTCAATGATCTTTTCAACAACAGTCCAATGAATTGGTTCGATGTACGTCGCATCCGCCATTTTAGGGTCTGTCATAATGGTGGCTGGATTTGAGTTTATTAAAATAACTCGAATGCCTTCTTCTTTTAACGCTTTACAGGCTTGAGCACCAGAATAATCAAATTCACAAGCCTGACCTATAACAATAGGCCCTGCACCAATAATGAGAACACTTTTAATGTCATTTCTTTTTGGCATGCTAAGCGCCCCCTTGTGATGCTTTACGCTGTTCTATTAATTCAAAAAAATAATCAAACAATGGTGCAACGTCATGTGGCCCCGGGCTTGCTTCAGGATGTCCTTGAAAACTAAAGGCAGGCTTATCCGTACGATGAACTGCTTGTAAACTCCCATCAAACAATGAACGATGTGTGGCCGTTAAATTATTAGGCAGGGTTTTTTCATCAACTGCAAAGCCATGGTTTTGACTGGTAATCATCACCACTTTTGAGTCTAAATCTTGTACGGGATGATTAGCACCATGATGACCAAATTTCATTTTTATGGTTTTAGCACCACTCGCCAACGACAAAAGTTGATGACCTAAGCAGATACCGAATATTGGGATCTCTGTTTCTAATATTTCTTGTATCGCGGTGATTGCATAATCACAAGGCTCAGGGTCGCCTGGACCATTAGACAGAAAAATGCCATCTGGATTCATTGCTAACACGTCAGCCGCCGAAGTTTGAGCAGGTACCACTGTAATTTCTGCACCACGATCAACTAACATACGTAAAATATTCTTTTTAATACCATAATCAAAAGCGATGACTTTGAAAGATGTTTTATTATTCTGTTGATAACCTGTTGCTAAGTCCCACCCACCCTCACGCCATTGATACGCTTTTTTTGTACTGACTTCTTTAGCTAAATCTTTACCACTTAAACCACCAAAGGCTTTTGCTTTAGCTAAAGCTTTTGTTTCATCAAGGCCATCGCCCGCCATTATCGCGCCAGACTGGGCACCTTTTTCACGTAAAACTCTTGTTAAATGACGCGTATCAATATCACTAATGGCTACAATTTTCTTTTCTTTTAGATAAGTTTGTAAATCCGTTTCGCTACGCCAATTACTGGCAACTAAAGGTAAATCACGAATAATTAAGCCCGTTGCAAAAATTGTATCTGACTCTTCATCTTCATGAGTGCAGCCTGTATTACCAATATGAGGATAGGTCAAGGTGACCATTTGTTGACAATATGAAGGATCAGTCAAAATTTCTTGGTAGCCAGTCATTGATGTATTAAAAACAACTTCACCCGATGAAAGACCATCAGCACCAATGGATAAGCCTTTAAAAATGGTGCCATCTTCAAGTACTAGAATCGCAGCTTTAGTCACATGTCCTCCAGGAAAT
>CAYZQE010000032.1:3366-24058 GCA_964480635.1 uncultured Gammaproteobacteria bacterium | reverse complement strand
GACTACCTTTTCCACCTCTATTAGTGAAACCGGATTTTTCTAGCATTGAAATTAATTCACGTATTTTCTTTGGCATGAGAGGATGATACTGCAATAGTACTATTTGTCAAATTAAGGGGGCTAACGCTCAGGATGAGCAGCGCATTTTGCGGCTGACTCGATCCGTTTGATGTCCGGCAGTCTATCAGACCACTTTGGGTGTTAATGTCGATGTGGTGGCTGATGGACAGCAAGCTGTCGATGCCTATAACAGCAAACCATACGATTTGATTTTTATGGATTGTCGAATGCCTGTTATGGATGGCTATGAAGCCACGAGAGCTATCCGTAAATTAGAACAAGAAAGTGATAAAAAGGCGATGCCGATTATTGCTTTAACTGCCAACGCGACCAATGACGACAAGATATTATGCCAACAAGCAGGTATGGATGATGTTGTTACAAAACCCTATAAGCGAGATGAATTATCCAGTTGTTTAGAGCAATGGTTGAGTTAGAGATGTAAGCGACAACACAGTATAAGCGATGACAAGCTCAGCCTCAGCTATACTGGTTCAGGTGACTGAATCACTCACAAAAAGCAAAAGATTGGGTCTTGAAACCAAAGGGTAAGAATCGAATTGTTGTTTAGGCATGGTTAAAGCTGTTCTGGTTAGGCTTTAACCAGAACAGCTATTTTTTCGAGCAAAACTATGCTTTAACTGCTGACATATTAATTCAGCATTTAATTGTCTTTTTTTAGGCTGAAATTACTTAAAATGGCAAGAACTTCATTTGACAGTCCGCTTAGGTTATCAGCGGTTGCAGAGGTTTCTTCCACCATGGCTGCATTTTGTTGCGTGACACTATCAATAGAATCCATCTCTCGACCAATCTTTTCCATGCTTTGAAATTGTGATTGAGAATACTCACCTAGCAAGGTGACTGTTTCACTTATTTCATTAGATTTACCACTCACTGTTTTAAGGTTCTGTGAAGATCGAGTCACAATATCAACCCCCATCTGAGCTTGTTTTGCTGATTGAGAAATCAGTCTTTTAATATCCTTAGAGGCGACAGCAGATTTTTGAGCTAAAATACGCACTTCACTGGCTACAACAGCAAAACCCTTGCCGTGATCTCCTGCCCTGGCGGCTTCAACAGCAGCATTCAGCGCCAGTAAATTGGTTTGAAATGCAATACCATCAATTAAGGAAACGATGTCCTTAATTTCTTTCGATGAATTTTCAATTAATTGTATGGCTTGCAGTGACTCATCCATTAAGGTTAAGCCGGCATCAATTAAGCTCTGCTGTTCAGTGGTTGACTCGTGAGCTTCGTTGACCATATCGAGCGTTTTCTTAACCTGATCAAAAGTAAGTTGCATGGCCGAATTTGTTTGTTCAACAGAAATGGCGGTTTTACTGGTAAGGCCTGATAGGCTCAGCGAGGCTTCAGAAACTTCTTTTGCTGATAAATTAACGGAATGAGTGGCAACAGAAATATCTGTTAAAGCAGCGCTTAAATTGCTAATGGATTGATTCAGTGCGTCCTTTAAAGAAGATAAAGAACCTGAATACTCCCCCTTAACATGGCTAGTCAGGTCACCATGAGATAAGGCAGTTAAAACGTCTAATGACTCCTTAACTAAACTGGCCAATTCAATTTCTTGATGTTTTAGTTGAGAAATATCAGATGCAATTTTTATGATTTTATGCGGTTTTTTTCCGGGTAAAGCGATGGGTGAATAAGCCGCTTGTATCCAAATATCATGCCCATCTTTACAAATTCGATTGAAAAACCCTGTTTTTTTGACTCCCGAAGCTAAATCTGTCCAAAATTCGCTGTATTCTTTAGAGGAAGCATAATCATCATCGACAAATTGGCGGTGGTGAGAGCCAGGTAATGCTGCTTTTGGGTAACCGAGTGCTTGCGCAAAATTTTCATTGGCATCGATAATGGTGCCATCTGGATAAAATGTAATCACCGCAAAGCTCGACGCAATTGCTTCTAGCATCGCCGCATTATCACTATCACTGTTTACACGTTCCGTAATGTCAGTCGCATATTTGACTATTTTATAAACCTGACCATCACTATCTTTCACCGCATTGTAGCTAGCTTCTAACCAAATTTCTTGACCGCTTTTAGTAAAACGTAAAAATTGACCTTGGCATTTTAATCCTTTTGCCAAGTTTGGCCAAAACTGAGCATATTCGCTAGATTGTTGGTATTCTTTTGAGAGAAACATTTTATGATGTTGCCCTTTAATGTCGTCAATAGTATAACCAAAGGTCTGTAAAAAAAGATCATTAGCCGCGATGATATTGCCTTGCGTATCAAATTCAATACGTGCAGAAGAAGCATCAATCGAATTGAGCATCTGTTTAAGGTTAGAATTTTCATTCTCCAATTCTAGTACTTTCTTTTTATCTGAACCAAACAAAACTCATCCTCATTATTATTGCTGTTTTAAGAATGTAGTTAGTTTTTGAGATTATGCAAGTTAATGCGCTCATGTATAAATTTATTGGGTTGTCCGCTAAAAACCAAGTGTTTTAAAAATCGAAGGTTTAAAATCAAGATCTAAAATAGTGCAACATGACGGGGCAAAATGAAACGCCTAGAAAAGGTACTCATTTAGCTAAAAGTGAGCGTGAGAATTATGTTAAATCATCCCTAGCTCTGCCATGCTCGTTACCTTATCACCGACGATTAAATGATCAATGACACGAATATCCATTAGTTTTAATGCCTCAATGAGTTGACGGGTGATAGACCGGTCAGCCTGACTTGGCTCAGAGCATCCTGAGGGGTGATTGTGGACGAATATAACGGCAGCAGCATTATCAGCTAAGGCTTGTTTAACGACTTCTCTGGGATACACGTTAGCCCCGTCAATGGTGCCGCGAAATAACTCCCTGAATTCGATGAGTTGATGTTGGTTATTAAGCATTAAACAACCAAATACTTCATATGTTTTATTGCCTAAAAGCATTTTACAATACTCTTTTGTGTGTTCTGCTGACGTAAATTCTGGTTGTTGTTTCAGGGTTTCTTTTAAATGCCTAGAAGCGAGTGTTAACACGGCTTGAAGTTGAGCATATTTGGCTGTACCCATGCCTTTATGTGCGGTAAAAGCGGTTAAGTCTGCGGTAAACAGCTTATGTAAAGAGCCGAAGCTATTTAATAAATCACGCGCTAAATCGACAGCTGATTTACCTTTAATGCCCGTGCGTAAAAAAATTGCTAATAATTCAGCATCACTCAAACTAACAGCGCCATGCTGTAATAATTTTTCACGAGGCCGTTCATCTTTAGGCCAGTCCGTAATTGCCATATCTATATCCCTATGTTTGATAGTCGTCTAGAATAATAGGCATGAGCAATCTACACAATAAAAAAATTATTTTAGGCGTAACAGGGGGTATTGCTGCTTATAAGGCAGCAGAGTTAACGCGTTTGTTGATAAAGCAAGGAGCCGATGTGCGAGTCGTGATGACGCCTGCCGCATGTGAATTTGTGCAGCCATTAACATTTCAGGCCTTATCAGGTCATGCCGTAGCAACACAATTGCTGGATGAAACAGCCGAAGCAGGGATGGGGCATATTGAATTAGCACGCTGGGCAGATGCGGTTGTAATTGCGCCGGCTACGGCTGATTTTATAGCAAAGTACAATGCAGGTTTTGCCGATAACTTATTGCTCACCATGATGTTGGCTTGTGATGCGCCCATCTATGTAGCGCCTGCGATGAATGAAAAGATGTATCACCAGGCAGTGACACAAAACAACATTCATGCCTTAAGCGACAAAGGTGTCGTGATGTTAGGCCCAGCATCTGGCGCGCAAGCGTGCGGTGATGTGGGTTTGGGGCGCATGTTAGAAGCGCATGACATCGCGCAACAATTAAGTACTTGTTTCTTGCCCAAAATTTTAAAAGGGAAAGCGGTTTTAATAACCGCTGGACCAACACATGAAGCGATAGACCCAGTACGTTATTTGGCTAATAAAAGTAGCGGTAAAATGGGTTATGCCCTAGCAAAAATGGCAATAAACGCTGGAGCACATGTGACGTTAGTGTCAGGGCCTGTCGCATTAATAGCGCCAAAAGGCTGTGATGTTATCCATGTAAAAAGTGCTGAGGATATGCACCAACAAGTGATGGCGCGAGTTAAATCACAGGCAATTTTTATCGCCTGCGCGGCGGTTGCCGATTATGCGCCTAGCCAAATAGAAGAACATAAAATTAAAAAAACGTCCGCTAGTTTGCAAATCACCCTGCAAAAAACAAAAGATATTTTGGCAGATGTGGCTGCACTTCAAAACCCACCTTATTGCGTGGGTTTTGCCGCAGAGACCAATGATCTTGAACAGTATGCAAGACAAAAATTAGCCGCAAAAAACATCGATTTAATATGTGCCAATTTAGTTGGAGCTAAACAGGGTGGTTTTGCCGTCGATGAAAACGAAATACATGCTTTTTGGCATCATGGGCAGCAGTATTTTGCATTACAGCAAAAAATAACATTGGCTGAGCAATTAATTATATTGATAGCGCGATTATCGACGGCTTAAAATAGGTTTAGCGAAACCTATTTTTTAGCATTTCGAGCCGCTATTTCATCCCAATCAATATTATTACAGGCATCGCATTCTTCTTTATGCACGCCCAGTTTTACTAATAATGCATGGCATTTGCAGCCTACGCAAAAACCTAACACGGCTTCAAGCCACATAAAGGCGATGCAGGCAAAAACTAAATTGGTAGGAATCCAAAAAGGAATGTAGTTTTCAGTGGTGGATAATAGATCGCTGCCATAGAATTGATTGATCCATTCGGCGAAAATTTCGGGGTTAAAAAACACAATGCAAATTGAAATAAAACTTGCTCCAATGCCCCAAGCGTAACGCTTAGGAACCAATGGTTTCCAAACGGGTTTTTGTGATTGTGCTAAAAAGCTGCTGATTAAAATAGTGGGGGATAAGCGAGATGTTAAAACAAACATGCCTGCTAGCAAGTCAAAAAAGGCAAACATTAAAAAATAAGTTTGAATGCTGTAATCGTAAGTACGTCTAATGGCTTCGACGGTATATATTATATTGCCATCCCAATCAGTTTCATAGGTATCGGTTGCCGTGTTTTCAATGGGGAGCCAATTCGAGGTATATAGTGCTTCATATAAGGTTAGCGCCATAAATAACGGGACAACTAACAGCATACCAGCGCGGATTCGAACAGCGACTTCATTGATATAAGTTTGCTCCTCATTTGGGTCACGAAACCATAGAGTGCTGAATGTCTGTTTAATGTTGGTTATAATCGCGCCTACAGCCATTTTATTAAGCCTATTGTAATGAGAGCTTTATTCTAAACTACCCACTTAAATTTCTAAAGAGCCAAATAAAAACATGAAAAAAATAGCACTAAAAATACTCGACTCCCGTATTGGCAAAGAATTTCCTTTACCCGCCTATGCCACTGAAGGTTCAGCCGGTTTAGATTTACGAGCCTGTATTGATGAACCCGTCGTATTAAAACCTGGACAAACAGAATTGATTCCAACAGGCATGGCGATTCATATTAAAGACCCTGCGTTAGCAGCGGTGATATTACCACGCTCTGGCCTTGGCCATAAACACGGTATTGTGATGGGGAATTTAGTGGGGCTTATTGATTCTGATTATCAAGGCCAATTATTTGTATCAGCTTGGAACCGTAGCCAAACAGAATATACCTTAGAGCAAGGCGAGCGTTTAGCACAATTGGTGTTTTTACCTGTCGTTCAAGCAGAGTTTGAAGTCGTAGAAAGCTTTGATGAGTCAGATCGTGGTGAAGGTGGTTTTGGCCACTCGGGACAAAAATAATGGTCGTTAAACAGCAAAATATTGCAGAGATTTTAGTAGAGGCTTTGCCGTACATTCAAAATTTAGATAAAAAAACCATCGTCATTAAATATGGCGGTAATGCGATGATTGATGAAGAGCTTAAAAGCAGCTTTGCCCAAGACATCGTATTGCTAAAACAAATTGGTGTGAACCCCGTTATTGTACACGGGGGTGGCCCTCAAATAGCTGAGTTGCTTGAAAAAATAGGTAAAGAAAGTAAATTTATCGAAGGTATGCGCGTCACAGACAGTGAAACCATGGATGTGGTAGAAATGGTGTTAGGTGGTTTGGTTAATAAACAAATTGTGAGCCTTATTAATCAACATGGTGGACATGCCGTGGGCTTAACAGGCAAAGATGGCTGTTTAATTCAAGCCAAACCCTTAGATATTAAACCCAAAAATATAAAGCCAGGGCAAGAAGCGTTGTATGACTTGGGGCATGTGGGCGAAGTCGTCAGTATTGACCCTTCGGTGGTGACCATGCTTGATAATAGTGGCTTTATTCCTGTTATTGCGCCTATTGGTGTGGGTACTAAAGGTGAGTCATATAATATTAATGCCGACATTGTCGCCGGTAAATTAGCCGCAGAATTAGGCGCAGAAAAATTATTACTATTGACCAATACATCAGGTGTTTTAGATGATGATGGTAATTTAGTGACAGGGATTGATGCCGCCAAAACCAAACAACTCATCGAGCAAAAAGTAATTCATGGTGGTATGTTGCCCAAAGTCGATTGTGCCTTAAAAGCAGTTAATGAAGGCGTTAAAACAAGCCATATTATTGATGGCAGGGTTAAGCATTCAGTGTTGCTAGAGCTGTTAACAAATTCGGGTGTGGGGACGTTAATTAAAGGCTAAAAACCTAGATTGATAGCCTTATAAATCGACGATCACATTTAAGCTTCTTGTTGTTTTAGCGGTTATTTTCCCACCCTTGCCATAATTGGTATCAATTGAGCCACGGTGTGTTCGAGTTAAACCAATTGATATGTGGCAGTCATTGTTGTTACTGATGGCTGAGTCGGCTATTAAAGCATCAATGCTAATGCTGTATGTTCCGTCATCATTTAAACCTGAAATGGTTCTAGTCGTGTTGTCGTCACAGGTGACGACAAACTGAATATCAATGAGTTGATTAATTCTGGCGGGGCTCCACGCAATATCTAACTGCTGATCAGGGGTAAACACATGCGCTGAAGCGGGCAAAGTGATTTGCATTTCTTTTGGCAAGCTTACGCTAGAATTTGGTGCGCTAATATCATTAGGGCGTTCAAGAGAAACAGTAAAGCTTGCTTCGTCGGCAACGTCATTAAAATTTGCAGAATAAGTGATTTTGTTTAGAAAATTATCTTTACTAAAAAACTTAATTTGGTTATTCGATGAAGTGGCTAAATTATCATTGGCGGTGAGCTCAATGTAAGAGGCATTGCTTTTGCTGCTCGAGCGAAAAGAAACGTTAACATCGGCGTGAGTACTGAGACTTGAGACCACTTCGATATCAGCATAAATCCCTGAAGAATTAATATCTTCAGAATCAACAGGTTGGCAACTTGCTAAGGCAATGACAGTGACAATAGCTGAAAAAAGCTTTAAAAAATGATGGTTTATTCTATTTGGCTTTGAAATCATCGGTGCTTCCATTTTGAAAAGAGATTAAAGCTAAAGGTGATTAGCAAACTAACTCAGCAGTTACTAGAAAGAACTCTCTCTCGCAGGGAGAGAGGAAAGCCATCATTGCTGAGTTAGCTTTCTAATCACCAAACTAAATTAATTCTACGCCTAAAAGATCATGCTCTCAAGGGGGTTAAACGTGATTAATAACCAATTGATTGGTTTTCCCCACCATTAACTCTATGGTCATCCATGCGCGCTTAAAAACACTTTCTTGACGGTAAGGCAGTTGGTGCTTTTTGCATATTTCTTTAACAATGGGCTGCATTTTTTGATAGTGGTTTAAAGGAATGGCAGGGAAGAGATGGTGTTCTATTTGATAGTTTAACCAGCCATGCAAAAAATCAATGCGATCAGTGCCTGAATTATAATTCACTGTGCCTATAATTTGGCGTAAATAAAATTCACCACGGCTTTTGCTGGGTTCATTAAAACGATAAATATCTTCACCTGAGTGATTCGGGAGAATGATAAAAAAGGAATGTAAATTGGTGAATACTTCAGCTAATAAAGAGGCCATTAAAACGTTAAAGGCAGCATCGACACCTAAGGGTAAAAACAATAAGGGCATCAATACAAAGCGAAAAGCAATATAAGGCAAGTAACCTTGCGTCCATAAACGAAATCCATCGGGTGAAAATGGGCTCCAGGCACCTAAACGAATGAAGGTGTCATATTGTACTTCACCGCGTTGTCTGCGTTCACGGTTAGCTTGTATCTTAACTGTTTGGGGAGCGTAATAGGCTATTTTCCAAATACAAGCAAAGCTGATGACAATGGAATAACGAACCCACATAGGCATGTTTGATTCACGTAACCATTTTAAATTTATTTCGACATTGTCGGGGTCTTCTTCTTCACCTAAATTAAAATGATGCTTTTTATTGTGCTCAAAATCCCAAGCGACTGGTTCTATCCAGTCGAGCCAATCAATATAGCGTCGGCGGCCTTGTGCAAACCCTTTACTGGTATAACGTTTTGGAATGTTAGGCACCTTATCATACGCACCATGTAAAACAGGGTGTGCGACGTTAGCCCATCGACTGATATTGCCCATGCTAATTAACAGCGCGCCTAAAATATTAAAGGGAAATGCCGATGCCATAAGATAACCTAAAATGGCTGCTGCTCTACCCCAGCGTTCGACTTTTTTAAGGTGTTGAAAGTCTTCGGTCGTTGCTTGCCCCATAGATTGTTTGATTAAATCAATATCTGTGGCGAGTTGTTGTTGATCTATTTTAGCGTAATTTATGGACATAATTAATTTTTGTTAAGCCTGAAGGCGTGCGAAGGCGTGACTATATAGAGTTTTGTTAAAAATTGAGATTTTTTTTCTTATTTAGGCATTAATTATCATTATAAAAAAGACAAGCTTGAAAAGTACTAAGAATACAAACTGGCTCTAAACCAAGGGGGGATTTTTTTTGCATAGTCGGCTAATAGTGTTTCTTGTTGTTTAAAGTTGGGGTAATGCTTATTAACCAAAGCCCAATAGCGAGCAGAGTGGTTGGGCTGAATAGTATGGCAAAGTTCATGCACAATAATATAATCGAGTACGCTAGAAGGCATAAATAAGAGTTGGTCATTGAGCGAAATAGTACCGGTAGATGAGCAACTGCCCCAGCGTGATTTTTGGCTTCTAACGCTTAGTTTTGAATAATTTAGTTGGGTTTTATTCGACCAATCTTCAAGCTTATCTGCAAAGAGTTGCTGGGCTTTTTTTCGGATCCATTTCTTTAAATTAATAATCTGTTGTTTTGCCTGTTGGCCTTGTATGACAAGATGATTATCGTCTTCAATGACCTTGTTTTTATTATTTATAAGAAAACTTAAATGATAAGTTTTTTCTAAAGCAACAAGGTTTAAATAAAGGGGGTGAACAAAAGATTCGATCGGGTGTTTGGCTTGTTGCTTTTGAATCCAATCTTGATGCTCTAAGCAAATACTATCTAAGCGTTTTTGGCTTAACTTTTTAGGGCTAGAGATTATTAAACCACGATAGCTGCAAAACTGTAATTTAATGCGTTTAGAGCGTTTGTTAACCTGAGTAATGTAATCGAACATTATTAAGCTTTGGCCAAAAAGCGATCAAGTTGATTAGCAAATTGCTGGCGGTCTGCTTGGTTCATGGGCGGAGGGCCTCCAGTTTGAACGCCACTAGAGCGCATTGATTCCATAAAATCACGCATGCTAAGGCGGTTTTTTATGTTATCTAAAGTATATTGTTCACCGCGTGATGTGAGCACAAAGCCTCCTTTTTCAATAACATCAGAAGCCAAAGGAATATCACTGGTAATGACTAAGTCGCCTGCTACGACACGTTTTACAATTTCGTCATCAGCAACATCAAAACCTTGTGAGACGCGTACTGTTTTAATAAAAGGTGAGCGCGGTACATTAACCGTTTGGTTGGCTATAAACGTAATGGCTATTTTTTTTCGCATGGCAGCGCGGCATAAAATTTCTTTTATCACCACCGGGCAGGCGTCAGCATCAATCCAAATATGCATCATTAGGGTGCCTCAAAGCAGCGTTTAAAGCGTAAATGACATTCGTTTGAACCTATCTTATTTAAAGTGATGATGTTTTTATTGGGAATATCTTCCGTATTGGGGTGGTTATCAATGGCCTTCTCTAGACTATGTTCTCTTAGTATATGCAGCATAGGATAGGGCGAACGATTGCTGTAATTTTCAGCATCATCAATATTTGTATCTGCAAATTGATAATTGGGATGAAAGCTAGCTATTTGGTAAGTGCCCTCTAATTGCATGCTTTCAAGTAAATCATCACAGTGTTCTAAAAAATGGTTATAAGCATCAAAACTTACTAAGGCTTTTGGGTGAATTAATAAGGTGGTTTCTATATCAGGGTTTTGATTGAGATGATTTAGTTCATCTTGTAATTGCTGCAATAGCACTTCTTTTGTTTTGGTTGTTGAAACTTCAAAACGCACAGTATTATTGCTGATTTCAGCTTTGGCAAAAGGACAGAGGTTAAGTTCGATGACGAAACGATCAATCCAGTTTTTTGTGGTTTGGATGATTATTTGAGAGTTCATGATGGTTGGTATAGCGCCTTCTCCCTCAAAAGGAGAAGGAGAAATGCAACGCTAGCCTTATTGAATAGAATCTAAAGAAACAGAATTAGCAGACTCTTGATAGCTGGGCATTTGATCGAAATTCAAATATTGATAAATGTCCTCAGCCATGGTGTCAAAAGTTGTCGCATATTCCATGTATTCTTTTGTCGTGGGTATACGGCCTAAAATAGCAGCAACTGATGATAATTCTGCAGAACCTAGATACACATCAGCACCATCACCTAAACGATTAGGAAAGTTACGTGTGGAGGTTGAAATAACGGTGCAACCAGGAGCCACCCGAGCTTGGTTGCCCATGCATAAAGAGCAACCTGGCATTTCGGTACGCGCCCCTGATTTGGCAAAGGTACTGTAATGACCTTCGGCGATTAATTGGGCTTCATCCATTTTAGTCGGGGGCACTATCCATAATTTAGTGGGTACTGCAGATGTTTGCTGTTCTAATAATTTAGCAGCAGCGCGAAAGTGACCAATATTGGTCATGCACGAACCAATAAACACCTCGTCAATTTTTACGCCAGCAACATCCGATAACGTTTTCACATCATCAGGGTCATTGGGGCAAGCAACTAGTGGCTCTTTAATGTCATTTAGGTTAATTTCAATGACAGCTGAATAGTCTGCATTAGCATCGGCGGACATTAACACGGGGTTATCTAACCAGTTTTGCATATTTTCGATACGGCGCTTAATGGTGCGTGCATCGCCGTAGTTTTCGCTCAGCATCCACTTCAACATGGTGACGTTAGAGCTAAGGTATTCTTTAACAGGTTCTTCATTCAGTTTAATGGTGCAACCAGCGGCAGACCGTTCGGCAGATGAATCTGATAGTTCAAAGGCTTGTTCGACTTTTAAGTCGGGTAAGCCTTCAATTTCGATGATTTTGCCATTAAAAATATTCTTTTTACCTTTCTTTTCAACCGTTAATAAGCCCTGTTGGATAGCGACATATGGGATGGCATTAACCAAGTCACGCAAGGTGATGCCAGCTTGCATGTCACCTGAAAATTTAACTAAGACAGATTCAGGCATATCTAAAGGCATGACGCCCGTTGCTGCGGCAAAAGCCACTAAGCCAGAACCTGCAGGAAAAGAAATACCTATAGGAAAACGAGTATGCGAATCGCCACCCGTACCCACAGTATCGGGCATGAGCATGCGATTCATCCACGAATGAATAACGCCATCGCCCACTTTTAGCGAGACACCGCCACGGGTTTGGATAAAGTCAGGCAGTGTATGGTGAGTGACCACATCGACTGGTTTGGGATAAGGCGCTGTGTGACAAAATGATTGCATGACTAAATCTGCCGAAAACCCTAAGCAGGCTAAGTCTTTAAGTTCGTCACGGGTCATTGGTCCTGTGGTGTCTTGGGAGCCAACCGTCGTCATTTTAGGTTCGCAATAGGTGTCAGGTAAAACACCGTCTACGCCACAAGCCTTACCCACCATTTTTTGTGCAAGGGTAAAGCCATTGTTATTCGCTTTGGGCACGGTTGGCTGTTTAAAGAAATCGGCTTCACCTAAGCCTAGTGCTTCGCGTGCTCGTGCGGTTAAACCACGACCGATGATTAAAGGGATGCGTCCACCCGCTTGAACTTCATCGGGGATAACGGGGGTTTTTAAACTAAATTCGGCAATGACTTCATCGCTATCATGGTGTTTGGCTACGCCTTCAAAAGGATACACATCAATGACATCGCCCATGGCCATGTTTGATACGTCCATTTCAATCGGTAATGCACCGGCATCTTCCATGGTATTAAAAAAGATAGGGGCAATGTTAGTGCCAAAGCAGTAACCGCTTTCGCGTTTGTTAGGGATAAATGGAATATCATTTCCCATGTGCCATAACACTGAATTGGTGGCTGATTTACGCGAAGAGCCCGTGCCTACAACATCACCCACATAGGCAAGAGGAAAGCCTTTTTGCTTCAATTCGATAATGGTTTCTAACGGTTTATCGGTAAAGCCTTCACGAGGCATTTTAAGCATGGCATTGGCATGTAAGGGAATGTCAGGGCGAGACCATGCATCGGGTGCTGGTGAAAGATCGTCGGTATTTGTTTCGCCGGGAACTTTATAAACAGTGACGGTTATTTTTTCCTGTAATGGCTCACGGCTATTAAACCATTGAGCATCGGCCCAAGACTGAATCACTTGTTTGGCAGAGTCATTACCTGCGTTAGCTTTGTCGTTAACATCATGGAAGGCATCAAACATGAGTAAAGTAAATGATAAGGCTTTAACCGAAGCAGCAGCTGTTTCTTCATCATCTAAACAGGCGATGAGCGCCTCAATGTTATAGCCGCCCAGCATAGTGCCTAAAATCTCAACGGCCTTCACTTTATCGATTAAAGGCGAACTGGCTTCACCACGCGTAATGGCGGCTAAAAACCCTGCTTTAACATAAGCGGCTTCATCGACGCCAGCAGGGATGCGATGCATTAATAAATCTAGAATATAATCTTCTTCTCCAGACGGCGGGTTTTTGATGAGTTCGATTAAATCAGCAGTTTGCTGAGGATCTAAAGGTAAAGGAGGAATGCCTTGCTCGGCACGTTCTGAGACATGGTTGCGGTAAGTGTCTAGCATAGGAAGATCCTCTTTTTGTGAATATAAGAGAAGTATAGCAATGTCCTGACGAAGGGGGTATATATCGACGGAGGTGGAGAGGTTTATCGTTAGACTTTTTATGAATAAATAAGACGTAAAATGTTAATCGACATAGGCTAATCGAATTTTATTGAATTTATCCAAATTAGCGACGAATAAATCAACTAACTTTGGATCAAAGTGTTTGCCGCGCTCATCTTTTATAAGTTGGATAACATCATTAAGCGGCCATGCTTTTTTATACACTCGGTCACTAGCTAGCGCATCGTATACATCGGCTAATGCCGTGATACGTCCAAATATATGAATATTTTCACCGCTTGTTCCATTGGGGTAGCCTGAGCCATCCCATTTTTCGTGGTGCTCACCCGCAACGATTGCAGCGGCTTTTAAAATAGGTCTGTCAGAATTTTTAAGGAGCTCATGACCAATTGAAGCGTGAGTTTTCATAATCACCCATTCATCAGGGTCTAGCTTGCCAGGCTTTAGTAAAATACTATCAGGAATGGCTACTTTGCCAATGTCATGCATAGGAGAGGCCATTTTTATTAAATGACGTTGCTCTGAGTTTAGGCCTGCTAAAGTGGCCAGCAACAAAGAATATTCGGCGACACGTTTAACGTGATTGCCCGTTTCTTTGCTGCGTGTTTCACCTATCTCGCCCATACGGTAAAGCAGTTCTTTTTGGGTGTTGATGATTTCTTCGTTAGCATCTAATAATTCTGTGACATTAAAGCCATAAGCAACAATAGAGTTTGTTTTTGGGATCGGTTTGTAATGCATGATGTAGCTTTTATTGTTTTCTATAAAACCTTTGATGTTGCTTTTATGAAAGCTAGATAGTTGTGTTTTATCGTGTTCGTCTTGTAGGTCTGATAAAGTGGTTAAGCTAGGTAAAATTTCTTTTGCCGAATGGTTTCTAAAAACAAGCTCACCATTTTGTTTGAAAATAAAAACAGGCTCTGGGTTGTGCTTTGGTAATTGGGATAAAATTTCGTTAAAGTTTATTTGTTGATTGTTAATACCTAATACCTAATAAATGATAAATGGGGCAGTACTTAATATTGGCTGTGAAAACTAATAATAGTCCGAAAGGTAGTATTAGCCATATTTGTGAATGAATGGCGTAGCCAGCAAGTAATAATCCCAATGCTAATCTAAGGTGTTCTTCAAATTTAAATAAATTATTAATGCCCATATTATTCGATGGCTAGAAGTGGGATATACATTTATAGACTCTGAATTATTGCTTTAGTTTAATCTTAAAAGTCTTCTTCCGAGGGTAATTGAAGCTCTTCATTGTTGTTGCTTTCACGTGCAGCGTCACCGCCAAAATTAATACGCCATTCTAAATCGGTACTAGAGTCTGCATACGCAAGTGCATTTTTAATGGTAATTTGATCTGATTTATATAAATCGTATAACGATTGATCGAATGTTCTCATCCCTGCCGCATCACCTTTTTTCATCACTTCTTTAATTTCACTAAAGTTACCATCGCGTAAAAGCTCGGTTATGTAAGGCGTGTTCATGAGAATTTCGATAGCAGCCACATATTTGCCATTCATTCCAGGTATCAACCGTTGTGAGATAACCGCTTTTAGGTTAAGTGATAAGTCCATTAACAGTTGTTCTCTTTTAGCGGTAGGGAACATGTTTACAATACGATCCATCGCTTGATTTGAGTTAACGGCGTGTAATGTGGTGAGGGCTAAATGACCCGTGTCAGCAAAACTAATGGCTGCTTCCATTGTTTCTTGGTCGCGTGCTTCACCAATCATAATGACTTCTGGTGCTTCGCGTAAAGCTTCGCGCAGAGCATTGGCATAACTTAATGTATCAATCCCAACTTCACGTTGCGATATGATTGATTTTTCATGTTTAAAAATAAATTCAACAGGGTCTTCTATCGTTAATATATGCCCACCAACAGTCATATTTCTATGGTTGATCATGGATGCTAGCGTAGTTGATTTACCCGAACCAGTTGAGCCTACTACCAATACCAGTCCGTTATTGTTCATTACAATGTCTTTTAGTATGGGCGGTAATTTTAGTTCGTCGATGCTTGGAATATCCCACTTTATATAACGAATAACCATTGAGACTTCAGAGCGTTGAATAAATATATTAACTCGAAATCGACCCACATCAGGCAAGGTAAAACCGAGATTAAACTCTCTGTTTATTTCAAAATCTCTAATCTGCTCCTCAGTTAAAATGCTGTAAGCTAGTTTTTCAACTTGACCTGGAAGTAATCTATTTTTGGCAACAGGAGATGTGGTGCCATGAACTTTCATATTCGGAGGCGCACCCGTGACTAGGTAGACATCCGAAGCTTGTTTTTCAGTCATGAGCTTTAAATAAGGCTCTAATAGTTTTGTTGTTGGTTGATGCATGTTTTATTATACCTAAATCATGGAGCCCTTATCGTCATCCTCATCTTCTAAAACAAAGGATCTGTGGTCTTCAACGATACCCATTTTACGTGCTGTATCGCTTTCTAGTTTAATGCGTAGGCGAATATCATTGAGTGAGTCTGCATTTCGTAGTGCATCTTCATAGTTGATTTTACGGTCTTCAAATAAGTCAAATAAAGATTGGTCAAAGGTTTTCATGCCTTCGGCATTGGACTTAGCCATAAGCGGCTTCATTTCATGCACATCACCTTTAAAAATAAGGTCTTGCATTAATGGCGTGTTAATCATGATTTCAACAGCGGGTATGCGGCCTTCACCTTCTATTTTAGTCACTAATCGTTGTGAAATAAGTGCCTTTAAATTAAGGGATAAATCCATCAATAGTTGTGATCTACGATCTTCAGGGAAAAAGTTAATGATCCGGTCTAGGGCTTGGTTAGTGCTGTTAGCGTGTAGAGTGGTTAAGCAAAGATGCCCTGTTTCGGCAAAAGCAATAGCGTGTTCCATAGCCTCTCGGTCCCTTACTTCACCAATTAAAATAACGTCAGGAGCTTGGCGTAATGTGTTTTTAAGGGCGATTTCATAATTGTCGGTATCAACGCCTACTTCACGTTGGGTGACAATGCAGTTTTTATGTTCGTGAACAAATTCAACAGGGTCTTCAATGGTGATGATATGGCCATGGCTATTGCGGTTTCGATAATCGACCATGGATGCTAACGAAGTCGACTTACCCGAACCCGTACCACCTACAAAAATGACTAAGCCACGTTTGGTCATGGCGATGTCTTCTAAAGTATTGGGTAGCATTAACTCTTCAAAGTTAGGGATTTCTGAGTTGATGATTCGAAGCACCATCCCTGACGAGCCTCTTTGCACAAAGGCATTAACTCGAAAACGTGAGATACCGGGTAATGCGATTGAAAAATTACATTCCATTTTCTCTTCAAATTCTGCAACTTGTTTATCATTCATTAAAGAACGAGTGAGCATTTGGGTGTGAGAAGAGGTCAGCTTTTGTTTTGATACGGTTAACATTTTGCCATCAATTTTCATGGCAGGTGGTGATTCACTGGTAATAAACAAATCAGAGCCACCTTTGCTTACCATCATCCGTAGCAAATCGTGCATAAAACTTATCGCTTTACTTCTATCCATAATGTTTTCGCTTTGTCGTTGTTTGCTTATAAAATTGAATCAGGGTTCGCTGCTTTTTTCTGTGCATCTTCTTTTGTGACAACACCTTGTTGGAGCAACTGCTTTAAATTTTGATCTAAGGTTTGCATGCCAAGGTTTTGGCCTGTTTGTATGGCAGAATACATTTGCGCTACTTTGTCTTCTCGAATTAGGTTTCTAATAGCGGGTGTTCCAATCATGATTTCATGTGCGGCAACGCGACCACCACCAATTTTCTTTAATAAAGTTTGCGAGATAACGGCTTTTAAAGATTCTGATAACATGGAACGAACCATTGATTTTTCTGCAGCTGGGAATACATCAACAATACGATCAATGGTTTTAGCCGCTGAACTGGTGTGCAATGTGCCGAACACTAAATGCCCTGTTTCTGCGGCTGATAAGGCTAGTCGAATCGTTTCAAGGTCGCGCATTTCGCCCACTAAAATAACGTCGGGGTCTTCTCGAAGTGCTGAGCGTAATGCTTCGTTAAAACCAAGGGTATCGCGATGAACTTCACGTTGGTTGACTAAGCACTTTTTACTTTGGTGAACAAATTCAATAGGGTCTTCAACGGTTAAAATATGCCCTTGTTCATGATCATTTTTATAATCAACCATGGCAGCAAGAGTCGTTGATTTTCCTGATCCTGTTGGGCCGGTTACTAACACGAGGCCACGGGGAATATCAGCGATCTCTTTAAAGATAGACGGTGCGCCTAAAGCCTCTAGAGATAATATTTTTGAAGGAATGGTACGAAAAACACCACCAGCGCCACGATTATGATTAAACGCGTTAACACGAAATCGAGCAAGACCTGGAATTTCAAAAGAAAAGTCAGTTTCTAAAAATTCTTCGAAATCTTTGCGCTGCTTGTCAGACATTATGTCATAAATCATGTCATGGACTTCTTTGTGATCCATTTCTGGAACGTTAATGCGTCGTATGTCACCATCAACACGAATCATAGGGGGCAAACCGGCAGAGAGGTGTAAGTCAGATGCGCCTTGCTTTACGCCGAAGGCTAATAATTGTGAAATATCCATAGTATTCCTTTGTGATCTAGTTTATTTTTCTTGTTAGTTATTTTTTTTATTTAATAGACTATAGCAAAAGTGTATGTATATCACAGAAGAAAATCTGAAAAATATTCGATCTCAAATAAGCGTGTTCGAGAAAAAATATCATCGCCAAAATAATTCGGTGCAATTGATGGCGGTGAGTAAAAAAAAGCCAGTTGAGTTAATAGAGCAAGCTTATCTCAATAAACAAAGGGTTTTTGGTGAAAGCTATGTGCAAGAGGCAGTTGAAAAAATAAAAAAACTTAGCCATTTAAATGACATTGAATGGCATTTTATTGGGCCTATACAATCTAATAAAACTAAGGATATCGCATTACACTTTAATTGGGTACACAGTGTTGATCGTTTGAAAATAGTAAAACGATTAAATGAGCAAAGGGATGAAAAAGCGAGTCTTTTGAATGTGTGTTTACAGGTAAATATTGACAATGAAGCCTCAAAATCTGGATTTTTGACACAAGAACTCATGGCAGCGGCACAACAAGTGATAACATCGCCTCGCTTAAAGCTGCGTGGTCTTATGGCAATTCCAAAGCCTAGTGATAATATCAATGAACAACGAGATGCTTTTAAAAGAGTGCAGCGATTATTTTTAGAGTTACAGAGTTTAGCTGATAGTGTTGATACCTTGTCTATTGGCATGAGTGGTGATTTAGAAGCAGCTATCGCAGAAGGTGCTACGATGGTTCGCATTGGAACCGGTATTTTTGGGCAAAGAGACGCGTAAAAAGGCGTTTGAACATAAATTGAGTTAGATGAGGATAGTGAATTGAGCATAACATTTATTGGCGGCGGCAATATGGCGGCTAGTTTGATTGGTGGTTTAGTACCTGAGCAATTTAAAGCAAAGGAGGTTTGCGTTTACGATATTAATGAGCAAACTTTAACGTCATTAAACGATAAGTTTTCAGTTAAAACAACGACCAAGCTATCTCAAGCACTGAATGCTTCTGATCTTGTTGTCTTGGCCGTTAAACCGCAAGTATTACAAATTGTTTGTGAGCAAATTCAGTCATTGTTAAATCATAAACCTTTATTTATTAGCATTGCTGCGGGTATTCGCGGTGTTGACATTAATCGTTGGTTAGGTGGCAACCAAGCACTTGTTCGCTGTATGCCCAATACACCCTCTTTATTGCAGTGTGGTGCAACGGGTTTATATGCTAATGATGCGGTGAACGACACACAAAAACAGCAAGCACAGCATGTTTTAGAAGCTGTTGGCCTATCGGTTTGGGTAGAAAAAGAAAGTGACATTGATATCGTGACGGCTATATCAGGCAGTGGCCCTGCTTATTTCTTTTTGTTTATCGAATCATTAGTTAATGCTGGCGTAGCGTTAGGTTTAGAGCCAGATGTTGCAAAACAATTGGCGGCACAAACTGCTTTAGGTGCGGCTAATATGGCTCTGGTGAATAATGACATTGAAAAGCTCAGAAAAAACGTTACTTCTAAGGGCGGCACAACTGAACAAGCTTTATTATCATTTGAAAACAATGATTTAAAAGGTATTGTGGCACAAGCTGTTGATGCGGCATTTAAACGATCACAGCAAATGGCAGATGAACTGTCGAATCAACATTAAATAATAAAGTAAAAAGGTAAAGTAAATGGGTTCTGGGTATTTAATAAATCCACTGATGTTAATCATAAACACTGTTTTTGATTTATATGTGATGTTGGTGTTGTTGCGATTTTTGTTTCAAGCCTTTCGTGCGGATTTTTACAATCCAGTATCAAAATTTATTGTTAAAGTCACGTCGCCACCATTAAAGTTTTTACGTCGATTTATTCCTAGTGTCGCAGGGCAAGACACCTCAGCCTTTGTATTGGCGATTTCATTAATCATGATTAAATTGTTAGTTTTAAAATCATTGGGCGTGCCTGTTATTGAAATTGCCGGTGTCGGCGCTCCTATCGCTAGTGTGAGTATTTTAGGGTTATTGATTATTGCGTTGGCTGAGTTATTGTCATTAACCCTCAGCGTGTTTTTGTTTTCGATTATTATTTTGGTGGTTTTAAGCTGGGTTAGCCCAGGTGCTTATAGCCCCGTCACGCAGCTTATTCAAACCATTGCTAACCCAGTGACAAGCCCCATTAAAAAAATTATGCCTGATTTAGGTGGCTTAGATTTATCACCTTTAGTGGCTTCTTTGGCAATAATGATTATAAAAATGTTGCTCGTTCCGCCCATTATTCATCTCGCCACAATGGTTTAATCATGCTTAATCAAAGGCCCCTTAAAATAGATATGAAAATTTTAATCAGTAGTTTGTTGGCTCTATTGCTAATGAGTGGACATGCTTTAGCTGAATCATCTCAGAAAATCGGCAATTATATTGTGCATTATAATGCGCTCCCTACCGAGTTTTTACCGGCTCATGTTGCAAAAAACTATGACATTAAACGCTCTAAAAACCGTGGGTTTTTAAATATTTCGGTATTAAAACAAGGCGATAATTACGAAGGTGTTGAAGCAAAGGTTGAGGTTTATATCGTTAATTTAGTCGGCCAATTACGACACTTAGATATGCGTAAAGTAACTGAGAAAAATGCAGTTTATTATATCAGTGATTTTTCCGTGTCTCATTTAGAAAGAATGACCTTCAAAATAAAAGTCACGACAGCAGAAAACAGAACGATTGATATTAAGTTAAAACATCAGTTTTATACGGACTAATAGATTTAACCATCTGTTCATTGAATGTGCCTTACAGTCACATTAATTCAGCTTTGCCCTAAAGGATAAGT
>CAYZQE010000032.1:0-3266 GCA_964480635.1 uncultured Gammaproteobacteria bacterium | reverse complement strand
TGTTCGTGTGACACGTATAATA
This sequence comes from uncultured Gammaproteobacteria bacterium, assembly GCA_964480635.1. Classification (GTDB taxonomy): domain Bacteria; phylum Pseudomonadota; class Gammaproteobacteria; genus CAYZQE01. Next base: position 3,244 of record CAYZQE010000032.1, on the reverse strand, counting down.
AATCGGAGATTTGGCGCATTAAGTGCTCTTCATAACAATCCTTTTCACCATCGGCATAAACCACGTGCCACATAAGCTCTATAATTCTAACCTTATCTTGTTGCGATAGACTTTCATTCAGCTCTCTTGTCATTTGTTGTAATGACGTTATCTTGTCAGAATGTTGATGAGCTAGGTCTATAAGGCTATTAACTTCAACTTGAGTCAGTTTAAAGTGTTCTTTTAAAAGCTCATTAATGCGGTTTAGCTCCTCATTGTCTTGACTGAAATCAGCTTTACTCACCTCAATCAATAAAGTTGCTGTAATCAGTTGACGCTGATGTTCACTTGTCTCAGTAGATGGCGAAGGCTTGTCTTCACCAAAAAGTTTATCAAAAAATCCCATTATAAATTTAATCCATCTGCTAATTCTGTAACGAAAGGTTTATGTTGTGCTATTTCGTCCTCAGTTAGTCCATTTAGTTCATAAGGTAACACTAACCATTGGTCGGTTTCGTTAACGTAAAAATCGGGTTTGCGTGCCGATTTGTTTTGTGCGGGTTTATACCATGTAGTTGCAATGCGCACTTCGTTAGGCATGTTACGACGCATTTTACTTTGTAAATGCTGAATAACAGCTTGAATGCTAGAGCCAGAGCTAAACACATCATCAATAATCAAGAGTCGATTATTAGCGTTCATTTTTTCAATTAAATACTGTGAGCCGTGAATGCGAATGTCGTGAGCATTGTTAATCATGTGGTCATAGTGTTTAAGGCCACGATACGAGGTGCGGATTGAAATGTGGTCTGTTTTAACGCCGAGATAATCAAGGCAGTCTTGTACGGCTATACCGACAGGGCTGCCACCTCGCCATAAACCCACGATAAAATCAGGGCGAAAATCGCTATTAAAAATTTGCATTGATAAACGATATGAGTCGAGCAAAAGTTCTTCGGAGGTAATAAAAATTTTATCCATGAAAAGGCATGACATATATAAGAGCTTTGAGTATATAATTCATTTAACGTTACAACCAACTATTTTGTATGGCTGAAAAAATATATCTAAGTTCTGAAGACTTGCATAATGATGCGTTAAAGCTCGCACAAATGGTGCTTAATAGCGGCTTTCGACCTACCATTATTATCGCGTTGTGGCGCGGCGGTACGCCGATAGGCATTGCCGTGCAAGAGTTTCTAGATCATTACTCTGGTGTGCAATCCGACCACATTTCAATTCGCACATCATCTTATAGCGGTATAGAAAACCAATCTAGAGTCGTCAAAATACACGGTTTAAGTTATTTGGTAAAAAACATGAACCGCGATGATTCCTTATTAATAGTTGATGATGTGTTTGATACGGGGCGCACTATTGCTGCCTTAATGAAGGATATCAAGCTTAGGTGTCGGAACAACATGCCAAAAGATATTCGTGTTGCAGTGCCTTGGTATAAACCAGCAAAGAACGAAACAAAGTATGCGCCAGATTATTATGTTCATACCACCACGCAATGGATTAAATTTCCATTTTCATTAGAAGGCTTAACCGAAGAAGAAATTAAGAAAAATAGACCCGAGATTTACGCCATCATTAAAGGCGCTTTGTAATGAAACTTGTTAAGGAGCCTCTGACCAAGTCCAATTATTTTAAGCTTGCTAAAAGCGTCGATATTTTCTCCGAAGATCGCAGCAATAACTCGCTATTACTGCTCACTTCAAAGAAAATAGCGACACTTTTTTCTGCGCTTAATTCTAATCGACTTAATCAGAGGCTCCTTAATCAGAGCTTCCTTAAGCAGACTGTGTTAATCAGCTGGTTGCTAATCGGGCTGATGAGTGAAGTTCATGCCGCTGCACAGTGGGAACTTGGAATGGGTGTGGGGCACTTAACCACGAATGCCTATATTGGATCGAGTGAACAAATATCACTAACGACGCTTGTACCTTTTATTAAATTAAAAACAGACTGGTTTGATTTAAGTGAAGGCAGCTTAAAAATGAAGTGGTTTGAACAAACGCCCTTTAGTTTGAGCTTTAATTTTGATTTAGGATTACCCGTTGATAGTTCGGATGTTGAAATAAGACAGGGTATGGATGATCTTGATCCCGTTTTACAGTTTGGGCCTATGCTGAGTTATCAGTTAGAGCCAGCAGGCCGTGTGAATTGGAAAATAGAACTGCCGCTAGTTTATGCCTTTAGTATTGATGGCGGGTTTGAATCACAGGGGTGGCGATTTACCCCGCGCGTTGCCATGCGTTTTTTATTAAATAAAACGACGGCACCATTAGATTTGGAAATATCATTAGGGCCTGTCTATGGTGCTAAAAAAATCCATCAATATTACTATTCGGTTTTGCAAAATGAGGTGACAGCAGATAGAGGTTTTTATGATGCCGAAGGGGGTTATGCGGGTTATCGCTTAAATATGTCATTGACTAAACGTGTGGATGATATTTGGTTTGGGCTGTATTTACGCTATCATAATTTATCGGGTGCAGAGTTTAATGATAGCCCCTTAGTTGATCAAGATGACTATTGGTTAGTCACCTTTGCTATAAGTTATATCTTTGCATCTAATCCATAGGGCTTTAAAGCCTGTTTTAATAGTGAATAAGCACTAAACATATTATGCCAAAACAAGAAACAACAGAAAATAATGAGACCGTCAGCAATGAAGACATTGCGCGCGCCAAAATTATGGGCGAAACAGCGCGTATTGAATGGAAGCAGCTGCAAACATTTTTCGCCGCTGGTCATGTGTTGTTTGTTGATAAAAAACTCGATTTAATTGAAGTCGCATACTGTTTTTCAGAAGATGATGCCACGACACTTAAACCATGGATTGACGCAGAACAAATAGAGGCCGTTAGTGATAAGCAAGCACTAGCATGGATTGAGGCTGATGCCATTGTTTGGTCTTGCGTGGTTAAACCATGGGTTTTAGTGCAAGATAGTGATGCGCGTGAATAAAGTTTTGAAAATTGTTTAAACAAGCGTATAGTCGCGCGTGCAAACAATAGTGAATGCAGGAGAGAGTTAGTTTCAACTAACCGCCGAAGGCGCAACCGCCCGGAAACGCTCAGGCAAAAGGACTGTGTTTTACTGTTTGTCTCTGGAGAGCGATGATGGCTAAATTTTTATCTAAGAATAGCTATGGCATCCACCGAAGGTGAAGGCGTTTATTTAGTAATTATACAAAACGCCCTATCTCTCAGGTAACCGGACAGAGGGGACAATTGAAATTTTAAATTAATTGTTA
>CAYZQE010000031.1:0-24649 GCA_964480635.1 uncultured Gammaproteobacteria bacterium | reverse complement strand
AACGGCTAAAAAAGAAGTAATGGAGTGCTAACGGTCTAGAATGAACGCTTACGTTAAAGAATCAAAATATTTAGCAGGATAAGGTTAGGAAGGATCATTCTTAACCAAGTGGGTAGTATCCAATGTTCCTTGTGAGATCCATATTTCAAGGTCTTCATAATTTGATATATAAGCAATTCTTGGTCTTTGGGTAAAAAATAATGTATCACCCACTACAATAAGATTATTAGGCCCAATATCTTTACCAGGATTAATGTTTTTGACTAATTTTGACTGCTGAGTCAATAAATCTGTTTTCCATAACTCTCGACCACTTTTTCCTGTTTCGGCAATAAAAAACACAAAACCATTCATTTGCGTTAAATGTTCAGGGTCTGAGCCTTGCTCTAAAGTATTAATGCCTTTAACGCGTTTGCTTCCTTGCTCTGTTCCATCTGCCACCCACAGCTCAACGCCACTTTGGCCATCATTAGCGCAAAAAAAAGCGATTGTTCTTAACTTGATTATCTGAATTTGAATTATCACTTAGCAATAAAAAAAGCTTTATGCGGGGCATAAAGAATAAAAGTCCGTGTAATTGAAGAATATATTGAAGAAAATATAACATAATAAAATCTTCAAAATAAATAAAACCATATTTACTCCATTGATCTTATTAAATTTTTGTTTCGTGCTTTACCTTGCAACGATATAATGTGAAATTGTCTTATATGCCGAACACATTCCATGGAAAAAACCTACAACCCCCACGCGATTGAACAAGCCATTTATAAAAAATGGGAAGAAAATAACTACTTCAATCCTGAGCATAATCAAACATTACAACAGCATTCGACGGGTAAGCCTTATTGCATCATGATTCCACCGCCTAATGTCACGGGTAGTTTACATATGGGGCATGGTTTTAATAACACGGTTGTTGACACCCTTATTCGTTATCGCCGTATGAAAGGCGACAAAACCTTATGGCAAGCAGGCACAGACCACGCGGGCATCGCGACTCAAATGGTCGTTGAACGCCAACTAGAAGCCCAAGGTAAAACTCGCCATGACCTTGGCCGCGAAGCATTTATTGATAAAATTTGGGATTGGAAAGAAGAGTCAGGTAATAACATTACCACCCAGTTAAGACGCTTAGGTTCATCATTAGATTGGCAAAGTGAACGTTTCACCATGGATGATGGTTTAAGTGATGCTGTGCAAGAAGTCTTTATCCGCTTGCATGAAGAAGGTTTAATCTATCGAGGCAAACGCTTAGTTAACTGGGACACTAAATTTCACACAGCCGTATCAGATTTAGAAGTACTGTCTGAAGAAGAAAATGGCCACATGTGGCACATGAAGTACCCATTAGCCGATGGCAGCGGGCACGTCATTGTTGCTACCACGCGGCCAGAAACTATGATTGGTGATTGTGCGGTTGCTATTGCTCACGGCGATGAACGTTATGCGCACCTAGTGGGTAAAATGATTGCCTTACCACTCACTAATCGTCAAATCCCTATTATTGAAGATGAGCATGTAGAAGCCGATTTTGGCACAGGTTGCGTTAAGGTAACGCCAGCCCATGACTTTAACGACTATGACGTTTGGAAACGCCACAACACAGAAGAAGCTATCAAAAACCAACCTCATGGTGGTTTAATTAATTTATTCACTATAGATGCTGCCATTCGCGAAAACGACCCAGAAATAGAAGATGACAATGATTTAATTCCATCTGCTTATATTGGCATGGACCGCTATGTTGCGCGTAAACAAATGGTAAAAGACTTAGAGGACTTAGGTTTACTTGAAAAAGTTGAAGACCATAAACTGATGGTGCCTCGCGGTGACCGCTCTGGCACGGTTATCGAACCCTTTTTAACTGACCAGTGGTATGTAAAAGTCGGCCCTTTAGCTGGCCCAGCCATCGAAGCCGTTGAATCTGGACGCATAAAATTTGTACCTGATAATTGGAAAAACACATACTTTGAATGGATGAATAACATTCAAGACTGGTGCATCAGTCGTCAAATTTGGTGGGGACACAGAATCCCAGCTTGGTATGACGAAGATGACAATATTTATGTCGGGCGTAGCGAACAAGACGTCCGCGAAAAAAACAACCTCTCTGATAATATTAAATTACGCCAAGATGAAGACGTATTGGACACTTGGTTTTCATCTGCCTTATGGCCTTTCTCTACATTAGGTTGGCCTAACGAAGATGCTCAGCGCGTGCAAGAATTTTACCCCAACCAAGTCTTAGTGACTGGTTTTGATATTATCTTCTTCTGGGTTGCTCGCATGATTATGTTCGGCCTTAAATTTATGGATAACCAAGTACCTTTTCACGAAGTGTATGTGCATGGTTTAGTACGTGATTCGCATGGCGACAAAATGTCTAAGTCAAAAGGTAATGTGCTTGACCCTATTGATTTAATTGACGGCATTGATTTAGAAACCTTAGTCACTAAACGCACCAAAGGCATGATGCAACCTAAGTTAGCGTCTAAAATTGAAAAACAAACGCGCAAAGACTTCCCTGATGGTATTTCAAGCTATGGCACGGATGCCTTACGCTTTACCTTTGCATCATTAGCCACAACAGGCCGTGATGTTAAATTTGATATGGGACGCATTGAAGGCTATCGCAATTTTTGCAATAAAATTTGGAATGCCTCGCGTTACGTTTTACAAAATGTAGAAGATGCATCACTAGAAGGCGACGTCGAATTATCTCTGGCAGACCAATGGATATTAGAGCGCGTCAAGCAAGTAAGCGCCACGACTGCTAAACACATTGATAACTATCGTTTAGATCTAGTTGCTAAAAACCTGTATGAATTTGTATGGAATGATTACTGTGATTGGTACATCGAGTTATCCAAACCCGTCTTATATTCAGATGATGCTACTGAAGCTCAGCTGCGTGGTACTCGCCAAACACTCTTGAAGGTGCTAGAAACAGCATTGCGTTTAATGCACCCTATCATGCCGTATATTACCGAAGAAGTTTGGCAAATGATCGCACCTTTAGCCGATGTTAAGGGTGAATCCATCATGTTGCAAGCCTACCCAGAGGCTGATGAAGATGATATCAAACAAGATGTTATAGATGAATTGGAGTGGGTTAAAAACTTTATTATGGGCGTACGTCAAATTCGCTCTGAAATGGACATTAAGCCTTCAGAGTTACTGCCTGTATTACTTGAAAATGGTTCCGAAATCGACTTACAGCGTTTAAACAACAACCGTACCTTTATTACGTCTCTCGCAAAATTACAAGATATCACGTGGTTAGAGTCGAATGATGAGGCCCCCGAAAGCGCAACATCATTAATCGGCAATATGAAGCTGCTCATTCCATTGTCGGGCCTAATAGATAAAGATGCTGAGCTAACGCGCTTGCAAAAACACATTGAGAAAGAAGAGCAAAATGCCCAGCGCATTAATGGCAAACTCAATAATGCCAAATTTGTCGATAAGGCACCTGAAGCAGTTGTTGCCAAAGAACGTGAAAAACTGGCCGAAGCTGAAGCTGCCTTAGCTAATTTAAAACAACAATTCGATAAAATTAGCGTGATGTAAAGTGACTAAATAGTGAATAACTAAAATGAATAGAACGCAACAAATCATACAATCACATGCTGGCGTTATCGTGCAAGTGGTTCAAACCGTGCAAAACCCTAGCCTATTACCACAGCTTGAAGAAGTTCTAGCACTAAGCACAAAAAATGGCTGGGGAAATGTGGTTATTGTTATCAGAAAGATATTATCAGGTTCAAGGGAGCCTACGTTAATGACGGGTTTAGATGAAGAAGACAGCATCATTATTGAAGCCATATTAACCGGCATTCAAAACCCAGCCACCCTACCAGACCCCAATCAAAAAGCAGATGCCACCATGGCCGCACCGGGCATTGCTCATATGGTGCATGAAGCAGGCAAAGGTAACCCACAAGCATTGCAAATCGTCAGCCAAATGGCCGAACAAATGAGCGGGGCTGGTGGTGACATGAAAAACCTAGGCGGCATAATCCGTAAGTTAATTGCAGGCGAACGGGAGCGTAAAGAATTAAATAAAGGCATGGGCGTACAAGGCAGGCAATTGGTTGATACCATCTTAGAAGAGTTGAGTAAGCTGACAGAACAGTAAGAACATTAATGTCTGGCATCTTAAAAACTAACATGATGAACTTTTATAAACATATACGCTCTTAGCTTATACAATAACTTATAAACTTAAGGGAAAAAAAATGAGTATCATTCAAACACTTCACTCCCCTGTGACCAAAATTAACGGTCTTCTTTCTTCAATTCAATCACCTGTGCTGCTCTTATTTCGTGGTTGGGTTGCTTATGTATTTTTTAATTCTGGGTTACAAAAATTATCAACATGGAACGATGAATATGGCGTTATATATCTGTTTAAAGAAGAATACAATGTACCATTCTTAGACCCTGTTTTAGCGGCTGGATTAGCAACTGCCGCTGAACTTATTTTACCGGTGCTTATTATTCTAGGATTGGCTACAAGACTATCTGCATTTGCTCTATCAATTTTAAATATTGTTGCTGTCATTGCATACTACGAAACACTCGCCAAAGTAGGTCAAGTTGCACCTCATCTCTTTTGGGGCTCTATGATGTTAGCTGTGATAGTGTTTGGCCCTGGTTTCTTTTCAATTGATCAATGGATTAAGTCAAAATTTTCTAACAATCGCTAAAACATTGGCTACAATGGGGTCATTATTGACCTTATTGTAGCTTTATCTTATCTGTTACTTTTTTTATTGTCTTTTCAATCAAATACTGAAATTGAAAAGACCCCATTATAAGCGTGAAATTTATCTCACTTTGAAGAACTCTATGCCCTCTCATTCTTTTTAGGCAATGTTATACAATTTACTCTGCCAAGCGAAACTGAAGTACAAACTATTAATAAGGGCTATTCTGGCTTTTTAATTAGCATTGGTGACAAGCATATACGCTTAAATAGTATCATTGATGATCAGTGGCTAGAAGTTGAATGGAAGCTTAAAGGTGACCGCAGAATTGGTAATATTTATCATCGCTTTAGTTTTCGAGTAGGCGCTAAAAGTCACGATAACGAAAACATTGAAAGCAGCTATTACTTTGGCGTTAGGAGAGAATTATTTAACTCTAAAGTTAAAAAGTATTCATTATTTGATAATATTGGGATGAATTTTAGACTGGATTATTCACGTAAGACTAGCAAATTAATACAATCCGAAGTTTTTATTGATAAGCGCTGGCCAACCTCAACTGTCGGGCTTTCTTTTGGCATCGGCTTAAAAAAAGTGAATGACAAATACTTTAATGAGTTGAGTGGTTTAAACCAAGATGTTGAATTAATCTTACGTCCTAGCATTCAATTTTAAAACTTAATTGTGTTAGTGGTTATCCGTGACCACTAACACAGCAAGAGTTTGTTACAAATATTTAATCATTCTGCACTCGTAAAAAAGCAGGAATATCATAAACATCCATATTATTCTCTGATACAGGTTCATTTAAATTCAGATTATCACCCACTGCTTGACGCATAATCGCAGGTGTTTCTAATTTTTTATAATCTATTTCAGCTGTTTGAGGCTTTCTCTTAATCACTTCTACTGTAGGAACGACGGCTGGCTTAACAACTTCTTCAACTTTATCAGAACCCAACCCAGTAGCAACCATCGTCACTCTTAAAGTGCCTGCTTCCATTTCTGCATCAATGACCGTACCAACAACAACTGTTGCATCGGGTGATGCCAGTTCAGTAATCAACGTCCCTACATCATCTAGTTCACCAATTGATAAATCTAAACCAGCAGTCACATTCACTAAAATACCTTTAGCGCCTGAAATATTCACATCTTCTAATAAAGGTGAACAAATGGCTTGTTCTGCCGCTTCTTTGGCTCTATGTTCACCAGAGGCAACACCCGTACCCATCATTGCCATGCCCATTTCTGACATGACAGTGCGTACGTCAGCAAAGTCGACGTTAATTAAACCTGGGCAAGTGATTAATTCGGCAATACCTTGAACCGCGCCTTTAAGAACATCGTTTCCTGCCTTAAAAACTTCTAACAATGTGGTTTGCTTACCTAACACAGGTATTAATTTTTCATTAGGAATGGTGATTAATGAATCAACATATTGGCCTAAATTCTCAATACCTTTTTCGGCTAGATCCATACGCTTTTTACGTTCGAACGCGAAAGGCTTAGTCACCACTGCAACGGTTAAAATACCCATTTCTTTTGCAATTTGCGCAACCACTGGCGCGGCTCCAGTACCTGTGCCACCACCCATGCCCGCAGTGATAAATAACATGTCAGTACCTTCAATAGCTTCTTGAATGCGTTCGCGATCTTCCATAGCTGCTTGACGACCAACTTCTGGGTCAGCACCCGCACCTAAACCTTTTGTAATGTTACAACCGATTTGAATTGATGTTTTAGGGTCTTTATCTTTAAGGGCTTGTATGTCTGTATTTACACATAAAAACTCTACGCCTTCTATGCCTGAATCGACCATATTTTTTATTGCATTACCGCCACCGCCACCAACACCCATTACTTTTATCACTGGGTTTTGGGTGAATGTATCCATTAGTTCGAACATGTTATTACCTCTACTCTTGCGTTATATTAAATATTAATTTCTAAATCGTTTAGAAATTTCCTTGAAACCAACTTTTCATTTTATGAAAAATCCCAACATCATCCGAACTATCTCCATTATCTGAAAACTCTGATGATTGTTGTTTGCTACCAAAAATAAGTAGCCCTACTCCTGTTGCGTGAATGGGGTTTTTAACCACATCCACTAAACCTGTTACATGTTGCGGCACACCTAAGCGTACTGGCATATGAAAAATCTCTTCTGCTAGCTCAATAACACCTTCCATTTTTGAGCTGCCACCTGTTAGTACAATGCCTGCTGCACACATCTCATAAAAGCCACTACGCGTTAGCTCGGCTAAAATTAAATTTAATAATTCGTCATAACGTGGCTCAACAACTTCAGCTAAGGTTTCACGTTTTAATTGTCTTGAGGCTCTATCTCCAACACCCGGTACTTCGATCATTTCTTCAGGATTGGTTAATTGACGTAAAGCACAGGCATAATTTATTTTAATTTCATTGGCATATTGCGATGGCGTACGTAATGCCACTGCAATGTCATTAGTAACTTGATCACCAGCAATAGGGATAACCGCTGTATGGCGGATAGCGCCATCTTTAAACACCGCGATATCGGTTGTTCCACCACCAATATCGACTAGGCAAACCCCTAGGTCTTTTTCATCTTCGGTTAATACTGAACTGCTTGACGCTAACTGCTCCAAAATGACATCATCGACCTCTAGGCCGCAGCGTCGAATACATTTAATAATATTTTGCGCAGCACTCACCGCACCTGTTACTAAATGCACACGAACTTCTAATCGAATGCCCGACATACCAATGGGGTCACGAATGCCTTCTTGCTCATCAATGATGAATTCCTGCGGTAACACATGCAAAATTTTCTGGTCAGATGGTATCGCAATGGCTCTTGCCGTATCTATAACCCTTGCTAAATCCGCATGAGTGACTTCACGATCCCTAATGGGGCCTACGCCACTCGAATTAAACGATCGAATATGGCTTCCAGCAATACCCACAAATACTGAGCGTATTTGACAACCCGCCATTAATTCAGCTTCTTGCACAGCTCGTTTGATGGCTTCAACTGTTGACTCTATATTGACCACCACACCTTTTTTTAAGCCGCGTGATGGCTGAGTGCCTATCCCAATAATTTCGATACCACCGGTATCGGTGACTTCTCCGACTATGGCAACGACTTTAGACGTACCAATATCTAGACCAACAATGATGTTATTTTCTGACTTTTTAGACATGTTTATTTCCATTACCGAACGTACTGGCTTTTTTTATTAAAGTTGATTGGGGCTCTTGCCATACTACTGAAAAGCCATTGCTGTAACGCAAATCTATACTTTTCAGAGGCTTATTATTAAGTGTATTTTTATTTTCATTAGATATTAAGTAACCTGCATCAAGCAATGAAGCAAAACGCTTAAACTGTAATTCCTTATCTTGTGTCGCAAAAGTCGACATTAATTTTGTGTTAAATAGCACTTTTATTTCTCCGCTTTTAACACTGCTAAAACTATCTATATACAAATCATAAACTGAGGTTAATTGCTCTAACTGGCTATAGGCAAGTAACAATTTTTTAGCATTGTCAGTGCGTCCATTGATACGAGCAAGTTGTTGATAGCCTTGCTTTGTTGGTGCAGTAAATAATATGCCATTGGCACTGATTAATGTGTCATCGTCCCAAATAGCGACAGCTTGATGCTCTCGAATTAAGACATCAACTTTATTTGGCCATACGCGTCTTAGCGTTGCTTGAGCCACCCAATTTAGTTTTTCGATGTCTTGTGCAATGGTATTAAGGTCAATATCAAAAAAACCGTTTTCTAAATCATTTAATACTAAGGCTTCTAATTCATTTTTAGTCACATTGTGTAAGCGACCACTCACTTCGACATGAGTAATTGGAAACAAAATTTTATGTTGTAAATTGTTTTGAATAAAAACACTGGATATCACTAAAGCCCCTATTAAGGCTGCAAGCAGAAATGGTTTTACATTAACGGTCTCTTTTCCTTTTGATAAATTTTTAGCAGGCTTTACCTTTCTATTGCCTTTGTTTTTATTAAAGCCAAACATTAAATCACCGCCTTTTTATGCGCTGGCTTACTTAAAACAGCCGTTTCTAAAATGCGTTTTACTAATTGTTTAAAATTTAGCCCAGCTTGCTTAGCGGCCATCGGCACCAATGAATGGCTTGTCATTCCGGGTGACGTATTTATCTCCAACACATAAGCTTGATTGTTTTCATCACACATAAAATCAACTCTGCCCCACCCTGTTACTTGGCAAGCAGCAATTGTTTTTACAACTAGGCTTTGAATGCTTTTAGCCAGTTCGTCATCTATTTCACAAGGACAAATGTAGCGCGTATCATTAGATTCATATTTTGCATCATAATCATAAAACTGATTATCAGTCTGCAATTCAATAACAGGCAAGATTTCGTTATCGACAAAAGCCACGGTATATTCTTTACCGCTGATATAGGCTTCAGCCATCACATCACCGTATTCATTGGCTAGTTGATAGGATTGCTTTAATTCTTCATCAGAATTAGCAATGCTCATGCCAATGCTTGAACCTTCATAAACGGGTTTCACCATCACTGGAAAGCCCAGTGCTGATTTCACTAAATGACAATCTTCTTCATTGCTTAAAGCTAAGAAATTGGGTGTCGAAATACCTTCATCACGTAAAATACGTTTGGTTAAAAGCTTATCCATAGTCAGTGCGGATGCTTTAACACCACTGCCGGTATACGGCACTTTAAGGTATTCTAAAATACCTTGTACCACTCCATCTTCACCTATTGTTCCGTGTAAAATATTAAACACGATATCGGGTTTTGCTATCATTAACTGCGCCAAACCTGTTTCATCAAAGTCTATTGCTGTCACTTTAAAGTCATTCTGTTTAAGCGCATTAACAACCGCCTCACCACTTTTTAGTGACACAGCACGTTCAGCAGAGGTGCCGCCCATAAGGACAGCAACATGTAGTGAGTTATCAAATTTAATGGTGTTTAAATTCATACCGCCTCACCCACAATATGTGCCTCTAAAATGAGTGACACATCGGTTTGCCTTAACACGGTTTGTTGCACGTGTTTAATTAAGGCTTCTATATCACTCGCCGTACAATCACCTTGGTTAATAATGAAGTTCGCATGCTTTTCAGAGACACAGGCTTGACCAATGCAAAAGCCTTTTAAGCCACAAGACTCTATTAATCTCGCTGCATAATCCATATCAGGATTTCTGAACACCGAACCACATGAAGGCAAGCCTATTGGCTGACTTTGATTACGCTTATCTAATAATGTTTTAATATCTGCATGGCGGTATTCTGTTTCTTGCCATTGTTTTAAATCAAAACAAACTGAAACAATCCATAAATTTTTAGCTAAATTAACTTCACGGTATTTTATATTTAAGGCTGCTTTATTGATGACTTGAAGCTCACCTTGGCGATTAATCACCGTGATAGTCTTAACAAACTCCCAAGTTTCACTACCAAAAGCGCCTGCATTCATGGCCACTGCACCGCCAATAGTACCTGGGATACCTGCTAAAAAATCGACACCAACAAAATCATTTTTAGCGCAATAGCGAGCAAATTTAGAGCAACTGACACCCGCTTCAACACATAACAAATCATCTTGTAAATCTATCGCATTTAAACCACCCAGTGGCGCAATCACGGCACCGCGAATACCGCCGTCACGTACCAATAAATTACTGCCTAGACCCACAAAGGTTATGCTTTGTTTTGCATCTAATTGCTGCATAAATTTCTGTAAATCAGCAATAGACTTTGGCTTAAAGTAAATATCAGCCGGCCCGCCAACTCGCCAGCTAGTATGTTTTTCCATGGGTTCATTAACTAAAACCTCACCGATCACTTTAAAATCTTCTAAGTTCATTGCTGCCATCATGGGTGAGCCTCGGTGTTATGTTGCTGTAAAAAATCAACCGCAAACTGCCCAATACTGCCGGCCCCTAAAGTGACTAGTACATCACCATCTTCTAATTGCTCATCAATCACTTGATGCAAACCCTCAATGCTTTCAATAAACACGGGATTCACTTGTCCACGTGATCTAATGGCGCCGCACAGGCTTCGTCCATCAGCATCTTTTATTGGTGCTTCGCCCGCAGGATAAACTTCAGTCATTAATAAATGATCTGCTAATGACAATTCAGCTACAAAATCTTCGAACAAATCTTTGGTTCTGGTATAACGATGTGGCTGAAAGGCAACCACTAAACGCTTATTCGGCCAGCCTTGCTTAACCGCAGCTAAAGCGGCTTTAATTTCATTTGGATGATGCCCATAATCATCAATATGAGTCACACTACCTTGCTTGATTTTGATATTTTCAGTCACTTGAAAACGGCGATTAATGCCTTCAAATTCTGTTAGTGCTTGTTGAATCGCTTTATTATCTATGCCCAGTTCCCACGCTAAAGCAATGGCGGCTGTTGCATTAAGAGCGTTATGTTTACCGCTAAAATTCAACTTAATATCTAGCAGTTCATCAGTTTCTGGAAAGCTCACTTTAAAATGCGAATATTGCCCAATGATTTCAAGGTCAGTAATTCTGACATCGGCATCTTCATGTTCACCATAAGTAAGCATCGGTCTTGCTACTTTCTCTAAAATTTCACGAACATGCTCATCATCAATACAAACTATCGCTAAACCATAAAAAGGTAAATGATGTAAAAACTCTACGAAGACATTCTTTAAGCGTTCAAAGTCACCTTCATAAGTGCCTAAGTGATCTCTATCAATATTAGTTACAATCGAAATCATGGGTTGTAAATATAAAAATGACGCATCACTTTCATCAGCCTCGGCAACAAGGTATTCGCCTTCACCTAATTTTGCATGGCGAGCCGAACTATTAAGCTTGCCGCCGATGACGTAAGTTGGGTCTAAGCCACCCTGTGCCATCACACTAGCGACTAAACTAGTCGTTGATGTTTTGCCATGTGTGCCTGCGACAGCGATGCCTTGGCGAAATCGCATTAACTCTGCCAACATTTCTGCACGGCGAACAATAGGGATACGTTGCTCTCTTGCTGCCATAATTTCAGCATTGTTTTCGTCAATGGCGGTTGAAACCACGACAACATGGGTATTTTCAACATTGCTCGCTTGATGCCCAATAAACACCTTAATACCTTCAGCTCGTAAATGCTTAACCATGGCGCTATCGGTAATATCAGAACCTGACACGTTATAACCCAAGTTTTTAAACACTTCGGCGATGCCGCTCATACCTACGCCGCCAATGCCCACAAAATGCAGGTTTTTGATATTACGCAAACAAACTTGGCGATTCTTATGAGTCACAGTCATGAGTTAACTACCTGCAACATTTTCTCAACAACATCTTGTGTTGCTTGTGGTTTTGCCAATGATTTAGCCAACTTTGCCATCTCATCTCGCTTTGTTTCATTTAAAAAACTTGTTTCTAATAACTCAGCTAATGCTGTTGCATTGATGTTTTTGTCATCAATCACATAAGTTGCGCCAGCTTGCTTTAACAAAGCGGCATTCGTTGTTTGATGGTCATCAACGGCATAGGGATAAGGCACCAAAATAGATGCTAAACCGATATTTGTAATTTCAGCTATGGTTAATGCGCCTGAGCGGCAAACTATAAAGTCTGCCCATTCATAGGCTTGCTTCATATCGTCTATAAAAGGTTTAATGTCATGCTGAACAGTCACCTCTTTATAGGCTTGTTTTGTCATTTCTAAATGCCGTTCACCACATTGATGAATTACATTGACACGGTCATTGTTTAGCAATGCTAATGCATTGGGCACTGTTCTATTTAATTTTTCAGCACCTAAGCTGCCGCCAACAATCAATAAATTAAAGCTTGTTTTTGAATTTTTAGCTTTAAGGTTTAATAACTCAGCACGTACTGGATTACCAACATACAAGCCCTGCTTATTACTTTTAAGCGGATTAGGAAACCCATAAAATAACTGAGTACAAACCTTGCTTAACCATTGATTGGTTAAGCCAACGACTGAGTTTTGCTCATGTATAAATAATGGCACACGCATTAGCCACGCCATAATGCCGCCAGGGCCAGAGACAAAACCACCCATACCTAAAACGGCTTTAGGTTTATGTTTAGCCAGTATTTTTGCTGCTTGCACTAAGGCTTGAAGCAATTTAAAGGGTGTCAACAATAGCGTTAAAGTACCCTTACCCCTTAAGCCATTAACACTTAACCATTCAACGCTATAACCTGCTTGTGGCACAACTCTGGCCTCTAAGCCTTTTTTCGTGCCCATCCAAATAACCTGTTCGCCAGCTTCTTTTAAAGCGTCGGCAATTGCTAATGCAGGAAATACATGACCACCTGTTCCACCCGCCATAATCATGATAGGTGCTTGCTTATTCTGCATCACTAAGCACCTTGGGTTCTTTACGGATAGCTCGACGTGTTTTTTTTGGTTCTTGGTTTATCTCAATCCAAACTCGAAGCACCAAACCAATGGCAAATGAGGTGATTAAAATACTGTTTCCACCATAGCTCATTAATGGCAAGGTTAGTCCTTTGGTTGGTAAAGCACCTAAATTTACGCCTATATTAATCAGTGCTTGTGAGCTAATTAACAATGCCACGCCATACACTAAAAAACCACCAAAATGCTGGCCTTTTAACTGAGCTTGTTTAGCAATGCTAAAACAGCGTATTAACAACCAAACGAATAAAACAATAATGACAACCGAACCGATAAAACCCAGCTCCTCAGCAACAATGGCATATAAGAAATCGGTGTGTGCTTCTGGCAAATAAAACAGTTTTTGGACACTGCTACCTAAACCAACACCTGTCCAACCACCACTGCCTACTGCAATTAAGGCTTGAGTTAACTGAAAGCCAGAATCGAAAGGGTCTGCCCACGGGTTTAAAAATGCAGTGATACGCTCCATACGATAAGCAGATGTGGCTACCATTAGAACTAAAATTGCCCCTGTCCCCAATACAAATAATGTAAATTGACCAAAACGTACGCCACCTAAAAACAATAAGCCTAGGCCTGTTATCAATAACACCGTTGTAGCGCCAAAGTCTGGCTCCATTAACAATAAGCCACTGGCCACACCCATGATAATCATGGGTTTAATAAAGCCCATGGTATTTGTTTTGACTTCGTCAGAGCGTCTGGTTAAATAACTGCTTAAATACATGATTATTAACATCCGAGCAATTTCAGAAACTTGCACTGTAAACAGACCAAAATCTATCCAACGAGTACTACCATTAACCGTTTTACCAACGCCAGGGACTAAAACGATGGCTAACAAAAATAACGCTGTAAACATTAATAACATGCTGTTTTGCTGCCAAAATTTTGTGGGTATTTTACAAGCGATATAGATCATGCCAATGCCTAATAAAACTCTAAACAGTTGACGCTCACCATAGTAAAAAGCATTACCTATATTTTTTTCAGCCATGCCAATAGAGGCTGATGTCACCATCACAATACCCAAGGTGCTCAACATTATAAAAATAACAATCACGGTTTGATCAAGTTGCTTAATTAGAGCAAATGGTGATGCTGATGGCTGATTCACACGGCTCATAAACCCAGCACCTGTTTCACGCAGCATTTAAAATCATCACCACGGTCGGTATAAGCAACGTATTGATCAAAGCTCGCACAGGCTGGTGACAACAAAACACAATCATTCGCTTGCGCTATTTCATTGGCTTTATGCACCGCCTGCTTAATATCATCGACTTGATGTAAAGTGGTAAGACCTTGCCACTGTTTCATAAACAAAGCAGCATCCTCACCCAATACA
This sequence comes from uncultured Gammaproteobacteria bacterium, assembly GCA_964480635.1. Lineage (GTDB taxonomy): Bacteria > Pseudomonadota > Gammaproteobacteria > CAYZQE01. Next base: position 10,139 of record CAYZQE010000031.1, on the reverse strand, counting down.
ATGGCGTCGCTTACTTTATCTTTTATAGCATCATTTAAGACGCTTAAATCTGCCTGTTTTGATTGCCCACCAGCGATCAAAATGATATTTTCTTTTGTGCCATTTATAGCCGCTAATGCAGCACCCGGATTAGTGGCTTTAGTATCATTAATCCAACGAATTGAGTGATGCTCGGCGACCAATTCATAACGGTGTTCAATGCTTTTGAAAGCGACTAAAGCATCCAACGTTTTAACTAAGGATAAATCAAGCACATCTGCCATTGCTAATACAGCCAAACAATTTGCCCAGTTGTGCTGCCCCTGTACTTGCAGGTCATTGGTATTAATTAATACGGCATCACCTTGACACAACCAAAACTGCCCCGAGACTTCTTTAATGCCAAAATCTTCATCATATTCAGGAACATCTAAACCAAATGTGAGTAAGTCTTCGGCATCGACAAAGGTATTTTCATCATTTCTGTTTTCGATACAAAAACCACTGTGATTATGAATGCTTAATTTCGCTTTTTTGTAAGCATCAAATCCTTCATAGCGATCTAGGTGATCTTCTGTCACATTTAACACAACAGAAATAGTGGGTGCTAAATTGTTGGTGGTTTCTAATTGGAAGCTAGACAGCTCCAGCACATTGATATCGTTATCTTGCTTTAACAAACCCAATGCCGCGACACCAATATTACCCCCGACACCGACTTTCACTCCACAAGCTGTTAACACTTCGCCCATCATGGCGGTCACGGTTGTTTTACCATTAGAGCCGGTGATGGCGACGAAAGGCTTATCGTTATAACGAGCAAACAATTCAATATCACCAATCACTTCTGTTTTTTCTTGGTCTAATAGGGTAAATAATTTGCTTTGAACTGAAACACCTGGGCTGACAATAACACTGTCATATTGAGCCATAAGCTCTGTTGTTAATGCCTGTTGCAAAATATCACATCCCGCGCTTAAGGCCTTAACGGCAGCTAAATTAGGTGGCGTTTCTCGATCATCTTGGATATCAAACTTTATACCTTTATCTGCAAAAAATTCAGCCACAGACAAACCCGACTGACCTAGCCCTACGACTAAGTATCGAATGTCTTGTTGATTATTTTGCAAATTACTCACTTATCTCACCTTCAATGAAGCTAAGCCAATAAGTACCAATACAACTGTGATAATCCAAAAGCGCACGATAATACGTGGCTCAGGCCATCCTTTTAGCTCAAAGTGGTGATGAATAGGAGCCATGCGAAACACGCGGCGTCCGGTTAATTTATAGGATGCCACTTGAATGATGACCGACACTGTTTCCATCACAAAAATGCCACCCATAATAAGTAACACTAATTCTTGACGCACAATAATGGCTATCAAGCCTAATGCAGCGCCTAAAGCCAAAGCACCCACATCACCCATAAACACTTGAGCAGGGTATGCGTTAAACCATAAGAAGCCCAAACCTGCCCCAACGATAGCACCGCAAAACACAACAATTTCACCCGCGCCTGAGATATAAGGAATATTCAGATAATCTGAAAAATACACATGCCCTGTAAGGTAAGCAAACACCCCTAAAGCACCTGCCACTAAAACGGTTGGCAATATGGCTAAACCATCTAAACCATCGGTTAAGTTCACGGCATTACTGGTTCCTACAATCACAAAATAGCCAAATAAAATATAAGCCAAACCCATATCTATGATCACATCTTTAAAAAATGGGATGATGAGTTGCGTCTCTTGGGGGGCTGTCGATGTAAAATACAAATAGCTGACGGCACAAAAGCCTAATATTGACTGCCACAAATATTTGTATCGAGATGCCAAACCCTTTGAATTCCCTAAAGCAATTTTCTTGTAGTCATCTACCCAACCAATCACGCCAAAACCAAAAGTGACTATCACTAATAACCAAATATACTTAGATTCAAGATCACCCCAAAATAAAGTAGATGATAAAATAGCGGTTAAAATTAAAGCCCCGCCCATTGTTGGTGTGCCGGCTTTGCTAAAATGACTTTCTGGGCCATCATCACGTACTACTTGACCAATTTTTAGAGCTTTTAAACGCCTGATCATCGTTGGGCCAACTATTAGCGATATCGCTAATGCCGTGAGAGTCGCTAAAATACTGCGAAAGGTCAGATAACCAAATAAATTAAAGCCATTATTAAACTGCGATAAATACTCTGTTAAGGCGTATAACATTAATCGGCTCTCCGCTTTAATAGATCAACAAGCTTATCCATATGGGCACTGCGAGAGCCTTTGATTAACAAATTAACATGATCATTTAATCTTTGCTTAATGGCATCGCTCATAACGTCAAATGAGTCATAGGCGCACGCTTTTTCAAGCATGATTTGTGCTGATTGATTACTCATTTCACCTTTAGTAAATAAAGCCTTTACCCCTGCCTGTTTTGCAAATTCAACGACATTGTTATGTTCTTGCTGCGCGTTATCGCCTAGCTCTCCCATGTCACCCATGGCTAACCATGCTTCACCCGGTAAATCACACAACACATTAATGCCTGCTTCAAAAGACGTGGGGTTTGCATTGTAAGAATCGTCTATTAAGGTACTGCCATTGATACCTTCAACAAACTGCAAGCGACCCTTAAAACCATTAAAATGAGCTAAAGATGTTTTGATTGAATCAACTGAAGCATCCACCGCTAAAGCCAAACTTGCGGCTGCTAAAGCATTACTGTGATTATGCTCACCCTTTACTTTTAATTGAATTTTAAATTCATCATTGGCTGTTTTAATATGCAGCACATCACCTTGTGAATGCGCACACATATCAACATCAGCTAGGCGGGTCGATAAAGTAATAACATTGTTTGTGGCTGATGATTCTATCCATTTTTTTGCTGCCGCATCATCACAATTCACTAAAGCAATCGCATCATGCTTGGCATAACGATACAACTCACCTTTCGCTTTTTGTACGCCCTCTAGCGAACCAAAGCCTTCTACGTGAGTCGCGGATGCATTATTGACATACACCACGTTGGGCTCTGCTATTGCACTTAAACGCTTAATTTCATCGGCATGGTTTGCACCCATCTCGATGATTGCAATGTCATCATCGTTAGATAATTCGCATAATGTTTGCGGTACGCCAATTTCGTTATTAAAGTTTCCAACTGTTGCTAACACTTGAGACTCAAGCCTTAAGATACCTGCTAACATTTCTTTAACGGTTGTTTTGCCATTACTACCCGTAATAGCAATCACCGTTGGATTAATATGTTTGCGCCAATAATTAGCTAAAATACCATAAGCTATCAAAGTATCTTCAACAATAATTTGTGCAATATCACTGTCAACTGGCTGCGAAACTAACGCAATAACAGCGCCCTTTTCGAAGGCTGCATCAACATAATTGTGGCCATCAAAGTTGTCGCCTGTTAATGCGATAAATAAAGCGCCGGTGCATTCTTTGCGCGTATCTGTCACGACACCCTTAAAAACAATAGCATCTGTTTTCATATCACTTTGGCTATTAAACAGTAATTTAAGCACTGAGCAGTTTGTCGTAATCATACATTGCCTCGCAAGCACTGAGCCGCTATGTATTGATCACTAAAAGGAATTTCATGTCGACGCACTAATTGAAAGCTTTCATGCCCTTTACCAGCGATTAAAATCGTATCGCCTTCTTTAGCTTGCTCAATCGCATAGCTAATGGCCATTTTACGATCCTGTATCACCTGATGTAGATGTGCGCTTTGACACCCTTTTAAGATATCTTTAATAATGCCTTTAGCGTCTTCATTACGAGGGTTATCGTCAGTGATAATCACCTTATCCGCATACAGCTCCGCAATAACACCCATTTTAGGACGCTTAGACTTATCTCTATCACCACCACAACCAAATACACACCATAATTGCCCTTGGCACTGCTCTTTGGCTGCCATTAAACTGGCTTTTAAGGCTTGAGCTGTATGTGCAAAATCGACAATAACTTGCTTTAACCCCGTCACGTTAATCTGCTCCATACGCCCAGGTATTGGCTGTAATTGACTGCATGCCTTCGTGATATCTACTGCGTCATAATTTAATGCAATTAACACGGATACCACTGCTAGGATATTATCAACGTTAAAGCCACCAATTAACTGCGACTCTATAATAATTTCATCATGCGGAATTTTAATGGTTAGGACTTTGCCACCATGAATTGAACGAATAGACTTTAATTCCACATCCGCTTGTGCTGTATTTTTTTTATCAACCGCTTTTGCCGAATAAGCTAATACCGTTGAGCGATCAAACTTAAGCGCTAAGGCCTGACCAAAAGAGTCATCCTTATTTAAAACACGCTTTGCTAATGAATCCCAATGAAATAAACGCTCTTTAGCATTGGCATATTGAGTTAAATTTTGATGATAATCTAAATGATCTGAACCCAAATTAGTCAGTAAGGCCACATCAAATTCACAACCAACAACACGATATTGATCTAAGGCATGAGACGAGACCTCCATCACTACGGTATCGCAGCCTTGCTCATTAAAGGTAGCTAAAGACTGCTGAATTGCATCAGCATTAGGCGTTGTTAAACTGGTCTGCGTTAATTGATTTGCCAGCCCAACACCTAAAGTACCAATGCTAGCAACCCTTTGATCTAGACGGGTTAATGCTTGAGTCAATAAATGAGTCACGCTGGTCTTACCATCAGTTCCAGTAACACCAATCATGGTCATGTGTTTGCTTGGTTCTGCATAAAAACGACTGATAATTTCGCCATATTGCTCATTCAAACCCTTAACACCCAGCAAAGGGATAGTCATTTGCTTACTTAATAAGGTTAAACGCTCAATCGCATAGAGATCATTCGAATCGTATAAAACGATAGCTGCCTTTGCTTGATTTGCATTCAAGGCATAATCGATGCCATGCCTAGCAACACCTTTAATGGCTAAAAATACATCGCCTTGCTGTAATGCTTGACTATCGCTGGTTAAATTTTGTAACGCAATGACAGGAATATCTGCATTCGAATCAAACCCTTTTAACAATCCTGATAACATTTTCTCTGCGATCATATCCTTTGCGCTCATCATGAATCCATCTCTATCTTATTTGACGCCACATGCTGAACGTCAATATCATCAGGCGTCACATTTAACACTCTCAATGCGTTTTCCATAATGTTTGCAAAAACAGGAGCCGCGACGGCACCGCCATAAAAAACACCATTATTGGGCTCATTAACCGACACCACTAACACCAGCTCTGGGTTAGTGGCTGGTGCCATACCCGCAAAGACTGCGATATATTTATCTTCTGAATAACCACCGCGTTGACTCTTTTTAACGGTGCCTGTTTTTCCTGAAATTTTATAACCCCTAACCGCAGCTTGCTTAGCGGTACCGCCTTTTTTGATGACTGACTCAAGCATTTTACGCACACTTTTAGCCGTTTTTATGGTCATAACTTGCTGACCTTTTGGTTTTTCATCTAACTTTAATAAACTTAAATCAAGTAGCTCACCATCATTTGCTATCACCGTATAAGCTCGCGCTAACTGAGCAAGACTCGAAGACATGCCATAGCCGTATGCCTTGGTTGCTAAATCAAATTTTTTCCAGTTATTGTAATGAGACAGATAGCCATTCGCTTCACCAGGGTACTCAACGCCTGTTAAGTCGCCAAAACCATAATCCCTATAAGCTTTCCAAAGTTTATCAGCTTCCATAGCCATGGCGATTTTAGCAACACCTACATTGCTCGATTTACGCAAGATACCCGTCATATCTAAACGTCCGTAATTTTTAAAATCTTTAATGGCATTACCATTCACCGACAACCAACCTGGTGCTGTATTTATCCAACTATCAGCATGAAATATTTTATTATCTAAAGCAGCTGCCACCGTAAAAGGCTTCATCGTAGAGCCTGGCTCAAACATATCGGTGATAGCACGGTTACGCAGATGACCTGCTTTCATGCTGCTACGATCATTAGGGTTATAAGATGGTTGATTCACCATCGCTAAAATCTCACCCGTTTTAACCTTAATAAGAATAGCACTACCCGATATAGCCTTATGTTTTTGCACGGCTGCTTTTAAACTGCGATATGCCAAATACTGCAATCGCATATCAATGCTCGTTTGCAAAACCTTTCCAGGCACTGCCTGATTCAGGCTTTTAACTTCTTCAATCACTTCGCCCTTACGGTTTTGTACGACAATACGGCTGCCTTTTTCTGAATGCATCCAATCATCAAACAAATATTCCAAGCCTTCCTGACCTTTGTCATCAATATTGGTAAAACCAGTCACATGTCCAACAATTTCAGCATCTGGGTAAAAGCGACGGTATTCGCGTTGCAAATAAGCCCCCTGAATACCAGCGATCACATTTTTTGCATGCTCTGGCTCTAGATGCCTTTTAAGATAGACAAACTGAGACGATGCTCTACGCTGCAATTTTTTCTGTAATTTTTGCTCATTTAGCTTTAAGCGTTTTGCCAACATCTTAACTTGTTTTGGTTGCGCTAAAACTTTGGCCGGAATAACCCAAACCGAATCAACTGGCGTACTAACAGCCAATACTTCACCATTTCGATCAATAATTGATCCACGTTGACTCAATGTTTTTATTTGACGAATTTGGCGTTGGTCGCCCTGATCGCTTAAAAATGTTTTCTCATAAGCTTGCAAATAAGCGGCACGAGCAACCAAACCACCAAACATCATGACAATGACCACCAACACAAAAACATGGCGAATAACATAATGCTGATTCACATTTTTATCTTTATCAGCGGCACGTCGACTATTCATCGCAACACCACATATTGTGGGTTATCCACTGTTTTCATACCTAACTGTTGACGCGCAACTTGCTCTACATAAGCAGCGTTCGTTAAGGTACTGCTCTGAATTTGCAAGCGACTCCAGTCAATTGTTAAAACATCTTGCTGTTTTTGCAACACGCGTATATCACTATATAAATCACGGCTTTGGTGTTTGACATAAACAACGGCGATGGCATTGATGAAAACCATCACAAATAAAACACTCACGATAACAAAGCTCTTATTCATGCGACAAGCTCCGCGATACGCAAAACTGCGCTACGGCTGCGAGCATTTTTTTCAACTTCTTCTGCACTGGCCTTAATCGCTTTACCAATTTTACGCAACTTAATCGAGGCATCTAACTCGTCACTGGTTATAGGCAACCCACGAGGTACTTTTTTAGCCTTAGAATACTGCTGAATGAAGCGCTTCACTAAACGATCTTCTAAGGAATGAAAAGCAATCACTAAAAAGCGGCCACCTACTTTAAGCACATCCATTACATCGTCTAAAAAGGTACGAATATGAGATAATTCGCCATTAACATGCATGCGAATAGCCTGAAAGCTACGGGTAGCTGGATGCTTTTTTTCTTTTTTACTGCTGGGTACGCACTCTTTAATAAGCGCCGCCAACTGCAAGGTGGTTTTAAGCGGATGCTCTTCGCGTTGCTCGATAATTTTTGCTGCAATACGACGTGAAAACTTCTCTTCACCTAACTGCCATAACACACTGGCAATTTCTTTTTCGTCTGCTTTACTTAACCATATCTCAGCCGATAAAGGGTTATTTCGATCCATACGCATATCGAGCGGACCATCTTTCATGAAGCTAAAACCACGCTCTGCTTGATCCAACTGCGGTGAAGACACACCTAAATCTAAAAATACGGCGTCAATTTTAGTTAATAAATCACGTTGCTCTAGGGCTTCTTTCATACTAGAAAAATCAGCATGGATAATAGTGACGCGACTATCTGAGCCCATCATTTCATGCGCAGCATCAATGGCTGCAATATCCTTATCAAACACAATTAAACGGCCTTGATCACCCAAGTGCTTTAGAATTTCAGTTGCATGACCGCCGCGACCAAATGTACCATCGACATAACAACCATCAGGCTTTATTTCCAGCCCATCAATAACCTCATTCAATAAAACTGACACATGGTCACTAGCCATCAAACTCATAATGACAGATCCGCAAGCGCTTCAGGCAGCTCACCTTCGTCATCTTCATTCAACCATTCTTCACGACACTCATTCCATTTTTGCTCATCCCATAGCTCAAATTTTTTGCCTTGACCGATAAGTAACACTTTTTTACCCAGTGATGCGAACTGACGATGCACCGAAGGCAGCAATAAACGACCATTAGCATCTATGGCAACATCATCAGCATAACCAACTAACAAACGTTGAATTTTTCGAGTTAACTTATTAAAGCTCGGAAGGGCATCAATTTTTTCTTGGATAAGCTCCCATTCATTAACAGGATAAATAAGAAGGCAAGGTTGGTCGGTATCAACAGTAATAACAAGTTGGTTATCGCAAATGGCAGACAAGGCTTCACGGTGACGCGCTGGAAGCATAATTCGCCCCTTCGCATCTAATGATAACTGTGAAACCCCTCTAAATTTTTTCATCGCCCTTTACTTATCGTAAATCTCTGGTCAAAACTTTTTTATTTGCCACAAAATGACACTTATACCCACCTAATGACACATTTTGCTCCCCGCAACTCACTTTTGCAAGCAAATTAGCACCTAGGAAAAAAACATTTATTCAACGGAAACAAAGGCTTAGGAAGATAATTTAAGCCAAAAAGATTAACTTCAATGAAAACATTAATTAACAAGGGGAAGTTAAAGTTAATTATTAAGTGTAAGGAATCTTGAGGGAGAAAGTATTGAAAACAAATTAATTAATAAGGGTAAGAAATATCAAAAGTAAGCAAAAGGAGCCACATTAAAGAGGATTTAAAATAATTTTTGCAATCCATTAATAGCAGCAACACGATAAGCCTCTGCCATTGTGGGGCAGCTAAAGGTTGTTTCTGCAAAGTAGCGGATTGTATTTTGCTTGCCAGGCCTAGCATTGGTTGACGTGGAATAACAGCTTAAATTGAGAAAATCAAGCTGACTTGACCCCTTGAATATTGGATAATATTGCTTTAACCGTAAAAAAAATTGACACTCCTCCGGATATTTGTAATGTTTTTTTACAAATATCCGGAGGCAATAGACAAAAAAAAACAAACACCATTGATACTAAACTACTTTATAGTAAAGGCACAATAATTGCTTTCTATATTGTGTTTATTAAACACAATAAGGATATATAAGTATGAATAAAATTATCAGCGCACTAGCTCTAACGAGCTTAAGCACTCTATCCCAAGCAACAACAATCAACTTTGATGACTTTTCAGACACATCATTATTAACTATTAATGGATCAGCAAGCCAAGTAAATACGGCTGATGGAGATGTATTACGCCTGACTGGTGCGACATTCAGCCAATCTGGAAGTGCTTTTAGCTCCGCAACCATTAATGCAGCTACTTTTAGCACATATTTTACTTTTAGAATTACTGATCCCGGTGGAAGTGTTTTTGATTGCAACTCCGATTCTGGGGCTGATGGCTTAGTGTTTGTTGCTCAATCAGTTAGTTCCAGCATTGGCGGATCGGGTCAAGGTATTGGTTATGCAGGAATAGGCAGCAGTGTTGGCGTAGAATTCGACACATGGTGTAATACAGGGAACAATGACCCCGATTCAAACCATATAGGCATAGACATTAATGGAAGTGTAAATCATGGTAGTGGCTCAGCTAATACCGTTGGTGTTTTACCCCGCTTTGATAATGAAGAAGTTTGGCACGCTTGGATTGACTACGATGGAACGAACCTTGAAGTTCGTGCAAACCTAACCGGTATAAGATCAGAATTTTCATTATTAAGTAGAGCACTCAACCTATCCAGTATTTTAGGTCAAGACGATGCCTACATTGGCTTTACCAGTGGTACTGGTGCCGATTATGGCAACCATGACATTCTTAGTTGGCAATATAAAGATAGCTTCCAACCAATTGACAATAATAACTCTGTTCCAGAACCCTCAATTTTAGTCTTATTGGGCTTAGGGCTTTCTGGTTTAGTATTTCGTCGTAGATTAAAAAAGTAAACTCAACTCGATATTAAAGCTCATTCAGAAGAACTTGTTTCTGAATGAGCTTTAATATATTCAATCCTTATTTTAATTTTATAATGATCTAAAATAATTTTTGCAATCCATTGATAGCCGCGACACGATAAGCTTCTGCC
>CAYZQE010000030.1:18994-24989 GCA_964480635.1 uncultured Gammaproteobacteria bacterium | reverse complement strand
GATTGGGTAAAAAACCCTAACTTTATTACCGATGTAAGAAATTTAAGCTTAGGTGGCATTATTAGAAACAATGAGGCTAAGGGTATTCCCATACTTCTCATTTGTCGCAGCGGTGTTCGCTCACTAGATGCAGGATTAGAGCTTTATAAAGGCGGCATTCGAAATGTTTTTAATATTCTAGATGGTTTTGAAGGTGATTTAGATGATCATCATCACCGAGGGACTGAGGCTGGATGGCGATTTGAAGGTTTACCTTGGGAACAGGGTTAATTAATAGTCACAAAAGTGCTTAATAAGTGTTGTTGCATAACACCCTTTTGGTAAGTAAAAACGCAACTCTAGTACATCATCATTAAATTCATAAGACAAATTATTAATCATTTGTCTTATCGCTCGTTTATCCTTTTTTAATCCTTGAGCAATAAGAATATTAACCATGTCGACTTGGTTTTCCATAACCTGTTGCTCAATGTCTAAAGCAACTTGCGACATTAAGCCTTCACCTTCTCCTGCTAAACTCACAATGGCATGAATATCACATTCTAGATAGCGCCGATTAATGTCATCGCTTATTTCATCACAAAATGTAGAGCGTGTGCCATTCAACATATAACAATCACCCTCTATGGGTGTTAGCCAATTATGCTCTTCTAAACGTTTGGTTAGGATTTTATTAAATAAAAAACTACGTAATGATGATAAATATAAAGATTTTTTAGAGCGGCTTAGTTTTTTACCATGAGTAAAAGCATCCATTGCATTGTCAACATTGCGTTGCCCTTTACCAAAGCGTTGTTCGCCAAAATAATTGGCGAATCCTGATTTTTTAATCAGTTCTAACTGTTTGATAGCACGCTCTTCATTACCAATAACACCTCTTACAGTAATTTGAAACTTGTTGCCTTTATGGGCTCCTTTTTTTAATTTTTTAAGCGACCAGTCTCTTCTTAATACTTTAAAGTCATCACTAATAGGGTCGTCAGGAAAACCTTTATAGCCGGGTAAATGCACACTAAACCATTGCCGAGTAATTGCTTTAGCATCTTTTAAACCACAGTCAGCGATATGATATGGTTTTATGCCATAGTGCCTAGCCAAAGCCTGATTAACACTATCGGTTGTCGTATCTTCTTTTTCGATCAAGAGATATAAGTGTTCACCTTCTCCCGTAGGCTCAAAACCGAGTTCTTCATACACTTTAAAATCATTGAGGTTTGTTTTTAAGCGCCCCTTTATTGAAGGTGTACCGTAAGGGTAAACTAAATTAGTAGAGTAACTTGGCATCTTAAATGCTTATTTCGCAGCCAAAATTGCCTGACAAACACTTTCAACCTGTTCGTTTGTCATTTCAGGAAAGACTGGAAATGAAACACAACGACGTGAAACATCCTCTGTCACTGGCAGAGAAACCGTTTTTGAATGTGAAAATGCTTTTTGTTGATGTAAAGGCACTGGATAATAGACCGCACACGAAATATCTTGAGCCAAAACATGTTCTTTTATGACATCACGCTGACTGCTTAACACCGTATATTGATGAAAAACATGGTCACGATCCGTTGGAATACGAGGTGTTTTAATGCTTGAGTCGACCGCTAACAAAGAATTATAAAGCTTCGCCACACGTAAGCGATTTTGATTATATTCATCAATACGTTTCATTTTAATGCGTAAAATAACCGCTTGTAGCTCATCTAAACGGCTGTTATAACCAATCACATCATGATGATACTGTTTACTGCTACCATGGTTTCTATAAATTTTAATTTTTTCAGCTATCTCATCAGAGTTAACAGAAATTAAACCGCCATCGCCAAAGCAACCCAAGTTTTTGCTCGGAAAAAAACTAAACGCACCGACCTCTCCAATACCACCAGTCATAGTACCTTTATATTGACTGCCAAAAGACTGCGCACAATCTTCAATCACTTTTAAATCATTATCTTTTGCTAAAGCCATTATTTCAGTCATATCGGCTGCTTGCCCAAAAATATGCACGGGCAAAATAGCGGCAGTTTTATCGGTGATGGCGAGTTTAATTTGTTCAACATCAATGTTTAATGTGTCTTCATTAATATCAACAAAAACAGGGGTCGCGCCTACATAACAAATGGCTTCAGCTGTCGCAATAAAGGTAAATGCTGTTGTAATCACTTCATCGCCCGCTTTAATGCCCGCAGCTAATAACGCTAGGTGTAATGCATCGGTTCCCGACGCACAACTTATCGCGTGTTTAACGCCTAAATAATCGGCGGCTTCTTGCTCAAAAGCTTGAACATTTGGACCCAAAATATAGCGTGTTTCACCCAATGCTTGAATGATGGCACTATCAATTTCTGATTTTAGAGATTCATACTGACCTTTTAGGTCAACCATAGGGATAGACATATTATTTACCGTTTATTAATTGGGTTATTGCTAAGGCTGTTTCTAAGACACGCAGTCCATCTTCGCCACTGACTTTGGGCTTTGTTCCTGTCCTAATAGCTCGTACAAAATCTATCACTTCTAGGTTCAATGCATCTGTGTCATCAAAGGTTTTTTCCAAATATTCAATCTCTGGAAATCCATTGTCAGTGATTTCACTACTTGGGCGGTTAACAGCCACTATTTTGTCTTGAAAATCGGCTGAAATATAAGCATTCTTTTGAAAAATGCGTAATTTCCGTTCGCTTTTACGGCTAATACGGCTGGCCGTTACATTGGCAACACAACCATTTTCAAATTCGATTCGTGCATTGGCAATATCAATTTCATTGGTTAAGACAGAAATCCCACTGGCCGACATCTGTTTGATCGGACTGCTAATAAGATCTAAAATAATATCAATATCGTGAACCATTAAATCTAGAATAACACTCACATCAGAAGCTCTCGGTGTAAATGGGGCTAAACGAGTTGATTCAATAAACTCTGGTTCACTCAAGTCTTTGACAATACCTTGCATCACTGGGTTAAAACGTTCAATGTGCCCTACTTGTAGCACTAAATTTTGTTTACGAGCAATACTGACTAATTCTTGAGCTTCTTCTAAGGTTTCAGTGATTGGCTTTTCAACCAAACAATGTACGCCTGCTAACAAACATTCTTTTGCAATAGCAAAATGATAGCTGGTCGGTACGACAAGACTAACTGCATCAACTTTTTTTAAAATTTCTTTATAATCAGTGCTGGCTTGTGCATTGTATTTATCAGCAATCTCTTGAGCTGTTTTAAGGTCAGTATCTACCACAGCGACTAATTCACAATCAGCATGTGCTGCATATTTATCCGCATGCCATTTACCTAGGTGCCCAACACCTATGACTGCGATTTTAAGTTTTTTTGACATCAAATTTCACTCATAAAAAATTGCAGATAGCATAACATACCTAACCGGTTTTTTTGCGCGGCTTATTCGCTAGATGAATAACACGATCATACTGCTTTTAACACTATGATTTTTTATGTTGGTGGGTCACTTGATTACGAATATAAGAAGGCATTAATTTTTCTGCAGCAACAGGGCTTAGTGCATTGTTTGAAAATATTGCAAACAATGCACTTGCGGTCGGATAACAATTCATCTGAGTATCAATACCTTCTGACAATCGGTGCTTAATGCAGTCAACACCGCTTCCTGCTACTTTTTTGCACGCCTCAGGCAATGTAAATTCATCATTAGCAACCAGTCGTTCATCGCCCACTAGCTGCGTCTTTTGAGAAGATGACACAGCATATTCGGCAAAATAAATTTCTTCCATTCGTGCATCTATACATGCTAATACTGAACCTGAAAAATTTGAACCTTTAATTGATTGTTGTGCAATTGCTCGTAAAGATGACACCGCATAACAAGGAATATTTAAACCCAAAGCAATTCCTTGAATGGTTGCTACTCCGATACGAATTCCAGTAAAAGCACCGGGGCCTATACCAATGACACAACCTTTGAGTGTTTGTTTACTAATGCATGATTCACTAAGTACAGAATCTAACATTTTAGGCAGTAATTCAGTATGCCGTCTGGGTGCTATTTCAAATGCTTCAAAGATTTCACCTTCGTCTGTTTTAATGCCTACAGCACAGGCTTCAGTACTGGCGTCTAACGCTAACCAAGCCACTAACGGGCAATGCCACGTTCACTATTGACGATAAATTCAACAAAGTAATTTACCTCGCTAAACTCTGCCATTAGTGGTTTTAACTCTATTAAGGCATCTTCTCTTGTTTTTTTAGATTTCAACAGTAAGCGAAAAGCTTTATGCAATGCCCTTATGCACTCATCCGAAAAACCTTTGCGTTGTAATCCTTTTTTATTCAGCGTTGATGTCTTTGCTCTATTACCAGCAGCAATACAAAAAGGCGGGATATCGGCCGTTACGACAGAACCTAGCCCTGTAAAAGCTTGCTTACCTATCTTTGTAAACTGATGAACCGAAGTAAAACCGCCTAATATGGCCATATTACCAACAGTCACATGACCTGCAATAGATGCTGCATTCGCAAAAACTGTGTCATCACCGACGACACAATCGTGCGCTACATGACAATAGGCCATAAACAAATTATTACTTCCAATAATGGTCTTTTTGTTGCCATCTCCCGTACCGCGATTAAACGTGCAATACTCTCTGATGGTATTATTGTCACCGACTTCTAATGTTGTTTTTTCACCCTTAAACTTTAAATCTTGTGGTGCTTCACCCAACGATGAAAATTGATAGACAATGTTATTTTTACCAAACGTAGAGGGACCATTAATAATAACGTGGGATTTAATAATACAACCTTCCCCAATAATTACATCGGCTCCAATTATTGAATAAGGCCCAATCTCTACGTCATCGGCAATTAGTGCTGATGGATCAATAATGGCAGTTGAATGAATCATAACAAGTCGCCTTTTATGTTTTGTTATTTTGGGCAGAGCACATAAGCTCACAGTTAACAACGAGCTTATCATCAACAAAAGCTTTAGCGGTATACATCCACATGCCACGCATATTTCGATTTAGAGTAACATCAAGAATCAGTTGGTCGCCAGGCCCAACCTGACCACGAAAGCGAGCCTTATCAATACCCACTAACATATATAACTTATCTTTAGCGTCTTCTTCAGCCATGGTACAAAAAGATAATAGGCCCGTTGCTTGAGCGAGTGCCTCAATGACTAACACACCGGGCATGATGGGCTGTCCCGGAAAGTGGCCTTGAAAAAAAGGCTCATTAAAGCTAACATTTTTTAATGCTTTTAAGGTTTTACCGGGTTCACAATCAATGACTTTATCAACCAATAAAAATGGGTAGCGATGAGGTAAATGGTTCATCACTGTATATATATCGAAACCTGGCATAAAGTCTAACTCCTCTTCTCTAAATTTTTGATGGTTTTTGATAAGTCATCTAATTGTTTATAACGCACATTACTTTTGTGCCACTGTTTATTTTCTAACAGCGGCGTGCCAGATGAATACACCCCAGCTTGCTTAATAGATTTTGTGACTAAAGACATTGCAGTCACCACGACGTCATCTGCAACTGATAAATGACCTAAGATGACGACAGCGCCTGAAATTTGACAATTTTTGCCAATTTTTGCACTGCCTGCAATCCCTACACAGGCTGCCATTGCAGTATTTTCACCAATTTCCACATTATGTGCAATTTGAATTTGGTTATCTAATTTAACCCCATTATGAATAATAGTGTCATCTAAAGCACCGCGATCAATGGTTGAATTTGCTCCAATCTCAACATTATCCATAATAATAGCTTTACCAATTTGAGGTATTTTAATCCATGATTGGCCATGTTTAGTTAAACCAAACCCATCAGAGCCAATGACAACCCCCGGATGCATAATACAGTTTTTACCTATCAAAGAACCATGACAAACAACGACTTTAGAGTGTATCAATGTGCCCTTCTTTATAACCACATCACGCTCAATAATAGAGCCTGCACCAATAGTAACACCATCACCTAAAACAACATTTTTTTCGATGACAGCATG
>CAYZQE010000030.1:12787-18894 GCA_964480635.1 uncultured Gammaproteobacteria bacterium | reverse complement strand
GTATATTCTGTTGCCGTCAGTTCAGCAATTTTGCTCAACGTTAACATCATTAATTATTTTTCTTGCGGTAGTTCAAGTTCCTTTTTAAGAGCGTCAATAACCATATTTGTTATTTCAATTTTTTCTGAAACATAGGTAACACCTTCAGTCAGAATTAAATCAAACTGCTGTTCATCGCCAATTTTTGTCAGTACTTTGGCAATACTATTTTGCAATAATCTTATTTCTTCATTACGTTTTAGGTTTTGGTCTTCTTTAAATTCTTGTTGTTCAAATTTTAATTGGCTTACTTTTAAACGATATTCTCGCTCTAGCTTTCTTTTTTCAACAGGCGTTAAAGAGCCCACCTTAATTTTTGTTTCTAACAGAAGAAGTTCTTGCTGTTTTTCTTTTAACGCTTTATCACGAGACAAGAAGGCATCTTTTAAGCGTTTTTCTACTGCTAACGCTTGTGGGGCATACTTTAAAACTTTGCCTGTATTAACAAAGCCAATTTTATAAACCTCTTGCCCCCACACGCCACCCGAAGTGATGACAGTGACGCATAACACTAAAGCTTTAGCTAACTGCATTGGAATAATTTTTCTTATCATGTTCTTAGTATAAAGAAAAAACTATGGTTGACCTATCTTTTAATTCCATTAATCAAAGGAGCTTTAAAAACTTGCACCTAACGTAAATTGAAAGTTTTTAGTCCTATCATCATCTGAAGGGTTAATTGGGAATGAATAACTAAATTCAATAGGTCCAATCGGTGAAAACCACTTTGCTGATAAGCCATATGACGATTTTAAGTCTCTAAGATGCACATCACTGGATTTTGCAAACACATTTCCAGCATCATAAAAAAAACCGACACGAAATGTCTTTGGATCACTGATGGATTCTACTTTAAAAAGCACTTCAGCATTTAAAATAACTTGATAATTCCCACCAAAAGGCAAACCTTTAGAATCTTCAGGCCCTAAACTATTTACATCATAACCATGTACCGAGCGAACCCCACCAGCATAATACTTTTCATAAAAAGGTAGGTCACTGGTTTCATTATAACCATCGCCAAAACCCAGTTTAGTTTTGAATGAGAATGTAGTTTCAGCTAAAAATGGAAACACAAACTGGTTTCTATAGCCGATTTTATAATAATCTAAATCGCCACCATGCAGCTCTAAAGAGAATCGATGTAATGAGCCATTATCTGGGAAAAGTGATCGATTTCTAGTGTCTAAACTAAAACTACTGGCAATGAATGCGGTTTGATATTCTTCTTCTCTAATAGTGCTTTTATCTGTCGCACTCGTAAAGGCATCATTGTTTGCAATAATGAAGTCAAATACTTCATCTGCTGTAAATTCTGATAATGATAATTTATCTAATTGCAAACCCAAGCTTAGGCGCAGGGTATTGTATTCTGAAAATGGAAATCCATAATTAACTGATATTTTACCTTGATCCTGAATATAATTTGAAATATTTAAGCCAGAAGCATCTGTCTCTGTAAAACTAAATGAGAAGCCTCGACTAATGCCGTCAGTTGTATGGTAAGGGTTAGTGTAACTAAATTTATATTTTTTCTGGGCATCGCCATTATTAATATCTATAGCGATTCGTTTACCGCTTCCAAACACATTATCATGCGCTAAACCCAAATTAAGTAATGCCCCTTGTGCTTCAGAATACCCTAAACCTATTGTTAAATTTCCTGAAAATCGCTCTGCTACCGACACTAACAAATCCATTTGATCTGGCTCACCTTTGACACGTGCAAACCGAATGTTGACCGTTGAAATAAACTTTAACCTTTGTAATCTAACTTTAGAACGGTCAACTTTTGATGAAGAAAATGGCGCAGATTCTAATTGCCTCATTTCTCTTCTTAAAACATTATCAGCTGTTTTATCATTACCTTTAAAAGTAATGAAACGAACATTCATCTTTTGACCAGGATCTATAATAAAGTTAAGAGCGACAGTTTTTTCTTTTTTATTAGTATTAGGAATGGCATTAACACTAGCAAAAGCATAACCTGATACACCTAAACGTTTAGTCAAATTCCTAACCACTGAAGTCACTTGCTTTCGAGAAAAGATGTCCCCAGCTTTAAAAGGAATTAAAACCATCAAGTCTTTTTTATCAACGACGAATTCACCACTTAATTTAATCTCACTAATAGAGAACTGTTCTCCTTCTATAATATTAACCGCAATATTAATGTCTTTTCTATCTGGGCTTATCGTTACTTGCGATGAATCAATGTCAAATTCTAAATATCCGTTATCTAAATACCGTGATTTTATGCCATCAAGATCGCCCGCTATTTTGGCTTGGGAATAATCATCTGAACTGCCAAAGATCGACTGAGAAGGAATTGTCGTCGAAAAATCATCGAGTAATTCATCATCACTAAATATGGTATTTCCCGTAATATTGATATCTCTAACTTTGGCAGGAACACCTTCTGATATTTTTAAATCAATAATAATTAAACCTTCGCCAGCCGACTCAACTTTTGAATCAATTTTCACAGAGTACTTACCCATTGAGTAATAAAGCTGCTTCAATTCTTGCTCAATTTTATCTAAAACAGAGCGATTAAATAACTTTCCCTTACTGATACCAAGCTCTGATAAAGCATTGGTCATGGCTTCATCGTCGATTGCTTTATTACCTTCAATATTTATGTCTTTAATTGAAGGCCGTTCATCAAAAATAAACAAAGCAGTATCACCTTCTCTTTGAATTTCTATACTATTAAAAAAACCAGTTTTGTAGAGTGATTTAATAATTTTAATACTGCTTGTATCATCTAAATAATCACCTTTTTTAAGGGTTAAATAATTAAAGACAGTACCATCAGATATTTTTTTATTACCAGAAAGTAAAATCTCATCAACCACAAAGCCTGATGCAAAAAGAGATAATGGCATAAGCCACAATATTAAAAGTACACGTATATTCAATTTTAAAACCTAATGTTTAACCGACTAGTCGTATAATATCGTTATAAATAGCAATAGACATAAAACACAACAATAAAAACAAACCCACCTTTTGCCCCATAATTTCTACTTGTTCACTGACGGGGCTACCTTTCACTATTTCTATGAGATAATAAAATAAATGACCGCCATCCAAAACAGGTATAGGTAATAAATTCATTACCCCTAAACTAATACTGATTAATGCCATAAACGTTAAGAAGGTTTCTAAACCAACTTGAGCAGATGCACCTGCATATTGAGCAATTGTTATTGGCCCACTTAAGTTTTTAATGGAGGCTTCACCCACCACTAGTTTTCCTAACGTTTTTAACACGAGCCAAGACATTTGCCAAGTACGTGAAACCCCTTCTGCTAAAGCATCAACGGGTGAATAACGCTCTGTAATAGACATTTTTTCACGAATATCGTCGGGGATATCTATTTTATTTTGTACCCCTAAAAAGCCATAGGTTTTATCGTTACTAATTTTAATATCAGGGATGGGCGTTAAAATGACTTGTTGCCCATTTCTCAATACAGTCACTGCTATTTCCTGTCCCGCAGAAGCTCTTATTGTTTTTACCCATAAATTAATATCGGTTATGGCAATGCCATCAATGGATAATATTTTATCCGCTGCTTTAAAACCTGCTCTTTGCGCCGCACCACCTTCAGTCACTGCGGCTATAACGGGCGCTATTTTTGGCCGCCAAGTAGACAAGCCAAGCAATTCAAAAAAATCTGTTTGTTCTTTTAATAAGTTTAAGTTACTGACATCTAATGTTTTTATAGATTGAATATTCGACCCATCTTGTTGAATGGTTATTTCAACTTTTTCGGCATCTATCGATTGTTGTAATAGATTAAATCGTGCTGAACCCCAAGACTGAATAGCTTTACCATTAATCGCAACTATTAACTGCTCGGACTGTAACCCAGCTTTATCTGCGATGCTATTTGGAGTGATTTCACCAATAATTGGTTTTATACCTGCAATGCCAACCATAAATAACAACCAATAAGTGACTATCGCAAATAAGAAATTAAATATTGGGCCCGCAGCGACAATCGCAAAACGCTTGTAAACTGATTTTTGATTAAAAGCTCTGTGTTTTTCATGCTCGGCAACGTTACCTTCACGCTCATCCAACATTTTCACATAACCACCCAATGGAATAGCGGCAATGACATATTCTGTTTGATCTGGCCCCGCCACTTTTTTCCATAAAGGCTTACCAAAACCAACAGAAAACTTTAATACCTTAACGCCCATTTTTTTAGCCACCCAGTAATGACCAAATTCATGAATGGTAACCAATACCGCTATTGCGGCAATAAAACCAAAAATACTGTAAAGAAATGAAATCATAGGCTTGAAATAATTGATTCGACAAATTGGCGTGTTACTTTATCTTGTTCGATAATGTCATCTAATGTGGGCACGGGCTTATTCTCTAAATCATCTAAGGTATGTTGAATAACATGAGCGATGTCGGTAAATTTTAGTTTATTTTTCAAAAAATAATCGACGGCAATTTCATTGGCTGCATTCAATTGAATCATTCGGCTACCACCGGCACTCATGGCTTCTCTTGCCAAACGTAAACACGGAAAACGCTGTTCATCTGCTTGACTAAAATCGAGATTTTTGACTGCAAATAAGTCTAATGGTTCCACTCCACTTTCGATTCGTTCAGGCCAAGCCATCGCATGGGCGATGGGTGTACGCATATCAGGATTACCCATTTGAGCAAGCACACTGCCATCTTCGTAGGCAACCATAGAATGAATGATACTTTGTTTATGAAGGACAATTTGGATGTCTGTCTCAGCAATATCAAATAACCAGCATGCTTCAATAAGCTCTAAACCCTTGTTCATCATGGTTGCTGAGTCGACTGAAATTTTAGGCCCCATGCTCCAATTCGGGTGCGCTATCGCTTCCTCTGGAGTGATAGAGGCAAAAGTCGTTATATCACGCTCTCTAAATGGCCCACCCGAGCCTGTCAGTAATAATTGAGTAATCCCTTTAGCCGATGAGCCACAATGATAACCTGCTGGTAAACATTGAAAAATGGCATTATGTTCACTATCAATAGGCAGTAAAGTGACCTTATTGTCTGTCACTGCCTGCATAAAAATATCACCCGACATAACCAGTGATTCTTTATTAGCCAGCAGAATTTTTTTACCTTTATAAACGGCGCTTAAGGTAGGTAATAAACCAACAGAACCTACAATAGCTGCCATGACGGTATCAACTTCATCAGTACTTGATACATCACATAAGGCTTGCTCACCGAACAATACGTCAGTCTTGACCGCAGCATCCTTTAATAAACCCGTTAATTCTTTAGCTAAAGACTCGTTTGCTAATACGGCATAGGCTGGTTTAAAAGCGACACACTGTTCAAACAATCGTCTTACACTAGTATGTGCGGTTAACGCAAAGACTTTAAATTTTTCTGGATGACGGGCAATAACATCTAATGTGCTCGTCCCAATAGAACCGGTGGAACCTAATATGGTTATGTGTTCCATTGTTTATACGGCGCCCACTATAAAAAGGCCGAAAACAAAAACAGGTGCCGCAGCAATCACACTATCAAGGCGATCTAGTAAACCGCCGTGTCCAGGCAATAATTTACCACTATCTTTCATCCCTGCTTGGCGTTTTAAAACACTTTCGTATAAATCGCCAGCCACCGAAATTAAGCTAGTAACCACGCTGATTAACATAAACTCACTAAGTGTCATGTCCCACTGGAAGAAATAGCTAAACACCAACCACGACCAAAATATATTTAAAACAAGGCCACCAATGACCCCTTCAATACTTTTACCTGGGCTGATAGTTGGTGCTAATTTTCGTTGCCCAAATTTCTTACCACTAAAATAGGCTCCAATGTCTGCTACCCAAACAATACTCATGACATATAATAAAAACCAGCCGCCATCAGCAAAATTAGAATGTAAAAACAATAAACTATGAAAGCTGACAAACAATAAGCTTAAGCCTAAGACCCCATGAAAGACTTTATGGGTGACTGTCCATTTTGTATCAGAACGGTACATAAACAACATAACAATAATGCCGAACCAAAATAGTGAAGCAATTAAAACAAT
>CAYZQE010000030.1:0-12687 GCA_964480635.1 uncultured Gammaproteobacteria bacterium | reverse complement strand
CTAGGGATTAACATTGCTCACCTGTTTTACCAAAACGTCGTTGACGAGAACTAAAGCTCTCTAGAGCGTTTGCCATTTCTGCCTCATCAAAGTCAGGCCATAATTGCTGACTAAAATACAGCTCGCTGTAAGCAATTTGCCATAATAAAAAATTACTAATGCGCTGTTCTCCACCCGTACGAATAAACAAATCGGGATGAGGTGAATCGGCCAAACTCAGTTGTGATTCTAAACGCTCGTTACTAATATCACTGGGCTCTAAATCACCAGATTTAACTTGGGCAGCTAATGCTTGAACCGCCTGAATAATATCCCATTGACCACCATAATTAGCTGCAATGTTGAGTGTCATTAATTGATTATCTTTAGTTTGTTGCTCCGACGCTTCTATTTGCTCAATTAATCGACTCGAAAAAGCGGTTCGGTCACCAATAAAACGTATACGAATGCCTTTGCTGTCTAATTCTTCGGTGTTTTTTTGCAATGAACTCACAAACAAACTCATTAGGGTAGTCACTTCATCTTTAGGGCGCGACCAATTTTCACTACTAAAAGCAAAAAGCGTTAAGTGCTTAACGCCTGCTTGAGCAAAGTAAGCGATGCTACGGCGTGTCGCATCAACGCCTTTTTTATGCCCATAAGTACGAGGCATCATACGTTTTTTTGCCCATCGACCATTGCCATCCATAATAATGGCAATGTGTTGAGGAATAGATTTTTCAGACATAAACTAAAATTAAATTTCCATTAACTCTTTTTCTTTAACTTTAAAAAGATTTTCAATTTTAGCCGTTGATTCATCAGTGATCTTTTGAATCATATCCTGGCCTTTATGTTCATCATCTTCAGAAATGTCTTTTTCTTTTTGGTAATCTTTTAAATCACCATTAGCATCACGGCGAATGTTACGCACGGCAACGCGCGCATTTTCGGCCAATTCCTTGACCACTTTAACTAAGCTAATACGACGCTCTTCCGTTAATGGCGGCATGGGCACACGAATCACCGTGCCTGCTGTTGAAGGGTTTAAACCTAAATCAGATTTCATAATGGCTTTTTCTATCGGTGCCACCATGGTTTTATCCCAAGGTGTTACTGACAGTGTTCTTGCATCTTCAACTGATAAATTTGCAGCTTGGCTAAGCGGCACTTCACTGCCATAAAAATCAACTGTCACATGATCCAGTAAACTGGTATGAGCGCGACCTGTTCTAATTTTTGTGAGCTCAACTTTAAAGGCATCTATACTTTTATTCATACGAACTAAAGCATCATCTTTTACATCATTAATCATATTTTGTATTACCTAAATTGGATTAGCTAAATCATGTCACAATCGTGCCGCTATTTTCGCCTTTGGCTAAACGCAGCAAACTGTCTTTTTCATTCATATCACAAACTGCCACAGTCATATTATTATCATGACACATCACCATAGCGGTTATATCCATCACACCTAAACGCTGATCGATAGCATCATCAAAACTTAAAGTTTCGTATTTAACGGCATCATCAAATTTGGCAGGGTCTTTATCGTAAATACCATTTACTTTTGTCGCCTTCACCATCATGTCGGCTTGAATTTCAATGGCACGTAAACTAGCACCGGTATCTGTTGTAAAATAGGGGCTGCCCGTGCCTGCAGAAAAGATAACAATTTCACCTTGGCTAATTTTTTGTCTTGCATCACGCTGGGTAAATAAATCACACACTTCTTCCATGCGTAAACCAGACATCACACTCACTTTAACACCCTCTTTCTCTAAGCCGTCTTTAAGCGCTAATGCATTCATAACCGTTGCAAGCATCCCCATATGATCACCTGTCACGCGGTCTAAACCGGCTTCTGCAAGGCCTGCACCACGAAAGATATTGCCACCACCGACAACTAAACCAAGCTCAATACCTTCATCATGCAACGCTTTTATTTCTTTCGATATTTTTTTAATGATGACAGGATCAATACCAAATTCAAATTGCCCCATCAACGCTTCGCCACTAAGTTTTACCAAAAGACGTTTATATTTAAGATTTGCCACAAATAGACCTCGTTTTTAACGAGGGGGATTATAAAGGAAGCGAAGATGAAGTCCCATAAGTTTTATCTACCAACAATTTTTAATATTTAAAAAAACAGCCCTAAAATGAAGCACAATGCTTTATATAATATTGATGTATAGTTAAAAGAAATTGAGCAACCCTTAATTATCTCTTTCAACAATTCAAAATAACGACACGCAATACATTATGAAAAAATCCTTAAGAACCTTATTTTCCTTTATCTTGAACCCTTTCGAGTCTGGCTCTAGTGAATATAGATACGAAAAATCTCATCGAGTCATTTTAATCGTCATTGGTTTTTTATTTAATGGATTAGCCACGATTGTATTTTTTATGGCCCAAGGCGAAGACATTGGGTATTACTTTCCTGTATTAATTTTTAGCTCAATAGGGATTCTTAGTTTTATTATTGGTTCTCTAGGCAATGAAAGAGCTGTTGCTAAGATTTGGGGGAATACTGATTCATAGAGCCAGTATTCTCTGCACACTAACCCGCTAAAACAAATCTTCTATGGTTTCAACAATATTGGGGGCATCCCATTCTAAAGCGCCGCGATAGGCATAACGAATTTTACCCTTTCTATCAATGAGATAATTTGATGGATAGGCATATACTTTCCAATCTCTCACTGACTTTCCTTTTTCATCTAACAATACTGGAAAATCAAGCTGTATGCCTGTTTCACCCAACTTTAGTAAAAACGCATTGATTGCTTCAGGTGTTTCACCAATATTCACGGCGACCACCCGAAAGGGCTGATCTTTAAGGCGTGCGACTAAACGATTTAAAGAAGGAATTTCTTCAATACATGGGCCGCACCATGTTGCCCAAAAATTAACTAAAATAACCTCATCTTTAATAGAGCTTAGATCAAAGTCTTTACCATCAAGTGTTTTAAGTTTTGTGACTGGCGGCTGACTATTGCCTTTATAAGGATAAAGCTGTGATGAACGAAAACTGGATGTTTTTTCTTTTTCTATTGTCTGTACTGAATAGGCAGCCCCTACGACACTTGGCAAGGTACGTAACAAATTAATGGCATGACTAATTTGCCCTGCAAAAAGCCCTTTAGCATCCAGATTAATGTCAGACAGTGTGTCTTCATCCCGCATATAAAAGCCGCCATTCACACCTTTTAACACATGAATAAATACTGAGCTTCCGCCTTGTTTTAATTGCTTAGCAATTTCTTGGCTACGCGCATATTTTGTTGAAAATTCTGGCTGAAATAAATACACCGGTAAATTGGTCATTTTAGAGATAGGGACATAGTCTGCTTGCGTGCCTATTTCAGGACGTCCTTCTATAAAGTGAGGGTGTGTAAAAACAAAGCCCTTCAACAATACGCTTTTAGGGTACTTTAATTGCCAATCTCTAGCCACTTGCAAAGCAACAACAGCCCCTCTTCCCGATGATTTGAAGAAGATCTCTTTAAACCCTTGCGCTTGATATTGCTTAATAAGTTCTAGTAAATCCTCGTTTTCAAATTTTTCAAAGCTACGATTGCCCGTTTGTATCATATAACTAGAATGCACATCAACGACATGCACATCGATCCCTGAATCACCTAACTCAATAGTGACTGGCAAAGAGCCTTTACGATAACCACGCTCTGAAGGAATCCATAAAATTAAAGTATCACCATCGCCTTTGAACTTGGTGATATTTAACGTTTCGCCAGAAGGCATATCTTGCTCAACGGTCTCATAAGCAAGAATGGGTTTACTGATAAAAACCAGAATACATAAACATACAAATTTTATCATCACTTCTCTCGTCACTCGCGTTAATCCAATAATTCTAATTGATGAATATTGGTATATCCACGTGGTAATTTTTTACCGCGCTTTCCACGTTCCATCAAATACTCTGATAACTCACTTGGGCTCATAGATTTATGTTTTTTACCCACATGCAACGTTAGCTTTTGCTGGGCTTCTAAGGTTGTAATATGAATTAAGCTTTCTTCACCCGATTTTAATTTTGCAGGCGGTATGCCGATTATTTTATTACCCTTACCCTTCGATAGCTGGGGCAGTTCTGTGAGAGCTATTTGCCCTAAATAACCTTCACTGGTGACGGCAATAATGGTTTCAAATTCACTTTGGCTGACTTTAACAGGCGGTAATACTTTTGCCCCTTGAGGCACTGATATGAGTGCCTTGCCATTTTTACTACGCGTGACCATATCGCTAAATTGACACAAAAAGCCATAACCAAATGATGTCGACAATAAAAACACATCGCTTTCTTTTGCCATTAGAGCATGTTGAAACTCAGCACCTTGTGCTGATTTAAAGCGCCCGGTTAGTGGCTCACCCTGACCTCTTGCTGACGGCAGTGTATGAGCCGATAATGAGTAGCTACGCCCTGTTGAATCTATAAAAACAACCGTTTGATTACTTTTTCCTCTTGCTGACGCTTGATAATCATCACCCGATTTATAACTCAAGGTTTCAACATCAACATCGAGGCCTTTTGCTGAGCGTACCCACCCCATTTTTGACATCACTATTGTCACTGGATCTGCCGGCATTAAATCAGATTCCTCTAATGCTTTAGCTGCTTCCGCATTCACAATCGGTGAACGGCGATCATCACCATATTGTTCTGCATCGGCAATCAACTCTTTTTTAACCAGTGTTCTCATGCGGCGTTCTGAGCTTAATAGGGTTTCTAGTTTTTCTTTTTCGGCACTTAACTCATCAATTTCGGCACGAATTTTCATTTCTTCTAAGCGCGCTAAATTACGCAACTTAGTATCTAAAATTGCTTCTGCTTGAATATCAGAAATTGAAAACGTACTCATTAATACCGGTTTTGGCTCGTCTTCTGTGCGTACTATGCGAATCACTTCATCTAAATTGAGATAGGCGATTAATAAACCCGCCAAAATATGTAAGCGTTTATCAACCTTATCTAAACGCCATCTTAATTTACGTTCGACGGTATCTAATCTAAATTGAATCCATTCTTGTAAAATCGTGCGTAAATTTTTAACTTGTGGACGACCATTAACGCCTATCATATTAATGTTAACGCGATAGGTTTTTTCTAAATCTGTGGTGGCGAATAAATGGCTCATTAATGTGTGCACATCAACTCGATTTGAACGTGGCACAATCACCAATCGACATGGGTTTTCATGATCTGATTCATCACGTAAATCATCAACCATAGGTAACTTTTTAGCATGCATTTGTGCCGCTATCTGTTCTAAAATTTTGGCACCTGATACTTGATGAGGCAATGCCGTAATTATAACGTCGCCATCTTCTTTTAAATACACAGCACGCATACGCACACTGCCACGACCCGTTTGATACATTTGGCGCAGCTCATGCATTGGCGTAATAATTTGTGCTTCTGTGGGATAATCTGGGCCAATGATATGTTCTAATATTTCTTCATCTGTGGTGCTCGGTTTATCCAACAATGCAATACAAGCACTCACTACTTCGCGTAAATTATGGGGTGGAATGTCTGTTGCCATGCCCACCGCAATACCGGTTGTACCATTTAATAAAATATTTGGTACCCGTGCAGGCAATAATGAAGGCTCTTGTAAAGTGCCATCAAAATTAGGTACCCAATCAACCGTGCCTTGCCCTAGCTCTTGCAACAGTAATTTTGCAATGCCTGATAAACGTGATTCGGTATAACGCATAGCCGCGAAAGATTTTGGGTCATCAGGTGAACCAAAGTTACCTTGGCCATCAATAAGTGGATAGCGAT
The DNA here is from genome assembly GCA_964480635.1 of uncultured Gammaproteobacteria bacterium. Lineage (GTDB taxonomy): Bacteria > Pseudomonadota > Gammaproteobacteria > CAYZQE01. The sequence goes on along the minus strand of CAYZQE010000030.1, from coordinate 6,890 downwards.
ATGAAAAATTTTGCGCCATTAATACCAGAGCTTCATAACAGGCTGTATCGCCGTGTGGATGAAACTTACCTAACACATCACCCACTGTTCTAGCTGATTTTTTGTGTTTTGATGTAACTGACAAACCCAGCTCTGACATGGCATAAATAATACGTCGCTGAACGGGTTTTAAGCCATCACCAATGTGCGGCAAAGCACGGTCTAAAATAACGTACATGGAATAATCTAAATACGCTTTTTCAGTAAAGACGTGCAGCTCTTCTTGCTCTACGCCTTCATAATTTATTTCTATGTTATCGGCCATAATGGTCTCTGATGTTCTTTTTTTACCCCCCTCTCCCAGCGGGAGGGGGTTGGGTTGAGGGCTATTTTATACTTCTGCTAAATCGCCCTTATCCTGCAACCATGCTTTTCGGTCGCTGGCTCTTTTTTTCGACAGCAACATATCCATCATCATGTTGGTTTCAGTAGGATTATCTAATGTCAGCTGCACTAATCGTCTTGTATCCGGTGCGATCGAGCTTTCTCTTAATTGCAGTGGATTCATTTCACCCAAACCTTTAAATCGAGTGACTAAAACTTTTGCTTTTTTCTTTTCTGCTTTAATACGATCTAAAATACCATTGAGCTCCGATTCATCGAGCGCATAAAACTTTTCCTTGCCCACATCGATACGATACAAAGGTGGTTTCGCAACGTATATATTGCCATTTTCAACTAAAGGCTGAAAATGCTTTAAGAATAAAGCACAGAGCAAGGTTGCAATGTGTAAGCCGTCTGAATCCGCATCCGCTAGGATACAAATTTTGCCATAACGTAATTGGCTAATATCACTGGATGCTGGATCGACACCAATGGCAACCGAAATATCATGGACTTCTTGTGATGCCAGTATTAGATCACTACTCACTTCCCAAGTATTTAAAATCTTACCGCGCAATGGCATAATCGCTTGAAACCGTCGATCTCGTGCTTGCTTAGCAGAGCCGCCCGCTGAGTCACCTTCTACTAAAAATAGCTCTGTTCTATTAACATCTTGGCTACTGCAATCTGCTAACTTACCTGGTAATGCAGGGCCAGAAGTGACTTTTTTACGCACTACTTTTTTAGCGGAACGTAAGCGTTTTTGTGCGCTGTTTATAGCAAGCTCAGCTAATAGTTCACCATATTCTGAATGCTTATTTAGCCACAAACTAAAAGAGTCTTTCGCGACACCTGACACAAAAGCCGCCGATTCGCGAGATGATAAACGCTCTTTTGTTTGCCCTGAAAATTGAGGCTCTTCCATTTTAATCGACAGCACAAAACTAACTTTTTCCCAGACATCATCGGGGGCTAACTTAACGCCTCTGGGTAATAAATTTCTAAATTCACAAAATTCACGGACGGCATCGGTTAAGCCCGTGCGTAAGCCATTAACATGTGTGCCGCCTTGTGACGTGGGGATTAAATTAACATAGCTTTCAGTAATCTGTTCACCACCTTCTGGCAACCAAGACACCGCCCAATCTACGGCCTCGTGCTCACCTTGCATAGAGCCACAAAACGGTGATGGTGGTAAACATTCAAAACCCAATAAGCTCGATTTTAAATAATCTTCTAAACCACTCTCAAAATGCCATTCATTAGATTCACTGGTTTTTTCAACATATAACTTTACTTTGAGACCGGGGCATAAAACCGCTTTAGCTTTTAATATATGCTTAAGTTTGGGCAAAGAAAATTGGTCTGAATCAAAATATTTTTTATCGGGCCAAAAACGAATCGTTGTCCCCGTGTTTTTTTTGCCTACCGTGCCAATTTCTTCTAAATCATCAACTTTAAAGCCGTCTGCAAAAGTAATTTTATATTCTTTAGCGTTACGTCTCACACGCACATCAACACGTGTGGATAAGGCATTAACGACTGATACGCCAACACCATGTAAACCACCAGAGAACTGATAATTTTTATTAGAAAATTTACCACCGGCATGTAGCTTGGTTAAAATAACCTCAACACCAGGGATACCTTGCTGCGGATGAATGTCAACGGGCATACCGCGACCATTATCAATCACAGTGACGGATTGGTCTTCGTGTAAGATGACTCCAATTTGATCGGCATGACCTGCTACAGCTTCATCGACGCTGTTATCGATTACCTCTTGCGCCAAATGATTGGGGCGCGTGGTATCGGTATACATTCCGGGACGTTTTTTAACAGGGTCAAGCCCCGTTAATACTTCAATTGCATCTGCGTTATAATCTTGACTCAATGGTAGGCTTTAATAAGTTGTTTTTATTGCGCTTGATTATGCAATCAACCCATAATAAAGCAAGGGCAATATTGAATAATTCTCTTTACGACCCAATTTATATTAAATATCACCATGAAAGAAATTTAGGAAAAGCACATGAACGAATCACCGTATATTATCGATGTCACCGAAGAAAACTTTGAAGCTGTTGTTATTGAAGGCTCTAAAACCCAGCCTGTCTTAGTCGATTTTTGGGCACCTTGGTGTAACCCTTGCCAAATGCTTATACCTGTCGTCTCTAAACTGGCTGAAGACTATAACGGTCAGTTTATTCTTGCCAAAATCAATACTGACGAACAACAAGGCCTTGCAAGGGAAAACGGTGTTAAAAGCTTACCCACCGTTAAAATATTTAAAAATGGCGCAGCGGTTGATGAGTTTTTAGGTGCTTTGCCCGAAGGTGAAGTAAAGGCGTTTATTGATAAACATATAGAACAACAAACAAGCCCCATTTATGAACAAGCCATGCAAGCCTATGCAAAAGGAGAGAGTGCAATCGCCTTAGATTTGTTAAACCAAGCATTAATTGAAACGCCTGATAGCGCTGTTTTAAAAGTGGATATTGCAAATGTCTTAGCTAGCCAGCAAGATTTTGATGGCGCTCTAACTATTTTAAATAGCTTAAGCCCTGAGCAAAAAACTGAAACCGGCGCTAATGAGTTAATGGCTCAAATAAGCATGCAACAAAGAATAAACGATGCCCCTGCTATTGAAGAGCTTGAACAGCGTATCAAAACAGACGATAACGACCTAGAAGCTTATGTTCAACTCAGTGATGCCTATGCCGCCACTAATCAAACCGAGCAAGCATTGGAACTGCTTTTACGTGTCATGAAAAAAGACAGGACATTTGACCAAGATGCAGGACGTAAAGGTTTAATTAATTTGTTTGAGTTACTGGGTGCTGAGCATCCATTAACAAAAAGTTATCGCCGTAAGATGTTTTCATTCATGCACTAAAAATTGATCTATAACAATTATTCATAATGAAACATCTATTACAGTTAAACAATAATTAACCCCGGATATTGGCATGCAAACTAAAAATTCTCGCAGACGTTTTTTAAAAACCCTAGGTTACACCGCTGGCACTTTCGCCCTGTTACCTCAAATGAGCTTTGCTCGTTCAGACAAGCAGTTTTCTCTACTTGCTATTCCACCTTTGCTTGAAGGCACATTAAAAGACGGTGTAAAACACTATCAATTAACAGCACAACAAGGCGTATCTCATTTTTTTAACGGGTTAAACACCCCAACTTGGGGTTATAACAGTGCTTATTTAGGACCGACTATACGCGCGCAAAAAGGCGATAAAATACACATTGAAGTGACCAATCATTTAAATGATATCACCACCGTGCATTGGCACGGCATGGTACTGCCTGCAAAAATGGATGGTGGCCCTCATCAAGAAATTAAACCAGGCCACACTTGGCACTCTGAATATCCTATAACGCAACCTGCGGCCACATTGTTTTATCATTCGCACACCCACGGTAAAACAGGTGAGCAAGTTTATCGTGGCTTAGCGGGTATGTTTATTATTGATGATGAGCAGTCGTTAAATTTAGATTTACCCGTTGATTATGGTGTTGATGATATTCCTGTGGTGATGCAAGACCGCGACTTTAAGAGTGATGGCAGCCTTAAATATATAAGTTTTATGCCCGAACGAATGATTGGTAAACATGGTGATACCTTATTGGTTAATGGCACGGTCAACCCCGTTTTAAAAGCTAAAAAATCACTACTGCGTTTAAGATTGCTGAATGCCTCGAATGCCCGTTTTTATAATTTACGCTTCAATGACAATCGCCCCTTTCAAATCATCGCATCCGATGGTGGTTTGTTAGAAAAACCCATTACTGTCACCCAAATACCCATGGCTCCGGCAGAACGCTATGAAATATTAGTCGATGTCTCTGACCGCAAACACATTATGTTACAAAGCGACTCTGGCTTAGGTAATGCGGGTCATGGCCCTATGCGTATGATGGGTATGGATAAGGATTTTGATATGTTATTAATTGATGCGACTCAAGCGGCTAAAAGCGAGCACAGTATTCCACAACAACTTAGCCAACATGCTGATTGGTCGAAAGTTGCTATTGCTGCTGAACGCTCAATTGACATGCAAATGGGGATGGGCGGCATGATGGGTGGAATGATGAGCCGCATGATGGGTGGAGGCAGTAAAGGCGGCGGCATGGGTATGATGAAAATCAACAATCAAGCCTTTGATATGCAACGTGTTGATTTTAGACTCAAAGCCAACACTTATGAAATTTGGAATATCAGCAATGACTCGCCTATGGTTCATCCCTTTCATATCCATAACACTCAATTTAAAATTCTGAGCCGTAATGGTAAGGCTCCCTACGCCTTTGAAAACGGCTACAAAGATGTCGTTAATGTAAACTCTCATGAAACGGTAAAGATTTTATTCCCAACGGGCCCATACACCGACCCTAATATACCTTATATGTACCATTGTCATATTTTAGAACACGAAGATGGCGGCATGATGGGGCAATTTACAGTAGAGACTTAAATAAAAAACCTTATGGATATTTCACCACTTAAGCCTTCTGATAGAAGCCAATGGGAGCTACTGTATAAAGCATATGCCGACTTTTATAGAGTTTCTATGAATGATGAGATACTTGATACTGTGTGGTCGTGGATATTCGATGATACTCAACCATTTTTTTCCTTAATCGCAAAAAACAATGCAGGTAATGGCATTGCTATCATGCACTTTAGAGAAATGCCATCACCCTTGCGAGGGCAATTTGTTGGTTTTTTAGATGACTTATTTGTCACTCCCAAAGCCCGAGGCTCTGGCTGTGTTCAAGCGCTGTATGATGAGCTCAATCAATTTGGCAAAGCCAGAGGCTGGCCTTTAATTCGGTGGATTACTGCTGATAATAATTATCAAGCACGGGCATCGTATGACAAAATTGCTGATAGGACGCATTGGATAACCTATCAGATGAACATAGACTGATCTCAAAACTAATGTTGGTAGCTGGCTTACTAAAATACAGGTCTAAAAAAACTACGTTCATAACTCATCACGCATTGCGTGTCTTTCGCATATTGAAAGGCAGCCAAACAATCATCATCTTTAAATGAATCTATTCGGTATTGTTCGTAAACAGACAAACTAGAAAAGGTGAAGAGTGCCAGTGCAACATTATTTGCGCCTTCTGATGGCAAAAAATAACCATGATGTGTGCCACCAAACTTAGCTACTAAAGGAATCCAAAGTTTAGCGTAATGCTCAAATTCATCAACTTTTGTTGGGTCAATAACATAGCGTAAATAACAAGTTACCATAATCTGCTCCGTGTCTTTTTATAAAGGTTCATATTGCTTGTAAAATTCATCACAAAAGGCATCAAAGCGGTCTTCATCTAAAGCGGTTCTAATACTTAGCATTAACTGCTGAAAATAATATAAATTGTGAATGGTATTTAAACGGGCACCTAAAATCTCTTTACACTTATCTAAGTGTCGCAAATAAGCTCTAGAATAGTTTTTACAGGTATAACAACCACAAGTTTCATCCAGTGGACTAATGTCATCGGCATATTTAGCATTACGAATTTTTATAATGCCTGTATTGGTATATAAAAACCCTGTTCGAGCATTACGCGTTGGAATAACACAATCAAACATATCAATACCTCGTCGAACACCTTCAATTAAGTCTTGAGGTTTGCCGACACCCATTAAATAACGCGGCTTATCTTCTGGTAAATGTGGTATGCAATCATCTAAGACTTTATTGCGCTCATCCGCAGGTTCTCCGACTGACAAACCACCAATGGCATAACCGTCAAACCCTATGTTTTTTAACGTTGTTGCCGATTCAACACGTAAATCTTTATACATGCCTCCTTGCACAATCGCAAACAAAGCAGAAGGGTTTTCGCCATGCGCATCTTTGCTGCGTTTGGCCCAACGCAAAGACAATTGCATAGAGTCATTAGCTTCGACATGGGTTGCCGGAAACGGGGTGCATTCATCAAATATCATCACAATATCCGAGCCTAAATCGGCTTGAACTTGCATTGATACCTCGGGGGTTAAATGTACCTTTGACCCATCGATGGGCGAGCTAAATGTCACCCCTTCTTCTGTTATTTTACGCATTTTAGCTAAGCTAAACACTTGAAAGCCACCCGAATCTGTCAATATTGGGCCATCCCAATGCATAAAATCATGCAAATCGCCGTGTTTCTTTATAATCTCGGTACCTGGGCGCAACATAAGGTGAAAGGTATTGCCTAAAATAATTTGCGCACCAATGTCTTTAAGCTCTTCTGGTGTCATGGCTTTTACCGTGCCATAAGTACCCACCGGCATAAAGGCAGGCGTTTCTACCGCGCCACGGTCAAAGTTTAAACGCCCTCTTCGAGCATTACCTGATTGTTTAATTTTTGTAAATTTCATTATTATCTATCTTTTTACCCCCTCTCCCAGCGGGAGAGGGTTGGGGTGATCGCTACATGGATGTAGCTTAAGGAGGCACTGAACAACCGCCAATTATTTTTTTCTGGCTAAAATGCACGACAACTTCCGTTAA
>CAYZQE010000029.1:19506-25111 GCA_964480635.1 uncultured Gammaproteobacteria bacterium | reverse complement strand
CAGCAACACTGGCAGTTTTGGATAGATAGAGGAGGCACCTTCACCGATGTTGTGGCTTTGTCACCAAGTGGTGAACTTTCAACCCATAAACTGTTGTCTGAAAACCCAGAGCAATATACCGATGCCGCCATTGAAGGTATTCGCCGGATAGTCAAAAACCAAGCGTTATCTATTAGCAAAAAAAACAGGCCATTTTTAATAAAGATGGGCACAACAGTTGCTACGAATGCCTTATTAGAGCGTAAAGGTGATGACACTTTATTAGTCATTACCGAAGGTTTTGCAGATGCGTTACGCATTGCTTACCAGCATCGCCCTGAGTTGTTTTCACTAAAAATCACCTTGCCTGAGATGCTTTATAAACAGACTATTGAAGCTCAAGAGCGTGTATCAGCAGATGGCACTGTTTTAAAAAAACTTGATGAACAGCTTATAAAGCGCGATTTACAAATAGCGTTCGATTCAGGCATTCGTTCAGTCGCTATTGTTTTTATGCATGGTTACTTGTTTCAAGATCACGAGCTAAAAGTTGCAGATATTGCAAAACAAATTGGCTTTGAGAAAATTTCAAGCAGTGGGCAAACAAGCTCATTAATGAAATTAGTGTCACGCGGAGACACGACGGTTGTCGATGCGTATTTATCGCCCATATTAAAGCGCTATGTCACACAAGTTGAAGATGAATTAAAAAAAATAAACCCAGCGGATAATCGTTTACAGTTTATGCAATCGAGCGGTGGATTAACCGATGCGAACCATTTTGCAGGCAAAGATGCTATTTTATCTGGCCCTGCGGGCGGTGTGGTGGGCATGGTTGCTACGGCGACGGCAGCAGGGTTTGATAAATTGATTGGCTTTGATATGGGCGGCACATCGACCGATGTGTGTCATTATTCGGGTGAGTTTGAACGTACTTTTGAAACCGAAGTGGCTGGTGTTCGAATGCGTGCGCCCATGATGCGCATTCATACCGTGGCGGCAGGTGGTGGCTCTATTTTGCAATTCGATGGAGCTCGATATCGTGTTGGCCCTGAGTCATCTGGTGCTAACCCTGGGCCTGCAAGTTATGGTAAAAATGGGCCGCTCAGTGTGACTGATTGCAATGTAATGCTGGGTAAGATTCAGCCTGATTATTTCCCTCGTGTCTTTGGTGCTGATGCAAAACAAGCATTACATTTTTCAGCCGTTGAAGTTAAGTTTTCTGACTTAGCCATAAACATTGAGCAAGCAACCCATAACCGCCTCAGTGTGTTTGATATTGCGAGTGGTTTTTTAGCCATTGCGGTCGATAATATGGCTAATGCCATTAAACAAATATCAGTACAGCGTGGCTATGATGTGGCTCAATATACGCTTTGTTGTTTTGGCGGTGCAGGAGGGCAACATGCTTGCTTAGTTGCCGATGCCTTAGCCATTAAAAGTATATTTTTACACCCCTATGCGGGTGTTTTGTCTGCCTATGGCATGGGGTTAGCTGATTTAAGAAAAATACATGAGCGCAGTGTGGAACAAACATTAAACGATGATTTAATGCCTTTATTAAAAGCTATTAGAACGTCATTGAAACAATTAGGGGAGCAAGACTTATTGCAGCAAGGTGCGCATAAAAGTCAATTCAAAAACGTGGTCAAAGCCCACTGTCACTATGTTGGTTCTGACACCAATATGGCCTTGAGCCTAGCCAGCGTAGACGACATGGTGGTTGAATTTGAAACCCTACATCAACAAGCATTCGGCTTTATTTCGATAGAGAAAAACCTCGTCGTCCAATCATTAGAAGTCGAAGTGATTGCTTCTAATTCAGTCTCTAAAATAGCGAAAAAAGACAACAAAAATAATGAGTTAATAGCGCTAGAGTCAAAGCTAGTCGTTATGGAAGGTGAACAACAATTAACCCCTTTTTATCAGCGCGAAAGCTTACCAGCAGACGTTTGGGTAAATGGCCCTGCTGTTATTATTGAACATACCGGTACTATTGTGATTGAACCAGGCTGGCGCGGACAATTAACCTGCGATGATAATATAGTACTTGAACGATACCAAACACTAGGTCATCAAGTGGCGATCGGTACAAATGTTGACCCGATCATGCTCGAAATATTTAATAACGTGTTTATGTCAATTGCCGAGCAAATGGGGTCGGTGTTAGAAAATACAGCGGTATCGGTCAATATTAAAGAACGTTTAGATTTTTCATGCGCCATTTTTGATCATACGGGTGATTTAATTGCCAATGCACCGCATATGCCAGTGCATTTGGGCTCAATGAGTGAAAGCATTAAAGCTGTGGTGCGAGAACACCAAGGGAAAATGTTAAAAGGTGATGCTTTTATTTTAAACGCACCTTATAACGGCGGCACGCACTTACCCGATGTGACGATTATTAAGCCAGTGTTCGATGCGTCAGCTACAAATGTTATTTTTTATGTAGCCTCACGCGGGCATCATGCCGATATAGGTGGTTTAACGCCAGGTTCAATGCCATCACATTCAACCTCGGTCGAACAAGAAGGCATTTTGCTTGATAACTTAAAGTTGGTTGATGGCGGTGAGTTTCAAGAGCTGGGCATGCGTGAGTTATTAGGCCAAGGTGACTTTCCGGCGCGTAATATTGATACCAATATAGCCGATTTTAAGGCGCAATTAGCATCGTGTGAAAAAGGCATGATAGAGCTGTTAAAAATGGTAACGCATTACAGTTTGCCCGTGGTTCATGCTTATATGGCTCACGTGCAAAATAATGCAGAAGAATCGGTTAGGCGGGTGCTGGCAACATTAAATGATGGCGCTTTCACTTATGAAATGGATGATGGCTCGCAGATAAAAGTTAAAATCACGATTGATAAAAAAGCACGTCAGGCAGTGATTGATTTTAGTGGTACCAGTCAACAACACGCCCATAATTTTAATGCACCAACGGCAATCACACGTGCTTCGGTGCTGTATGTATTTCGCTGTTTAGTAGACGATAAAATCCCACTTAACGAAGGCTGTTTAAAACCACTCAGCATTGTTTTGCCCGATAATTGCATGATGAACCCTAAATTTCCAGCAGCCGTTGTGGCGGGTAATGTCGAAACCTCGCAAGTCATTGTTGACACCTTATTAGGGGCTTTAAAGATCGCGTCAGCATCACAAGGCACAATGAACAATATAACGTGGGGTAATGAGACCTACCAATATTACGAAACACTATGTGGTGGCGAAGGCGCGAGTGAAGGGCATGATGGTTGTGATGCGGTGCATACGCACATGACAAATTCACGTTTAACCGATCCAGAAGTATTGGAGTTTCGTTTTCCAGTGACCTTAGAGTCCTTTTCTATCCGCAAAAATTCTGGCGGTGCAGGGCAGTTTAAAGGCGGTGATGGTATAGAGCGAAAAATGCGTTTTAATCAGGCAATGTCGGTCAGTTTATTAACGGGGCATCGCCGCATAAAACCCTATGCACTCAATGGCGGTGATGCCGCTTTAGTAGGTGAAAATATTCATTTAAAAGCCAATGGTGAAGCAGTGTCTTTGTCATCGACAGCCAGTTTTGAAGTGAAAGAAGGTGATGCCATTATTATAAAAACCCCCGGTGGTGGTGGCTATGGTTTAGTTTAATTTGGCGTAAATAAAATTAAGGGTTTTAAACCGAACTTTATCCTTCTAAAGCAACACCTTTAATGTCTAGCCACATAAAAAACTCTAAGTCTTGGTAAAGCTCTACCGCATCTTGACTATTCATGAGTGCAAACTCATCGTGTATTGGCATGCTATTAATGGCAGTGTCAGGGGTTTTATTAAATAATGAAAAACTGATTAAACCGACCACTAAAAATACACTGGCATAGGCCATAATAGGGGCTGATAGCGAGACAATAAAGCTGCTTTTAGGTGTGTTTAAAGCTTGTTCGCGCGCTAGCAATAATCGCTTTTTTTCATCACTGCTTATCGTCATGTTATTCATTGCTTGCTTAGCTATATTGTTTATAGCGTCAGATTTTTTCATAAGTTTCTCCCAATAGGGTGCGTAGTTGTGCGGTGGCGCGGCTGTAATGTGTTTTAACGCTGCCTTCGCTAATGGATAAGGTAAATGCCGTTTCTTTAACGCTAAATTCTTGCCATGCACGTAAAATAAAAGTCTGCTTTTGGCGTAAAGGTAAGTCATTTATAGCACTAAAAATACCTTTAATAGTGTGACTTTGCTGCAAGCAATCATCGGGTTCAAGTTGACTATGGTTTTGGCTTTGTTCGATGATATCACCCACATCATCATTTGATGATGTGGGTAAAAAAATATGAAATAAGCTTCTAAAACTTTTTTTACGCTGATGATCGCGTATTTTATTTTGGACGATGCGAAAAAATAATAAAGTCCATTCTTCATTCGGTTTATGGGCATAGTTTTGCACCAATTTCATCATGCTATCTTGCACAATTTCTAAGGCATCATCTCGATGTTTAATTAACGCCACACTCATTTTAAAGGCAGATTGTTCGTGCTGTTTAAAAAACTCATTAAACTGTTGGCGACATTGGTCATTCATCACCTTAGATAGACCACTCAAGTCCAACCGCAACCGCCCATGTTTGGCTTTGATTAAGCAATTGGTTAAAATGGATTAATAAGCGAGTGTTTGATGCAAGGTCTTGTTGCCACTCAACGCTCAGTACATCGACAGTGCTGTTATCAACAGCAGACTGTATGGCCTGTAAATGCAAAAATAGAGTATGTTGTTGTAATGGTATTTGCAGGCTTATCGTTTGTTGTTGTGTTAATAAAATAGAGCTGTGTATAAAGACCTCTGGTTTAAGAATCAGTTGCAGTCGTGGTCGACTGGCTAATAAAGTAAGGTCTTTGTCATAGTCATAATGAGTTTGGCTAAGTGATAATTTAAAATAATCAAACCACCATCCTAAAGTGAGATTATACGCGTTAAATTCACTGTTTATTTTGTTGGGTAATTGATTAAGGTTTAAATCATTGCGTGTAAACAGGTCAACTTCACCTAAGGCGTAGCAGACTGATATATTCCAAGGGTAGGGGTTATAGTCCCATTGAATGTTATTCTGACGCATTTCAAGTTCGTTATTTTCGCCTTCATATTGATAAGCTATGCGTAATTCGGTGGCATCACTGATAAACCAACTTAATTGAGTGACAATTTGTGAGCTGTGAAATGTATTTGCATCATCTTTAACGGTATTATTACTGAAGGCGAGGTCTAGCCAAAATTGTTCACCTAAGCTTGTTGCTAAATTTAAAGCGAGCCCATTGTTCGATGCTTCATCAATTGATGCTTCTAAACTAATAATGGTTTGGGATTGTGTTTCAAGCCCCATCCATTGTTGCGCGCACAACGGTGTTTGTAAGGCACAAAGACTGAGTAAACAAAAAAAGCGATGACGCAACATAACGTTTAACGGTGTCTACGTTTAAACTTTTTAATTAATCGCTGGCGTTGTTTTGGTGTCATATTTTTCCAGCGTAGCTTTAGTGTGTTACGTTGACTGAGAGGCAATTTCTGAAAACGTTTAAAGCTAGCCCTCACTTTACTTTTTTGTTGAGGGTTTAATGTTTGAAATTGTTTAAAGCGTTTTCGAACGGCTGATTTTTGTG
>CAYZQE010000029.1:0-19406 GCA_964480635.1 uncultured Gammaproteobacteria bacterium | reverse complement strand
TGAGGGTTTAATGTTTGAAATTGTTTAAAGCGTTTTCGAACGGCTGATTTTTGTGTGGCATCCATTGTTTTCCAATGCTTAAAACGCTTTTGCAGAGCCGCTTTTTGGGCCTCATCCATATTTAGCCAACGTGATGCACCTTGCTGTAATTTAGCTTGGCGTGGTTTGGGCATGGTGTTCCAACGTTCTTCAAAAGAGCTTAAAATAGATTGCGTATTGTTATCTAAGTCTTCCCAATTAGTGGCAAATGATAAGGTGCTAATCAGCACTAAAATAAGGCTAAAGATTGACTGTTTAATGGTCATCATTGTGCTCCTGCAAAGGTTTGGCTTTAAGGTCTTGCAAAGCATGGTGTTGAATAATGTCATAATCTTTATCATCGTGTTCAGATTGCATATTAAATTCGGCTAAAAACTCTAAAAGTTCAGCGCTCGGTGACTTGCTGTCAGGCAATGTCGGTTGTTGTGCTTGTGCTGATGTCAGCACAAAAAAAGATAATAAAATAAAGTAATAGCGCATAATTTTCCCTCATCAAACGATGAGGGAAAGTGTAGCAAACTAACTGCCCGACACCAATCGTATGACGATATGACGGCTTGAAAATGTCAGCTCATTCGCGTTATACAGGCCGCTGCTATGGACTAGGCTAATCAATTTGCCACTGGCTAATTGCTCATTTAATGCCAATTGAAAACTATTCCAATTGGTATAGACCCTCAAGCTTGATCCTTGGCTGATGGTTAACAACATTCTGCCATTATCGTTAGCGGTAATAACAGGGACTGACGCTAAATCGTCAAGATCAGTGATAACACCAAATTGATTTAAATAATGACGACCTGTGGCAGAAGAAATATCGAGTTGCAGACCCGAGTCATCCAGAGAAATGACCGCTGTTGCACTACCATTGCGCCCATAATTAATAAACATTTTGGTATTTACTAGGCTCACGTCCATAATGCTTTTTGCACTAAAGTCTTCTGGTGCTGTCGCAAACTCATTCACAAAACCTCTAATTTTAACCGCAGATCCATTGCTTAAATTATCTAAGGATAACGAAGATGTCGCTATTTCATATTGAGATGGATCGGCATCATTATCGCTATCAATGCCTGTACCCGTGAAATCAAAATTGCTGACTTGGCGACGATTAATATGCTGTAAATTAACGTGCAATGGAGAGACTAAAGCAACGGTTCCTGTGATGTCGCTATAGCGCATACGTACTATACCGTCTTGGGTAGCATCTAACGAGCCATCTTGCTGTATGTCACCAATAATAAGTACGCGCTGCCCAATGCTTAAATCATTGATAGAGACTTCATCACTGCTACCTTGCTTATTCACCTGAGTGCTGTCATCAATTAAAACCGTCACTTGATCGTTAAATGTAAATTGTCCATCATCGAGTTCAATGGTGGCACCAAGGATGGTTAAGGTATTGCCAACGCGAGCGATAATACTGCCTTTAACCGTGTCTTTATCACCCCATGGCACACTAGAACCTGCGAATACTTCGTGGGCTAAAAACTGCTTAGTGTCAAAATTGAATGCACCTAGGGTAATAATTGCAGCCGTTGCATCTAAGTTTGCTAATGCTTCTAATCCTGCGTTGGAGGAGAACGATTCACCATTAATTTCATACACCGTGTCACTGTCGCTATTAACCGTTAATTGGCCAAAGTGACGGTTGCGAACCTGAAAAGGGCGGATGTTAACGATATAGCTGTTTGCTAACGTATCAACAGACTTTAATAAACCCCTTAAACGGCGTTCTTTATCATCATCAAATGTCGTGTTAGCCACTAAAATAGGGTTAACCGTGACGGTGGCCGTTGCGCCAGAGTCAGCGATTACAACGTCATTGGATGACTCCAAATCAAAGTCTATGGTTAAACTGACAGGCTGCCCTTTTTTAATGATGAACCCCTCTGTGCCATTAATAAAAGTGGTTAAGGTCACATTCGTTAGAGATTCGTTTTCATTATTGACAGCAGTGGCAGGAATTGAAACACCAGCGGCATTTTCGACGGACAACTCGGCATCGGTATAATTTAAAGTGATTTCAGCTTTGGTATAAATGCCGACGGGGATAGTAGATGCCGATAAAAATTCGGTGACATCAACATATTGGGCAAAATCTATCGTCGTCGTGTTGGGCAATGTTTCGATAATGTTGCCATTAGCTTTATAAAGCTTAAGCGCAGTGACATCAACTTGGTACTGGCTAAAATCACCTTCAGCATCGGTTAAGGAGATGTATATATCACCTTCATCTTTATTAGCCGTTTCATCGGTTGATTCACTGTCTGAACAGCCGCTTAAAAAAGAGGCCAAAACAAACGTGCTGGCATACAGCAAAGTGGTGTTAAGTTTAAAGCAGGGTATTGTCATTATTGTTCCTATTATTGTTTAAGTAATAGGTATAACGAAACACCTTGAGTTTGGTTGACAAGTGATTAAATTATTTTAGTCACTTAGGTTCATAATCTTTAGCCTTAAGGAAGAATGGGCTACTTTAGTAGGCTTACGTCGTGATATATATGGGTATATTTTGGCAATAAAGCGAAAAAAGTTTAAACAGAAGGTGGTGATTATAAATTTTGTGCTGGCTCATTAAATTAAGTGTTACTGGTTCTATCTTGATAGCCAATAAAAATTTAATTTACGCGATCATGTAAGGCTATAAAGCTATTTTAATTAATCGTTATAAAGTAGATAAAGATATGAGTAAAACAAGTGAATTATTAGCGCGTCGCCAAGCGGCTGTGACATCAGGGCTAGGGCATGTTCACCCTATTTTTGCAGAGCGTGCTGAAAACGCTGAAATTTGGGATGTCGATGGAAAGCGCTTTATTGATTTTTCATCGGGCATTGGTGTAGTTAATACAGGGCATTTACACCCCAAGGTTAAAGCAGCAGCTATTGCTCAGTTAGATAAGTTCTCTCATACCTGCATCCATGTCGCGATGTATGAAAATTATATTGAAGTAGCCGAGCGTTTAAATGCATTAGTGCCTGGTGATACACCAAAGCGTACCTTATTAATGAATTCAGGTTCAGAAATTGTAGAAAACGCCATCAAGCTTGCTAGAAAATATACCGGTAGAACAGGGGTCATCGCGTTTAATGGAGGCTTTCATGGACGCACGCATATGACTTTGAGCTTAACAGGTCGAATGGTGCCTTATAAAACAGGTTTTGGGCCATTTGTACCTGAAGTATTTCATGCACCTTTTCCAAATGAGAAAAATGGAGTCAGCATTGATGATGCTCTTGCAGGGTTAGAACAATTGTTTAAAAGCGACGTTGAGCGTGAGCGTGTTGCCGCTTTTATTATTGAGCCTGTGCAAGGTGAGGGCGGCTTTTATGTGGTGCCATTTGAATTTATGCGAAAGCTTCGACAAATTGCTGATGACAACGGTATTTTATTAATTGCGGATGAAATTCAATGCGGTTTTGGCCGTTCGGGTAAAATGTTTGCCTGCGAGCATTCAGGTGTTGAGCCAGATATGATTGTGTTAGCGAAAGGTTTGGCTGGTGGTTTCCCTGTATCTGCCTTAGTTGGCAAAGAAGATATTATGAATTGTGCACCGGCGGCATCACTGGGTGGAACCTATGGCGGAAACCCAGTTGCCTGTGCAGCTATATTGGCGGTGTTAGACGTGATGGAAGAAGAAAACTTACCGCAAAAAGCAGCCGAAATGGGTGAGCATATGGTGAAACGATTGAATGCTATGGCCGCTGAAAACCCTGCAATCAAAAACATCAGAGGCCTTGGTAGTTTAGTGGCGATGGAATTAAACGAAGGTGATGATTATAAAAAGCCATCTTCAGCTAAAACAGCGGCATTACTTGCTGCTGCTAGAGAAAAGGGGTTAATGTTATTGTCGTGTGGCGTAAATGGAAATGTTATTCGCTTTTTGCCACCACTTACCATTGAACGAGATATTTTAGACGAAGGCTTGGATATCATTGAAGAGTGCCTAAAGGTATTAAATTAGCCAATATCATTTGATATTCGGGATGGCGAAATCATCCCGAATAAATAGTTGTAAAGCAGTTGTTTCTTAGACCTAAAAAATAGCATCTATCTCCTCCTCAATGTGTTAATTTCGAATGCTTAATTATTACTCAAATAAACAATGCAAAAGACAACATTTATCGGTTTAGGTGTCATGGGCTACCCTATGGCGAGCCACCTTGTTTCTGCTCAATATCCCACAACGGTTTATAATCGAACTCGTGCTAAAGCAGAAAAATGGCTTAAAGGTCATCAGCAAAGCAGCGTTGAAACGCGTTACTGTTTAACGCCACGAGAAGCCTGCAAAGATGCCGACATTGTCTTTATTTGTGTGGGTAATGATGACGATTTACGCAGCGTTGTTTACGGTGACGATGGTGTCTTAGCAAGTCTGAAACCAGGCAGTGTTTTAGTTGACCACACAACGGCTAGTGCCGATGTGGCGAGAGAGATTTCGGCAGCATGTCAGGAACAAAATATTACCTTTGTAGATGCGCCTGTTTCGGGCGGCCAAGCAGGAGCCGAAAATGGCCAACTAACGGTCATGTGTGGTGGTGATCAATCTAGTTTTAATCGTGTAGAACCGGTTATTAAAGCTTATGCACAGCGGGTTAAATTAATGGGTGAAGTAGGCTCCGGTCAGCTCACTAAAATGGTCAACCAAATTTGTATCGCAGGTTTAGTGCAAGGCTTGGCAGAAGCCGTTAATTTTGCCCAGCATGCAGGCTTAGATACCGCTGAAGTGTTTGATGTCTTATCAAAAGGTGCGGCACAAAGTTGGCAAATGGAAAACCGCACAAAAACAATGTGTGCAGGCGAATTTGATTTTGGTTTTGCAGTGGATTGGATGCGCAAAGACTTAGCCATTTGTTTTGCCGAGGCTAATAACAATGGCGCTGCATTACCGGTGACAGCTTTAGTCGATCAATTTTATCGTCAAGTGCAACAAAATGGTGGTGAGCGATATGACACATCAAGTTTATTATTAAACCTAAAGCCAAAAGAAAGTTAAATCAAAGGGATCTAGATATGACAATGCATTTAACAAAAACGCCCGAACCGCCTTATTACGCGGTCATCTTTACTAACTTATTAAATGAAACCGATGATGGTTATAGCAACATGGGTGATGCGATGTTTGATTTAGCACATCAACAAGCTGGTTTTTTAGGCGCAGACAGCACGCGTGGACAAGACCGCCTTGGTATAACCGTGTCATATTGGAAAGACGAAGCGAGCATTCAATCGTGGAAAGCCAACGCCAAACATATGGTAGCCCAAAGCAAGGGCATAGAGCATTGGTATACGCATTATGAATTACGTGTTGCTAAAATAGAACGCGCTTATTCTGGGCCAGAAGGCAGACACGTTAAATAATAGTAGATCATGTCTAACACTACTTCCATTAAAGGGCTTGTTGCGGGGTTTTTTGCTTATTTAATTTGGGGCTTTTTCCCACTGTTTTTTCATCTGTTAAAAGATGTCTCTGCGCCTGAGGTTTTAACCCAGCGTATTGTTTGGTCATTTATTTTTGTCGTTGTTTTACTTGTTCTAGTTAAGCGAATTCACATTGTTAAATCAGCAATAATGCAAAAAGGGGTGCTTAAAGGTTTAATCGCATCATCCTTACTAATTTCTATTAACTGGCTTGTGTTTATATGGGCAGTGGGCCAAGGCCGAGTTTTAGAATCTAGTTTAGGTTATTTTATAACACCTCTGGTTAGCGTGTTTTTAGCTCGTGTATTCTTGCGCGAACAACTTGATCGTTGGCGTGTGGCGGCCATTATTTTAGCCGTGCTAGGCATCCTGTGGAGTTTGTTTAAAATTGGCTACCTGCCTTGGGTTTCTTTGGTTTTAGCCATTAGTTTTGGTTTATATGGTCTCGTGCGTAAGCAAATTAATGTGGATACGCTAACAGGCTTAGGAATAGAAACACTCATTTTGTTACCAGTGGCTATAGTTTACTGGGCTTGGCTAGAAGGTAACGGTCAAAGTGTTATGCTTCACGCAGATTTGCAACTAACGTTGCTGCTGATGGTTAGCGGCATAGTAACGGCAGCACCATTATTGTTGTTTGCCTATGCGGCTAAAAAAATGAGCTTAACAGCCATAGGCTTTTTAATGTATATCAACCCAACCATACAGTTTTTTATAGCAACTAAGCTCTTAAATGAACCTTTAAATGATGATCTTTTAATGAGTTTTTATTTTATCTGGAGTGCTTTACTGGTATTTTCGATAGGCGCTATAAAACGAGCAAAACAAAATGATTGATACTAATGCAATAAAAACGGGCTTAAATGCCATCGCTAAAGTCGATGCAGATTTAGCAATGGCATTAAAAGAGTATGGCTATCCAGAACCAAGGGTGAGACCAAAGGGCTTTTCGGCTTTGTTCTCAATTGTTGTGTCACAGCAACTTTCGACCCATGCCGCTAAAGCCATTATGGGGCGAGCGACTGCGTTATTTGCAGAAAATATTAATCCGCAGGTGGTTAATGACATTGACGAAGATGAGTTACGTCACATTGGCTTGTCTCGTCAAAAGGTGAATTATGTAAAAGGTTTAAGTGATGCGATTATCAATAAGCGTATTAACTTAGAATTATTAGAAACACTGTCTGATGAACAAGTAGCAAAAGAAATAACAGATTTAAAAGGTTTTGGCCCTTGGAGTGCTGAGATTTATTTAATGTTTTCGTTGCAGCGCGAAGATATTTTCCCCGCAGGTGATTTGGCTTTGTTATTAGCGCTGCAACGTTTAAAAGGATTGGATGAAAAACCAAGCTCTAAAGAGGCTAGAGAAATTTTAGAGCATTGGTCTCCATATCGAACTATTGGTAGCTTATTTTTGTGGCATTATTATAAAGGCGCACCTACCTAGTGAGTTTTAGAAATATTTTTTACCTAGATTGCAAAATATTATTGATACAGTCAATTAATAACACTCATCACTATGAATACTCATAAGCACTCTCTTTATTGGCAAGGTTTTCGAGCCGGCGCTCCCTTTATTTTAGTAGTTGGCCCATTTGGATTGCTTTTTGGTGTTATCGCTACTGAAGCTGGTTTAAACGTCATTCAAACCATGGCTATGACCATTTTAGTCATTGCGGGGGCGGCTCAATTTGCTGCTGTTCAATTACTGGTTGAAAACGCACCTGTTTTTGTTGTTATTCTGACGGGGCTTGCCGTTAATATGCGAATGGCTATGTATTCGGCCTCTATTGCACCACACATAGGTAAGGCCGCGACTTGGAAACGCATATTGCTCTCATACTTATTAGTGGATCAATCCTATGCCGTTGCCATTTTAAAGTATGAAAAATCGCCAGAACTGACGGCATCTCAAAAAACCACTTATTTTTTTGGCGCCATGAGCCCCATTGCGGTTGTTTGGTATGCATCAACCTATATCGGCATTGTTGCAGGTTCTAACATCCCACCAGAATATGCCCTCGATTTTGCTATACCCATTACGTTTTTAGCCTTGGTTGGGCCTAACCTGAGAAGCCTACCCCATTTAGCAGCCGCTATCGTTTCTGTTTTAGTCTCTTTATTATTGATAGAACTGCCTTACAACCTTTGGTTAATTATCGCGGCATTACTAGCCATGATGACAGGTGCTTATCTTGAAAAGAGACAGGATACTCAGCTATGAATGATCAAACTATTTGGACGGTTATTATAGGGCTTGGTATCGGTACATTTCTTATTCGTTATTCATTTATTGGCATCATTGGCGACAAAGAATTACCCGAATGGATGCTTCGACATTTACGCTATGTACCCGTGGCAGTCTTGCCCGGCTTAGTCGCACCACTAGTGATTTGGCCCGCTGCCACCAATGGCGACCCTGAGCCTGCTCGCTTAATGGCAGCGGCCGTTGCTTTGTTTATCGGCGCCATATTCAAATCACCCTTAGGTGCCGTTATGGGGGGAATGAGTACCTTATATTGTGTGCAGTATTTTATTTAAATGGTTGTGTATGAAAAAACCGTTAATTAACGGGGTATCACGTTATATAAAGCATTTTTAGCAATCACATGACGAATGCCGCCTTTAGGGTTTTCGACATCCCCTAAATATCGAGGGATAACATGAATGTGTAAGTGAAAGACGCTTTGTCCAGCTGCAACATCATTGTTACTGCCAATGTTAAAACCATCAGGCTTATGACCATTGTTAATGATATTTTCTTTGGCTTGTTTAATCAGCTCAAAAAATGCATTATTTTCTTCTGGCGTGGCATCAAAATAGGTTTTGATATGACGCTTAGGAACAATTAAGCAATGGCCTGCACTAACCGGTGAATTATCATGAATAATTCGAGCGTATTCATTTTCGCCTAAAATTTCATCGTCTGTCGAATTGCAAAAGATACAAGGGTTATTTAAATCGAATTTTTTTTCTGCCATCAGTCGTTTTAATCAGTGTTTTTAAAGATAGCGGGATTATAAATCTAAACGAAGTGCTAAGAAAGTGAGGGTGGTGAAATTTGTTTGTCTTTAGCTGGGTTTACGTCATTGTGCAGCTAACCATTTCATTAAAAATGCTTTCATTAATCTTGATTGAGGCCAACCTACAGCAGCAAAAACCTTCCCACCAACTTTCCATGCGTGCGCCATTGAGAGAGGTAAGTCGTAGCCGTCATTGACTGACATTATTTTATGGGTCTGTTGGCCAAGGTCTTTTACCTTCGGCTTCAATCCATGCGCTAACCCATTCGGGAACATCAGGGTTCCAATCGGCTTGCCCTAATTGTTTTGCTACTTCGGGCGCGGGCACTAAACCCTTTTTTGACGTGATGCATGCTTTCATTAAGGCTGAAAAACAAATTTTATTATTAGAATGTATTTCTTGCAGAAAATAAAACCAACGCCCATCGTGGCATACCATTTGGGTAGTTAAAGTAAACTTTCTAAAAAAAGGAATTCGGCGTCGATATCGCGCGCTGATACCACCAATGGCAACACCCCATTTATTTTTTCGCATTAAACCTAAAAGCCCAATGCGGTACGAGTAATCCCAACGACCCATTTCAAGATAGTTTAAATACCGAGCATTGTTTAACTCCATGAAAATATCGATGTCAGTTAAGCCAGCCCTTAGGTTTAGCGTGCTAATTCCATCACGCGTTAATTTAGGGCGAAAAGCAGCCTTTATAAGCGTTGATGTTAATTTAATGAAAGGATACATAGGTTAATACTACATTCGTTCTAAATAGGGTGCTAATATTTACTTAGGTTTTTTAGCCACTAATGTACCACAAATAAGACAATAAGGAATGGCGCGAGGGAATACTCAAAAATGATGCAAAACCATACGTGGAAAGGGATATAAGCAGAAAATTAATATCGATCAGTATTGACTCCAGAATACTTTTTTTAAACACTTTACTTTATATTAGTAAATAATTCTCTATCACGGAACTTTCATTTTTATACAATGAGTCGATACTTTTAATAAACAATTACAATGAATATTTACGTCTTTTGGTTTTTGAAAACCGCAATTTTAATGCTTTTTTTAAGCTCATGTACGCCGCAAACAAATGAAGATGTCAATGACGTGGACAACAACACATCACGGTACCCTACTGAGATGACGTTCAATGCCATAGCAACAACAGTGTTAGTCAAACCCTCTGTAAAATCACCGGTTGATAGTCCTAATTTTGAAACGGAACTAACACGAATTACAAATCGAATAATGCAAAATGACCCTCTGATGGACGCGAATGGACAGCGTATTATTCGTGGCAATGGGCATCCATATCCCAAAACACAATCTTGGAACCAAGATATGAGTTTGCTGCACTTGCGTTACCGTTTTTACAATGCAGATACATTAGATGAATTAAACCTTACCAGCGTCACTGATGACTTAAGTGCGTTATATCGTGTTAATGGTGATCTATCAGAAATGAAATGGTCAAGTATTGACCCTAAAGTCTACTATGGCATCTATGGCAGTCAATTCTGGAAAAGTACTTTTAACGCGCAAAATAGTGCCATTAATTTTGACTTAGTAAAGGATTTCTCAGCGGTAAGTTATGATCGTTTTACTTTAGGAAAATTTGAAGGAAACATTGATTTCAATGATGAAAAGGTCGTGTTTGCTGCTCGTAAAACAGGTGAAAAATACTTAACGGCTATTGTTTATAATATGAAGGATGATGTGGTACTAAAAACACTCGACTTAGCTGATATAGCATGGCCAGACGAGGATGTTGGACAAGTGTTCGATTGGCTTTCCATTTCGCCATTAGGAAATCATATATTAATAAGCACTGATGATTCAATTCAACAATATGATCTTAATTTAAACGTTGTAAGGCAGCTTGCAAATAGTGGTGGGCACGGTGATATGGGTGTGGATGTAAATGGTTAAGAGGTCTACGTGCAGTATGAATATGGAAATAATATAGGCGTTTGGATGTACCGTTTAGACGATGGCTTCCGTGTGGCTTTACTGCCAGATAAATACAATGGTGGACATATTTCATGTCGCAATTACGAACGCACTGAGTGGTGTTATATGAGTACCACGCAAGAAGGATTTAGAGAAGTAGTCGCCGTAAAATTAGACTATACAGGGCCTAACAACCATATGGTTAATCGTTTTATTCAAACGCGTACATCGGATCATGGCTCGTTAGCTGGCGTAAGCCCCGACGGGACACGAGTATTATTTGAAAGTGACTGGGGAGATAGCGCAGTGCATGCAGTTGACCGAGATAGCTATCAAGCCGTGGTTAAAAAGTGACACGATACTTAATGCAATTAGTATCGTGTCCTATTAAACCCCAAAATTAGTGTCGTTAAGCGTAGAGCAAATAGCTGTCTTTAAGAAAGACCAAATTAAAGTTTATATTCTTTAAAAATCGACAGCCATTGATGCCATCTTCATGGTGCTTTCAAATGATTTGGCACCCGCTATAAATAAACCATTATGACAAAACATTGCATCATCGATACCAGTTTCATCTTGTAATTCTTTATCAGATAATCCTGCCCAAGGTTGTGGTAAAGGCTTTCTGTTTTCAAATGAGCCAAGTTCTACAGGCACTGTTTGTATGCGCCATTCACCTGTCTGAGATGGGTAAATAACAAATAAAGCGTCTTCGGCTAATTTGTGAACCGTTCTTTTCCAAGGGGTGTATTTTTCTAATACAATGATTCTTGGGTCTTCAGCCTTTTCAATCGCTTCTGCAACAATTTCTTTTGCGCTAATGCCGCCGTTAGCTGAGGCAATAAATCGATTTAAAATGTGCGAGGCATAGGTGACTGCTTCGTCAAAGCAATCGTCAAAATCACGGTCTTCTTCCCATGTTGGGTTAAACATGCCAATGGTTTGGCTAAGTGTAATACCATCATAAACACCTTCAACAAAACCGCAGTCAATGGCATCAATGGTAGAAACAAGGCCTCTATCAAGTGCTGCGGCAACTTTTTCGTTACCTTGGCATATTTCCACACCATATTTTTGCCAAACAAGACCAAAAGAAGAATAAGGGATTTCATTTTCACGAGCACCAGCACCGCCTTTTTGATGATGATCAAAGCGCCCTTTTTCAGCGTCATAAATGCCACCCACGTCAATCACAAGATCAGCCTTATCCATCACGTCATAATCACGTGTTCGCACTAGGTTAAAAGATGGAAAGATAAGTTTTAACGCTGCAATACTAAAAACATCATCTGCATGAAAGTTACCATTGTGCGTTGCTATTGTTATGTCGGTCATTTGTTTTGCGCCATGTTATAAAGTGAGGGGGTCGTCACTATTTAAAATTGAGGGCGGATTTTATACGAAGACAGCGGATTAAAATAGGATAACTCGTGTGGATTTAAGCGTTGGGTATAAAATAAGGCTATTATTTTTAGCCAGTAAAAAATAATTGGCGGTTGTTCAGTATCTCCTTAAGGAGATCCTGATTAACTCCATAATTTTTATCTAAGCCAAATTATTGTCAGCTAGGCATCGGATTGTAGTGTCATCTAGATACCACAAAATTCGATAACAACGCTGACGGTAATTTGGCAACGACTCGTAGGGAAGCCACATGGATGTGGTGAATGTCGATAATGCAGGAGCATTTATCGACCTAGCTATCAAGCCATTCTCTCCGTCGTTCCAACTTTCACTAAGGACTCGTCATTAGTTTCAAGTTGCGCCTAGGATAGAATGGCTTGATAGATCGTAAAAGTTTATGGAGTTAATCAGGATTTCCTTAAGTAATCTATGAACAAGTCCAATTATTTTAGACTTGTTCATAGCATCCTTAATGTTTAAAAGAATAAATGTGTTTAATCACATTCAGGCTCTTCTTCTTCAACTTGTTTAGGTTTTGGATCAGCAGCGTAAGCGTTACTAGCAGGGGCAATTGCCGCAACACTAACTATAATGGCTAAAGCAAAAGCTGTGAATAATTTTGTTAATTTCATATTGATATACCGTTATTTATAAAGGGGTGTGCTAAAGGATCTCCTTAAGGAGATCCTGATTAACTCCATAATTTTTATCTAAGCCAAATTATTGTCAGCTAGGCATCGGATTGTAGTGTCATCTAGATACCACAAAATTCGATAACAACGCTGACGGTAATTTGGCAACGACCCGTAGGGCGAGCTATCAAGCCATTCTCTCCGTCGTTCCAACTTTCACTAAGGACTCGTCATTAGTGAAAGTTGCGCCTAGGATAGAACGGCTTGATAGATCGTAAAAGTTTATGGAGTTAATCAGGATCTCTTTAATGAGACACTGATTAAGTTAATAAGTTTTATCTAAGCCAACTTTTACTAAGGATTTGTCATTAGCTTCAAGTTGCGCCTAGTATAGAACGGCTTGATTGATCGCAAAATTTTATGGACTTAATCAGTGTACCTTTAAGCACCCTAACACAGGAAAAAATTAATGGAATTAATGTAGGTTAATATGTGCAGGCGTATAAATCATTGTCAATATAGAGTTTATTTCCAATATCGAACTATTTGAGTTAAAGATTGATATCGTTAATATAGCTATATTTATATTACTTCAGATTGAGAATTTATAGAAAAAATTATAGTGTTGCAGTATTGTTAGAAAACGACTATTGGCACTTTTAGCCAGTCTAAAATAATTGGACTTGTCCAGAGCATCCTTGAACTACCCCTATAATTTATTTTGAACATATCCAACCTTTTATACTCTACTTTATACATGATTAATTAGGTTATAAAAATGAATACACGCCGCCATTTTATAAAAAAAAGTCTCGTGACTCTTAGCTATCTTTCCTTGCCGTTACTTCAGCCTGCACTAGCAGCACCAAAAGGCTATGGCATAGTTGGGCTTCCAGCACCAGAATTAAGAATTGATTATTGGATTGATGCTAACGGAGAAAAAACACAATTCAAGTTGTCAGATCATTTAGGCCAATGGGTGTTTTTGAAGTGTTTTCAAAGTTGGTGCCCAGGTTGTCATTCACACGGCTTACCGGCGGTAAAAAAAATATCAGAGGCATTAGCTGATAACCCCAATGTTGTATTTGCAGGCATTCAAACTGTGTTTGAAGGTAGTTGGGTAAACAGACAAAGCAAAGTGCGTAAAACTCAATTGCAATATGATCTTAAAATGCCCATGGGGCATGATCCAGGTGAAGATAGATCATTCACCATGGCAGACTATCGCACTGGGGGCACACCTTGGATGATATTAATTAACCCTCAAGGCATCGTTGTATTTAATGATTTTGGAATCAATGTAGAAAATGTGATTGAATATTTAAAGACACAAACCGCTTGAGGAACAACAATTAAGTTTTATTATCAGATAACCCTAAAGCGATACCAAAGCAGATAAAAGTAAGGCCACTAAATTTATTGAAGAGTGAGCGTTTACTTGGGGTTTCAAGCCAATGCTTTGCTTTACTAGCTATAATGACATAAGACATGAAAATAATAAATTGAACGATAGCTGATGTTAAAGAAAGCATTATGATTTGGGGTAAAAGTGCTTGTTGAGTATTAATAAACTGGGGTAACAAAGCACTGACATAGACTAATGCTTTAGGGTTTGATGACGTTATTAAGAATGCTTGTTTAAATAAGGCGTAAGGGGTTGAGTTTTTATCGTTAGTAGGCACGCCGTTGTGCATTTTAGGTACGGGCGAAAACCAAATTTTTAAGCCTAAATAGCCTAAATACAAAGCGCCTAATATTTTAAATAGATTAAAAATATCAGCCGATGTGGTTAAGGTGGCACCTAAGCCAAGAGCGCTTAATGCAATTAAAATTTGAAAGGCAAAAACATTACCTAAAACAGCAACAGTGGAGCGTTTAATGCCAAGCTTTACTCCGTTGTTAATTGATAATAAAACCGAAGGGCCAGGAGACAATAAAAATAGGCTAGTAATGGCTATAAATAATAAATATTGATCAATACTCATATGGCCTCTTTAAAAATAAGGTGTCTGTACAAGCAATAGCTTAGGCGTTGGTTAAAGGGTAAATTTGGCTTATGCTCTATATTGATCAATAATTTTTTGAGCCGCTTCACCATGACGTTTCACCCATTGGTCTAAAACCTGCTGGCTTGGTCTTCGGCCAGCTTTTAGTTGGGTTTCTAAACGCTGTAAACCTTCATCAGATATTCTGTTTTCTCGACTTATGCCTGGGCTAGGTGTTTGCATGTTGTGCGCTCAAGTTATTTATTAGCCGCATACACGCCCATGATCGAGCTTAACTCTTCTAAAACGATGAGTGATTCATCATGCGAAAAATTAGATAATAGCCCGACATCTTGCTTGTTATTAAGCTTATCAATCACCGAGTTTGCATAGTTACAGCCACGAATACAAATTTGTTCGATACTGTTGTCTATTTTTACGCGATCGACTTTATCTGCCCCAACCAATTCACCGCCAAACCAAAAAGCGGTATCCTTTTCTAAAAATTCTTGAAAAGGAATGTAGTGAGAACCATCACAAGAAAAATTAAGCCCCACCATGCCGTTCACAATATTTAACGAACCTGCACGTAAATAAATAGTTTCGTCACAAAAACGTAAAATGTGAAATAAACGAAATACTTTTGCAATGGCATCGCTTGGGACAGTCGCTTTTTCAAAATAAGGACGACGAGGGAAGGCTAAGCAAGTATCTGGGTCGGCTAAATCTTCGTAATCAAGAATTTGATAATCGTAAGGGTCATCAGCTAGCCAAATGGTTGCGCGACTACTCGAAAAATGTAATTTACCGTGAAATACACCATGTTGTGTCATTAGCTCACCCAATAAAGCCATAACAGAGTCGATGTCATCATCCATTTTACTATTAACACGCTGTTGTAAAAATAAGCTATTACGAATAGCGGGGTCACCTTTTATTTGCCGCCATTGTTTCAATTCTTTGTACGCTTCATCTGTATGCGGTAGCTCTCTTAGGTCGTAATCAATGCCGAGATAACCTAATAACTCGCCATCAATGGACAGAATATTTTGTATCGCTGTGAGCGAAGGACGTTTCTGGCTAACACTAATATAAGCTTCAGATAAATGAAAAGAGTGTTTACTATCGCGATTAGGCATATAGGGGCGAGAAGAGCGATCGCGATCAAAGTGAGAGGCGTTTTTACCTGTTCGTGTCATATTTGCCGTTAACTGAATGGCCTTATCATCTAATACATAAATGTATTTGCAATAACCAGTGTGGGGCATGTGTTGTTGCAACAGCTTTTCTAAAGCTGCTTGGCTATTCATTTTGTTAGAGCACAGTTGAGCAAGATCAGCAGCCTTGTTAGCAATCAAATTTTTAATCATTTCGCGTTGCTTAATGATTGATTCATGTAAAATTTTATTCATATATATATTTTATCATTTTTTGACGAGCTATATTGATCAATGATTTTTTTATAGCCATCCTATTTAGCCAGTGAGTAGTGCGTCTAGTTGACCACTATCGTCTAATTTTTTAAGATCAGTCAGGCCACCAATGTGTTGATCGTTTATAAATATCTGCGGTATAGATTTCTGCCCACAACGCTCAATCATCGTGTTTTTTTCGAGGGGCATCAGGTCGAGCAAGTACTCCTCATATTCAACACCTTTCGCTTGCAGCAATTCACGGGCATCCATGCAATGCCTGCAAAAACTAGTGGCGTATATTTCAATCTTGGCTGTCATAATCTATATCCTCTGCACAGAAAAATATTTAAAGGTGGGCGGTTCTCTTAAATCGATGGTTATTCATTGGCTTCACGTAACCGTTCTTGTCGTTCGCGCTCCTCTTGCATCGCCACTTTAATTTCATCCAGAACTGCATCTACATCAGCGTTATCGCCGTCATCTTCAAATTCACCACTGAGTATCGAGTTAGGTGTTAAATTACCCTCTTCAAATAGTGCCCACATTTCTTTAGCGTATTGTGTGAGTAATAAGTTCGGTGCAAAATGGCTATAAAAGCGACGCATATTATTGACGTCTCGGGTGAACATTTCTTGCGCACTATTATTGGCAGCAGCATTAACGGCTTGTGGTAAGTCTATAATCACAGGGCCGTCATCATCAACCAATACGTTAAATTCAGATAAGTCACCATGCACAATGCCTGCGCAAAGCATGAGCATAATGTAATGCATCATGAGCGCATGATCTTCAATCGCTCGTTCTTCTGGCATGGTGACATCACCCAGTTGAGGGGCGACATTGCCTTCATCGTCAGTCACTAACTCCATTAATAAGACGCCATCGATGCAACCAAAAGTGTCGGGTACACGAACACCTGCATTGGCTAATCGGGATAAGGCATCAATTTCGGCATTCTGCCAAATTTTTTCCTGTTGTTGGCGACCATAGCTAGAGCGTTTTTGCATAGCACGCGCTTGACGACCATTGCGAACTTTTCGCCCTTCTTGGTATTGTGCTGCTTTTTTAAAACTGCGTTTAGCCGAATCTTTATAGACTTTGGCACAGCGAATATGATCACCACAGCGCACAATAAAAATATCGGCTTCTTTGCCGCTCATAAGGCGGCTGATAACTTCATCGATTATGCCATCCTCAATGAGGGGCTGTAGGCGTTTGGGCGTCTTCAAGGGCTGTCTATTATAAGTAGTTGCTCATCATATTATCAGGATATAGCCTGTTTGTGCATCGAGATTAAAGTTTTCTTGTTGGCAATGTTTTAAGAATGACGCCATACAACTGTTTTAATGGATGCCAAGCTTTGATACATCGCTATCGCTTGATGGGCTTCTTTCTTGGGTGTTTTTTGTGTGGATTTTAAAAATGCGTGAATAATTTTTAAATCACCAGTTTTTGATTTAGCAAAAAGCACCCTTGCTGACTCCTTACCATTATCAACTCGGAGCTTATAAATAGTGCCTTTATATTTCCAGATTTTTGAATTTAAAGTTTTAAGGCTTTTGCAATGATAAATATCGCCATGCTGCACATACGATTGAAACTTATTGTATATCTTGAGGTTAAGCCCATCTGAGATGACGTCAAAAAACACATATAAAGGGCGCGTTATTTTGTTTTTTTCGATTAAAAGTATATTCATAGCGTGCGATTAAAGTTTAATCGAGAAATACCCACATTTTTTTAAATGAGATAACGCCAACACTCTTTTTCTGGATTCGTCATCAATCAAACTATTATCGG
The DNA here is from genome assembly GCA_964480635.1 of uncultured Gammaproteobacteria bacterium. Classification (GTDB taxonomy): domain Bacteria; phylum Pseudomonadota; class Gammaproteobacteria; genus CAYZQE01. Next base: position 1,732 of record CAYZQE010000029.1, on the reverse strand, counting down.
CATATCCCTCAAGTATTTCATTGATGTTTTTTAAATGGGATGTCAAAAGCGCTTTATCTTTAGCATTAAGGTCATAGCGGTTTATTGTTCTTAGTAATGCGATTGACGCACTGTTTAAACTTTGGTTTTGCCTTGGAGTTGGATTGTCGTGAGGCGTATCTAGCCCTAATTGTTTGATAACGTCTTGCACCACATCACCTTCGTACTTAAATACTAAAATATTGTTTTTACCAAACAGCGCTTGGCATTCGGTGACGAAACCTTGATAGTCTAAATGTTGAGCAAACCATTCGATATCTAACATATCAGCAAAGGATAAGTTTTTGCCATAACAGGGGTTGTTTTCTAGTTGTGGGTTGCGAATACATTGTTTGTAGTAACTTTCAATAAACGCGAGTGGTTCACGAAACCATACCCAAACCTTAACATCGAAGAGTTTACTCAGCTCGCATAACAGGTCTTTTGACTCGTCAGAAAAATTCCACCAATAATTATAAATGCCTTCAGATGAAAGGATGATGGTATGAGTATCTTCATTAACTTGCGCCATTATGTTCTTAAAGTTTTCTAAGAAGTGATCTAAGCGAGTTGAGACTAGGTTTTTTTCAAACCATTGGTGTTTTGGTGCAGTGGGATTTTTTAAGGATTTAATATTATGCGGGTAAAGAATGCCTTTTTTTCTGAGCTTTAGTTGCTTTTTATCAAGGTAGGTTTGTATGCTGGTAGTGCCAGTTTTTGGTGTGCCTACATGGATGATGAGCTTTAATGGCTGTTTGAAAGGTTTTAAAAACTCTGTCAGTTCATAGGTAAAATTAACGTTTGGTTTTTTCATAAAAAAATATAACCGCTAAAGGCTTAGCTCCCCCTTAAGGAAATCCTGATTAACTCCATAAACTTTTACGATCTATCAAGCCGTTCTATCCTAGGCGCAACTTGAAACTAATGACGAGTCCTTAGTGAAAGTTGGAACGACGGAGAGAATGCCTTGATAGCTAGGTCGATAAATGCTCCTGCATTATCGACATTCACCACATCCATGTGGCTTCCCTACGGGTCGTTGCCAAATGATCGCCAGCGTTGTTATCGAATTTTGTGGTATCTAGATGACACTACAATCCGATGCCTAGCTGACAATAATTTGGCTTAGATAAAAATTATGGACTTGATCAGAGGCTCCTTAACTTCATATGAAGTTGCGCTACGCGTTTTTAGGCAGACCAACGGAGTCCCATTAGTTCATGTGATCGCGAATGACATGATGTCTCAAGCATTCTCCTTTAAATAAAAGCTGCTGGGGAATGGTTTGTCGATAGAAATAAAAAGGGCTTACCTTTGTTTTTAGCTATAAAAGGCTTCAACCGTTCCTTTTAGCGTTATCAATAGTGGTTGTCCTCGACGATCCAATGCTTTAGGGGAGGGGGTTTTTACCCAGCCTTCACTAATGCAATATTCCTCGATATCTGAACGCTCCTTGCCATTCAGTCGAATACCAACGTCATGCTCGAAAATTTCTGCTACATGGTGCGGACTTTTGGGGTTAACCGAAAGGCGATCAGGTAAAGCAGGTAGTGATTTTTTGTCATTCATATTCGTCATCTAAAAGAAATAAAAAGTACGCTATTGTAGGCAATATAGGCTTACTGCTCAAGAAATGCAGTAAAAAATAATTGACGGTTGTTCAGATGATATGGACACCACCCACTTTTAATTCGGCATCACAATGTGCCATAGT
>CAYZQE010000028.1:0-25189 GCA_964480635.1 uncultured Gammaproteobacteria bacterium | reverse complement strand
TTTCACTACCTTTTTGTAATGGCGTCCCCAAGGGGATTCGAACCCCTGTTACCGCCGTGAAAGGGCGGTGTCCTAGGCCGACTAGACGATGGGGACAGTATTCTTGGTGGAGCCTAGCGGGATCGAACCGCTGACCTCAACACTGCCAGTGTTGCGCTCTCCCAGCTGAGCTAAGGCCCCTGAGAGGACGCGCATATTAATAGAGGTTTCGAAAACTGTCAATCAGTTTAAGGAAAAATTATTAATTAATTTAAAAAAATATTTTTATGCGACTAAATTCATTTTTTACTTAAATTTTATTGTTAATTTTAATCAATTATTCCTTAACTCATAGGTATAATGTAGAATTATAAAATAAAAATAAATCATTCAATTTAGGCTGACTATAATCTAGATATGGACATATCAACAAATTCATTTGCGATAACGCATACTGGAAAAGTACGCTCTAGAAACGAAGACTCTATTTTAGACCTTGGTCATGAAAACTTATGGGTTGTTGCTGATGGTATGGGCGGTCATGATGCCGGAGACTTCGCTAGTCAGTCAATCATTAGCCATTTAAGTGATTTTAAACAACAAGATTCTCTTAGCCGCTGCATTGATCTTATTGAAGATAAAGTCTTTAAGGCTAATGCAGATATTCAAGAACACGCTATAAAAACCAAAGTCGATAAAACGAAAACGTGTGGCAGCACTATTGTTGGTTTATTTATTTGGAAAACAATAGGTATCGTTTTTTGGTCTGGTGACAGTCGTCTTTATCGATATCGAAATTCACTAAAAAGAATTTCTGAAGATCATAGTTATGTTGATGAACTGGTTAGAATGGGACAATTATCTGCTGATGAAGCTGAGACTCATCCCGCATCCAACATAATCCTTAATGCCATTGGTATCAGATCCAGCACTTTTTTAGACCTTGATTATTTTAACATTCAAGACAATGATACTTATATCTTATGCTCTGATGGACTATATAGTGATATGAGAGAGCATGAGTTATCCAAAATAATAAAAAATGAGTCTCAACAAATGGAATTATTAGCGACACAATTATTAGAGCATTCACTGGAAGCTGGCGGCAGTGATAATATCAGTATTATTTGCATTAACACGCAATTAGATGAGATGAAACATGTCTGAAGTTTGTAAAAATCTAATACAAGACTATATCGATGGCACTATGAGCAATAGTGATTTTGAAGCAAGTTTGCAATCATTATTTCAAGTGACGCCTAGCGGCCACACTTTTTCACAGACACTCATCCAAGATTTATTTACCTCTAATCAAATTAATACTGACCAGTTTAAGGATTTATCTCAGCTTTTTACCAAAATAAATATTGAGAACACCGTCGATAACAATGTTCAAACAGATATCTCTTATTTTGATGAAGATAAGACATTACATCTAACTGATATTTCTGAATCAAGCATGGACTTGACAGCAGAACAAACTGTCATAGTAAGATCGACGCCACCGCCATCAACGACTCAAGAAAAATCTGCGGCCATTAATATCGTTGCCAAGCCACACAAAGAGAAAAATCAACATAAAAACCTTGGCCCCGGTGTTACATTAAAAGATCGCTTTGTTCTACTCGAACGTCTTGGGCAAGGCGGCATGGGTGTCGTTTTTAAAGCAAAAGACCTATTAAAAGTTGAGGCACACGATAAAAACCCTTATGTTGCTATTAAGGTTTTAACGGAAGCTTTTAAGCAATACAGCGGTTCATTTATTGCTTTACAGCGCGAAGCAAGTAAGGCCCAAAAATTAGCTCACCCCAATATTGCCACTGTTTACGACTTTGATCGCGATGGTGATATTGTTTTTATGACTATGGAATATTTACAGGGTAAGCCCTTAAATAAGCTCATAAAAGAACTTAAAGACGACCCTATTACGGTTGATGAAGCGCTAAAAATGATCGAAGATCTTTCTCATGGTTTAGCTTATGCCCACCAATGGAATTTAATTCATTCTGATTTTAAACCGGGCAATTGCTTTTTACTAAAAGACGGGACTGTAAAACTACTCGATTTTGGCATCGCAAGAGCAAGCTCTAAAGCCGATGAAGAAAAAGAGAACACGATGTTTGATCCCGCTAAATTAAGCGCTGTCACCCCCGCTTATGCCACTATTGAAATGTTTGCTGGTATGGACCCTGATCCACGAGATGATATATATGGCTTAGCCTGTGTCGCTTATCAATTACTATCGGGAGGCAGACATCCATTCAACAAAGTTGCGTCGCCTAAAATTAAAGAGCTTGGTATCAAGCCTAAACCTATTAACGGCTTATCACGTAACCAACAAAAAGGTTTATTTAAAGCTTTATCTATTGAAAGAAGCGCCCGTACGAAAACAGTTCAGCTATTTTTAGCTAGTATTAAGCAAAAAAAGAGCTACTTTAAGCAGATTATACTGACGTCTATTTTTGTCTTAATAATAAGTGCTGGTATTGCCTACAAACCCTACATAAATTTTATAGAAGAGCAATCGGCTCTCGACAAGGTACAGAAAATTAAAAAGGGTGATAGAGCATTACTAATTGAAACTATTTGGGCCATGGAACAAATGTCGCCAGAACAGCAGAACTTTTATTCTGTTGGGTTAAGAAGAGAAATTATTACTTACTATAAAAATAGAATTCAAGCTATATTTAATCCCGATGAAGGCTTATACGATCACCCTAAAGCCCTCTCCTTAATCAATCAGGTCAAAAGGTTTTACCCTGATTCAGTTGCCATCACAACCATCGAAGAAGTTATAAAAGAAAAAAGAGATCGCGTGATGACTCAATTTATTTCGCTTTATAATAAGTACTTTAAAGCTAAAAAAATTATTAAATCTAATGATGGTCTTGATATAACGGCGGTTATTCATGCTATAAAACGTTTAGACCCTAAACACTATTTACTAAGAGACACAAAACTTTCGAACCTTTACTTAACCGAAGCAGAGAATTTAATTTCTAATAATAAATATGACCTAGCCAGTGAACACATTAGAACAGGCTTAGAGTTTTACCCACAACATCCGCTACTGCTTAACTTGGCACAACAACTCAATATTGCTACTCCATGAGTCCATTAAGGCAATTAGTTAAGGCTCATTCAGATAAATTAGTCTCTAGGGATGAATATTTACATATTAGAACTCTGTTAATGAATAAATTGGAACAGACTGGCGAAATTAGAGAAAACGATTTAGAAAATTATTTAAATTTAAACAAAGTAAGCCACAAAAACTTATCTATACCACGCTATAACCTAAGTGATATTCTAATTGCCATACTTGGTTTATGTGCGGCAGCCACTTTAGCTTACATTCTTTACACTTAACGTTATTATTCCCTACTTCATATTGAAAAGTATTAAGCCTTAAGGTACTCTCTTGCCCGCTAGACATAAGCTTTAAATAGAGCAACGCACAAATAAAGCTATGTAACTGGAGAGCTGTCCGAGTGGTTGACTACAATTGTTTGGAACGATTGTGAAAAGTGCCAATGGCACTTCCCGAAGGGTGAAATACAAGGATGTATTTCATAACGAGCACAGCAGCGTGCTTCTTTAGCAAAAGAGCTTGTTACTCTTAAAATAAACTAGGTAACAATAATATATGGAGAGCTGTCCGAGTGGTTGAAGGAGCACGCCTGGAAAGCGTGTATAGGTGAATAACCTATCTAGGGTTCGAATCCCTAGCTCTCCGCCATATATTTTTATTCCTCACCTTATTTCCTCCACTCTTATTTAGATAAATTTAGGGCTTATAGCTTGGCATTTTTCGATGTAAACAATTGCCCTTCCATAGCGTTTTTCTTTATCTAGTTTATACATAATTAAACGCCCTAAACACAGCAATGTTCTCGAATTCCCGCATTGTCAACAAGGTGCGTCACTCCGCCATGTGTCAATACTGAACTGAACATGATGAGCGGGCTCCATATTTTTGGGTAATACATTAACTGCTCTATTACCGCTGGGTCACGCTGTCAATATAAAATAACACTGCATATCACAACAATGGCATAGGTTACTAGCGGTGTCTTTGCAAGGTTAATACCGTGCTATAGGGCAATATAATCATCTTTATCCTTAATTTTAATTGGCTATTTATTTCTCTTCTCTAAGAGATAGCTGCTCTATTTTATTTGATCTATTTTAAATTATTAAATACACTAAAGAGAACGATATGAGAACATAATAATTATCATGATTTGCTTAGTTGATTGCAACTCTTGCTATGCATCGTGCGAGCAAGTATTTCGCCCTGATTTACGCAATAAGCCACTGATTGTGTTAAGTAATAACGATGGCTGTATTGTTGCCCGAAGCAAAGAGGCTAAAGCCATTGGCATCCCTGACTTACAGCCTTATTTCAAAGTAAAACCTTTGCTCATAAAAAACAAAGTGCATGTGTTCTCGGCAAACTTTCGTCTGTACGGTGATATTTCAAACCATGTCATGGAAACACTGCGTGAATTTTCACCTCATGTAGAGCAATACAGCATTGATGAAATGTTTCTTAACTTTCAGGGTATGGATGACTTAATGCGCTATGGTGAGCACATTAAAAGCATTCTATGGCAGCATGTGCGTATGCCTGTTAGCGTTGGCATAGCACCCACTAAAACACTGTCTAAGCTTGCAAACTATGCAGCTAAAAACATTAAAGATAATGGCGTGGCTATACTCGATACACCCTTAAAATGGCAATGGCTACAAAAACGATTAAAAATTAATAAAATATGGGGCATTGGCTCTAAGTTAAGCCATCGCTTAAACAGCATCGGCATTACAACTGCTTATCAATTGGCTATAGCAAACCCTAAAGAAATAAGGCGCTACACCAGTGTTAATGTTGAACGCACCATTGCCGAATTAAACGGCGAAGCTTGTTTTGCATTAGAAGAAAGCCCCGCGCCTAAAAAAGCCATCTTTGTCACTCGTTCGTTTGGAAAAAAAACCAGTGATAAAGAAGAACTATTGCGCCACATTAGCCGCTATGCCTCAGCTGCTAGCGAAAAACTAAGGCAACAAAAAGATCTATGCCAAAGCCTTTATATTTTTGTCGAGACGTCTCGCTTTCATGCTCTCCCTTATAGTAAGAGTGTTAGCATAAAACTCCCCTACCCAAGCAATGATAGTCAACTGATTATTCAACATGCCAAACATGCGATAGAACAGCTATACCAAAAAAACTATCTGTTTGCTAAATGTGGCATTGGATTATTAGACATAAGAGACAAACGTTTTTATCAAAGCGATTTATTCACTCAAGGGCAAAGTTACAAAACAGACCAACTGATGAAGGCAATTGATCGCATCAACAATCGTTTTGGGCGAGATTCATTAGTGTTTGGCGCAGAAGGAACAACGGGGAAATGGAGTATGAACCAAAATAAACTATCCCCTGCTTATACTTCATCTTGGCTAGATTTACCTAAAATTCAGTGTTAAAAACAGACCATATAAAAGTGCATGTTTAGTTGGCCTTAATATTTTTGGCTCTCTTTTTCTTCTAATAGAGCGATTACAACTCGATTACAAATGGGTTTATATGATATTTTCTGGTCTCACTACGCTTGCAGGCATTGCCATATTTTTTATTTTCCACACTTTAAAGGTGAACTAACACAACAACAAAATAATTTTGCGAAAAAAGCACTGACTGTATTATTTACTCACCTTTTTCTCTGGTGCTCGTAGGTAAATTCCCTCGCTTAAATACATTGGCTTAATAATTATTTTGCAACTTACGCCATTATCTACAATGAAATATTAACTTTCATTAGATTCGTCCTACGAATACCAACTTACGAATAGAATTTGAAGCCGCCAGAGAAAAACGTAATATGACACACATACGCCTCCACGATCTAAGGCACTCATACGCATCATTCATAATACAAAATGACGCAGGCTCTATCTATCATAGGAGAAGCGCTAGGGCACGGCTCAACTAAAGCAACAAGCCGTCACACCTAATAGATGATGACTTAATGAAATTAGCAAATATGTTTGATGAAAAAGTAGAGACTAAGAAGAAATAAAAAGAGCTATGGTGCCACTGTTTTTAATGATGCCGCTTTGATTTATAGATAAATAGACTAAGAGCCTTATAGAATATGGTGCCCGGGGCCGGAGTCGAACCGGCACGGCCGTTAAGCCGAGGGATTTTAAGTCCCTTGCGTCTACCAGTTTCGCCACCCGGGCTTCATAGGGATGGACTGTGGTGCCATTTTAATGAGATAGACAACATTAAAACTTTGTTAATTATATTGGAGGCTGAGGGCGGAATCGAACCGCCGTCCACGGCTTTGCAGGCCGCTGCATAACCACTCTGCCACCCAGCCAATATAAATTTTTACTTTGCGTTGCTTTTATAAATAATAAAAACTAAGCCCTCAAAAGAGGGCTTGATTTAAACTGGAGCGGGAAAGGAGATTCGAACTCCCGACCCCAACCTTGGCAAGGTTGTGCTCTACCACTGAGCTATTCCCGCGAAGTGGGGGCATTCTATATAATTGCGAAAAACTGTCAAGCACGTATCCACTAAAACGGCCTTTTTTTTTGTTTTTTTAACTATTTTTTACAATTGTTGGCCAAGCTGATTTCAAATATAGATACATTGAATAAAGTGTCAATATTGCGGCTATGTAATAAAGCGTTATTCCGACCGTTAAAGTTGGGATTTGAAGTATAGGTTCTTCAACAATTATAAAAAATATTGCCCCCATTTGTGCACTGGTTTTTATTTTACCAACGATAGAGACTTGCACTGATGCTCGCTCTCCTAACTCGGCCATCCACTCTCTTAATGCAGAGACTGTTATTTCTCTTGAGATGATGATAGCCGATGGGATTGCAATCCAAAGCGTGGGGTGTGACTGCACTATTAATACGATAGCAACCGAAACCATTAACTTATCCGCCACGGGGTCTAAAAACGCCCCAAATGGCGACTCTTGTTTTAGTATGCGAGCCAAATAACCATCTAACCAATCAGAGACTGCTGCTATAAAAAATATGGCTGCTGCGTACAGTTGAGCATTTTGTATGGGTAAGTAAAAAACAATAACAAAACAGGGTATTAAAAAAATACGCAATAATGTGATGGATGTGGGGATTGTAAGAGTCATAATTTAAGGCTATTAAAGTTATCCGTGGAAATTATCATAGATGCTTTGTGCCGTCTCTTTGTTTATGCCTTTTAATTGCATAAGTTCTTCAACACCTGCATTAATAACACCTTGAAGACCACCAAACTTTTTTAATAACAGTTGGCGTCTTTTTGCACCGACCCCTGGTATACCCTCAAGCTTTGATTGCCGTCTTGCTTTTTGTCGCGCTTGACGATGCCCTGTTATTGCAAATCGATGCGCTTCATCTCTTATTTGTTGAATGAGTAAGCGACTAGGTGATTCTAAGGGTACTAAAATGATATGCCCTTCCTCATCAATAATATCCTCATACCCTTCTTTGCGTTTGGGGCCTTTAGACACACCAATCACTCTTAAACTTGGTTTAATGTTAAAAATAGATAATGCATTTAAGGCTTCTAAAGATTTACTAATTTGACCTTTACCACCATCTATTAATATCACATCGGGTATCAGCTCAGGCGTATCAAGACGCTTTTCATATCGACGTGTCAGCACTTGTGCCATTGCCGCATAATCATCACCTGGCGTAATACCTGAGATGTTATAGCGCCTATATTCACTTTTAATCGGCCCTTCTGGATTAAACACCACACATGATGCTTTGGTGGCTTCGCCTTGAGTATGACTAATATCGAAGCATTCTATTTTTTGCGGTGCATCTATTAGCTGTAAATCATCAATAAATGCTTTATACCGCTTGGTCAAATTACTATGGGATATAAAATAATGCTGTAACGTTTCTTTCGCATTATTGATGGCCATAGCCAATGCAACTTTCTTTTTACTTTTTACGATATGAGACAGTTGAATTTTTTTACCCGCAAGCACCTCTAAGTGATCGCTCAGTAGTTGGCTATTATCCATAGAGTGACTACTGATTATTTGCTGTGGCACTTGTTGCTTATCGTAGTGCTGCAAAATAAAACGTTCGATAATCTCTTGCTCTGATAAACCTAATACATTTTTTTGAATAAATGGTTTATTGCCATAAGACTGCCCCGCTCTAAATTTAAATAACTGAATACAAAACATATGGTCTTGCGTATAACAGGCAATAATATCTAAATTATCACTAAACCCCGTTACAAATTGCTGCTCATTAATGCGGCGTAACTGTTCGATGCTATCGCGACATTCTGCGGCCTCTTCATATTTTAACTCACTTGCAGCCTGCTCCATGAGGCTCACTTGTTGGTTAATAATAAATTCACTTTTACCTTTTAAAAATAAATCTGTATGTTCTATTTTTGTAGCATACTCCTGCTGGTTTATTAAACCCACACACGGTGCAGTGCAACGTTTAATTTGATATTGTAAGCAAGGCCTACTTCTGTTTGAAAATACTGAGTTATCGCAGCTTCTTAGTTTGAATAGTTTCTGAATATGATTGATGGTATGACGAATTGCCGCAGCACTTGGAAATGGCCCAAAAAACTGTCCTTTCTTGGCATTAATTTTACCGCGATAAAAAACTAAGCGAGGAAATTCATGTTTTGTTAAACAGATGTAAGCGTAACTTTTATCATCTCTAAATAAGATATTATATTTAGGGCTTAAATTTTTAATTAAATCATTTTCTAACAATAAGGCTTCGCTTTCTGTTCGCGTAGTGATGATATGTATATTGTTAATCTGCTTAACCATACTCATTGTTTTAGTGGTTAAACCTGTATTTCTAAAATAGGATGATATTCTTTTTTTTAAATTTTTTGCCTTACCCACATAGATAACAGTATCGTCATTATTGAGCATTTGATAAATGCCCGGCAGGCTTGTTACCGTACTGATAAAGTCTTTTGCATCAAACTGTGCTTCGTTATCAGGCATTTAAATAAGTGTTTTTATGCTTTTAAAGACATCATTAAACATGTCTACCGTTAATCGTTTGGTTTGAGTGTTATAGCGACCACAATGATAAGAATCAATAAGTGTTGTTTGGCTATCTAATGCGTATTGCGCATGATGGCCAAAAGGATAGTGTTTAGCGACAAGGCCTTTTGCTTTAAGCACTGCTTTATGAGCAATTTGTCCTAAACATAAAATAACGGTGTAACCATTAGGCTGATTTAATTCTTTCTTTAAAAATGAATTACAGTTACTTATTTCTGCAGAATTAGGTTTATTATTAGGCGGCAAACATTTTACGGCATTGATAATTTTACAGTTATTAAGGACTAAACCATCGTCGCTAGACATCGATTTATCTAACGATGAAAACCCATGATGATATAACGTAGAAAATAATAGGCCACCAGAGTCATCACCGGTAAAAGGCCTGCCAGAGGCATTAGCCCCATGTAACCCAGGCGCTAACCCGATAATTAATAATTGCGCATTATCATTGCCAAAAGAAGGGACTGGCTGACAAAAATATTCGGGGTATTGCTGCTTAGTTTGGGATAAAAAACAAACTAAACGCTGGCACTTTTTACAAGATGATGATGCCCGCATTCAGCCTTAAGCTTCAGACTGAGATAAATCTAACAGCCCTTGAGAAATAGCTATTTTTATTAAATCTACTTCACTTTTTGCATTGAGTTTTTCTAATAAGCGTGTGCGATAAGTACTGACCGTTTTAGGGCTTAAACATAAACGTTCAGAAATTTCTTTATTGGGTAAGCCTTGAGAAATCATCAGCATAACTTGAAACTCACGTCTCGATAGACTATCGACAGGGTTTTGACCCACTCCAGGAATTAATGAAAGCGCTAATTGCTGAGCGATGCTTGCAGAAATATAAGATCCGCCAGCATAAACATCTTTAATGGCGACTAACATTTCTTCAATCGCACACTCTTTTGTTAAATACCCTTTAGCGCCAATTTCTAATAAACGCTTTGGAAATGACTGTTCAGTATGAACCGTTAATATAACAATTTTTTGATTCGCGTTACGCTGAATAATACGATGACATGCTTCAATACCGCCAATGCCTGGCATATTGATATCCATTAAAACAATGTCTGGCTTTAGATCAAGCGCGAGTTTTACACCGTCTTCACCACAACCTGCCTCTGCAATTATCTTTACTTCGTTTGTATCTTCTAACAAACGCTTAATTCCATTTCTAACTAATGCGTGGTCATCAACCAACAGTACATTCAACATATCAAAACCTCCGTTACTATATTCCATTAATAAATAATGCCAATACTACCAATTTACATAGGGATTTGACACTAAATTGCTATTAAAATAGCGCACATCGTCAGAAACCTCCTTACCTATCCAAGTTGGTACCTTGAAACCTTCATCTACATGCTCTAATTCAATTTCAGCGACAATTAAACCATCATTATCGCCATCAAATATATCAATTTCCCAAATATGTAACCCAACTGGCACAAAATATCGAGTTTTACTGATTACCGATCCTTGACTAAATTGCTCGATCATATGTAAAGCATCTTCTAGGGGAACCACATATTCATATTCAAAGCGACTAATTTCAATAGTCGCTGATTTAAAACTCATCCAAGCCTCATCATCCGACACTCTTACTCTGACAGAAACTTTTGCGGTATTACAAAAATAAGCTTGCTTATAATGCTTGAAAGTATGCGTTAATTTTTTCCAATCATCATTATTAAGCAAAAATTTTCGTTCTATTTCTATAGCCACTCGTTTAATTCCTTACTAAAAACGCAGTAAAGCAGAGCCCCAAGTAAAACCACCGCCAAAGGCTTCCATCAATACCATGTCACCTTTTTTTATACGGCCATCTCTTACGGCAGTATCAAAAGCCAAGGGCACAGATGCTGCCGATGTATTGCCATGTTCACTAACCGTTAATACAACACGATCTAAAGGCATTTTTAATTTTTTTGCGGTTGCCTTGATAATTCTTATATTAGCTTGATGCGGCACTAACCAATCAATTTCTGACTTATCCATATTATTTGCTAAGAGTGTCTCATCAACAATACGGCCTAATGTGTTTACCGCCATTTTAAACACCTCATTGCCTTTCATTTCTATGTGGGCATTCCCTGCTTTAAGCTCATCTAAACCGTTAGAAACACCAAAAGGCACTCTTAATAGGTGTTCATAAGCACCATCAGCATGAATATGGGTTGATAAAATGCCCATTTCTTCATCAGCACTTAAAATCACGGCTCCTGCCCCATCACCAAATAAAATACAGGTGCCACGGTCATTCCAATCTAAAATTCTAGATAAAGTTTCAGCACCAACCACTAATGCATTTTTGGCACTGCCTGTTTTAATAAACTTTTCAGCAATGGTCAGTGCGTAAACAAAACCTGTACACACAGCTTGAACATCAAATGCAGGGCAGCCATGTATATCTAAGCGTGACTGCAACAAACAAGCCGTACTTGGGAAGATCATATCGGGCGTTGTTGTAGCAACAATGATTAAATCGATATCTGATGTTTTTAAACCTGATGATTCAATAGCATTTCGCGCTGCTTTTTCGGCTAAATCAACAGTCGTTTCACCTTCAACAGCTATATGTCTTTTTTCTATACCCGTACGTTCTCGAATCCATTCATCGGTGGTATCAACGATTTTTTCTAAATCTTTATTGGTCATTACATTGTCAGGTAAGTAACTTCCTGTGCCAATAATTCGAGCGTATGTCATGTTTAATTCTCTATTTTCAAGGTGAAGATTCATCTAAAATACGACTAATTTCTTCTGCAATTTTTTGTGGAACCGATTCATCAGCTTCAAGACAAGCAATCTTTATCGCATTATTAAATGCTATCACATCGGCACCGCCATGACTTTTTATAACAATTCCATTTAACCCTAACAAGCTAGCGCCATTATAGCGTCGTGGATCTAATTTATCTTTAAAAGCTTTTAATACGGGATAAGCGATAAGACCGAGTAGCTTAGTAAACAAATTTTTATTGAAATTAGATTTTAATACATGGCTAATAAATGAGGCTAAACCCTCTGCTGTCTTTAGTGAAATATTACCACTAAAACCATCTGTTACAATAACATCGGTACCACCTTTATAAATATCATCACCTTCAACATAACCTACATAATTAAGCCCACTGTTCTTAATCAGCTCACTCGCAGCCTTAATGGTATCATTACCTTTAGTGGCTTCAGAACCAATGTTAAGCAAACCGACGCTAGGTGATGTTTTACCATCAACCGAAGACGCTAAAATCGAGCCCATAACGGCAAATTGCAATAATTGTTCTGCTGAGCATTCAATGTTAGCACCTAAGTCTAACATATGGGTATGCCCGGTTTTAGACGGTAAAGCAGAACAAATAGCGGGTCGGTTAATGCCTTTAATTGTTTTTAATACAAACTTACTAGTTGCCATTAAAGCACCCGTATTACCCGCACAAACACATGCTTGAGCTGTTTTTTCTTTAACTAAATTAATAGCAACGCGCATTGATGAATCTTTTTTCTTTTTTAAAGCTAAGGCAGGTGATTCATCCATCTCAACAATTTGAGTGGTATGATGAATTTTAAGAGTACTAGACTCTTGGGCATTATGTTCTTTTAGTTGCTGATTAATAGCGTCACTATCACCGACTAAAATAAGGGTTAAGTTTTTGAATTCTTTTAACGCGAGTAAGGCGGCAGGAATCGTTACTTTGGGACCAAAGTCACCACCCATTGCATCGATAGCGATTGTTTTTTGTTTTTTTTCCATTGATAAAAACGAATGCATTTTAAGAAAACTTTAATGAGGCCATACAGCAAAAAGGGCGAATAAAATCGCCCTTTTTGCTGTCCATTTTATTACTTTAAAAATGAATTATGCTTCGTCTTCTTCAACAACTTTATCAGCAATGATTTGCTTACCGCGATAAAAACCATCAGCACTAATGTGATGTCTTAAATGCGTTTCACCCGTTGTGGGTTCTGTTGATAACGTCTCTGCCGTTAATGAATCGTGTGAACGTCTCATGCCTCTTCGAGAAGGCGTCTTTCTGCTTTTTTGAACAGCCATGGGGTAACTCCTAAATAAATATCAATGTTTTAAATTTGCTTTAAACCCTTCTAAAGCTGCAAAAGGATTTTTCTTAACTTCTTTTGGTTCAGCATCTGCTTTTTTATTCATTTTCAGCAAATACTCATTACAATTCGTTTTATGCTTTGGAATTAATGGTAAATTTAAAATAATATCATCTTCAATCACTGAAATAATATCTAACAAATCACCATCTATTGTACTAACCACTTCATAACCAGCCGGTTCACTATCCACTTGGTCTTCACGACCCACATAAAAATGAAATTCATGATTAACATCTGTCGTTAAGGCTTCCAAACACCTTTGGCACTGTAACGTGACCGAAGCTTTGTATTGCCCCTGAAATTCTGGTAATTCACCATAGCCATTAAAAATTTTAAATTCGATGTCTACTGGTCGTACAATTTCCAATACCGATTCAGCTAAGCGAGAAAACATATTAGCCTCTACAACACCCGTATAAGTGTTTTTTTGAGACTTTTCTTTCTTGACAGAATAGGTTTTTTTAAGCTTGTTTTGCATAAAGTTTAATTAAGCAGAGCTAGCCTACTTTAACGAGCGCAAAGCCTACCCTTAGGGGTATAACTTATACTCTAGTGTATAAACGGCGGAGTATAACGACTTATATACCTGACAGCAATTGTAATTACAGCTTTTTAAGGTAATTTTTTACAGCGTAAATTAAAGCTTATTGAACGTCGCGCAACATATCATCTGCCCACTTCACCGCTTCCATATAAAGTTTTGACATTTCGCCTAAATCTAAACCCATAAAATCAATGATGCTAAAATCACTTTGTTCCATGGCAAAGGCGCATTTAAGGGCTTCTCCGTAGCTTCCTTCTAAGGAAATGAGTGCTTGTTTTGCATCATCCGATAATGGCAGTTCATCCATTAAAACATCAAAACTTTGATCCATCATGGCATCAAGTGTTGAAAACAATCCAACTGTAAAATAGCTGTCTGGCTTATCTAATGAATTATGTTTCGCTAAGCCTTGGCAAATCTTAGCTCTAATAAGCGCAGTGGTGCTTAACTCAATAGGTTTATCAGGGTTTGATGACAATGCCATCACAGTCACCCAATTTTTTATAGTCGACAGACCTAATAACGTGACGGCTTGTTGAATTGAATCAATGGTTGCACGAATGCCGCTGGCAGGTGAATTAATGTATTTTAATACCTTGTGGCTGAGTGAAATATCGGTGCTAATAATTTCACTTAGCTTATCTATTTCAATATCAGGGTCATTTACTTTTGCAACTAATTGCAACAACGCCAATTTATTCGAGGTTAAACCCTTACCCTGAACAATGGTTGGCTTAGAGAAAAAATAACCCTGAAAGTATTCAAACCCTAAGTCTTTAAAGAACTCAAACTCTTCATAGGTTTCTATTTTTTCAGCTAATAGCTTAACGTTATAAGGTTTATAATTATCTAAACTGGCTTTAATTTTCGCATGATTTTCTAGGGTAACATCAACCTTAACAATATCGGCACTTTCCAATAATGGAATAAATTTATCATCATAAATAAAATCATCTAATGCAATGATAAACCCACGTTTTTTTAATTCTCGCACTGATTCAATAACGGCATCAGTCGGCTCAACGTCCTCTAGTATTTCTAATACCACTTGATCAGGTGGAATAACAATTAAGTCAGGGTTGGATAAGAAATGCTCGGTTAAATTTAAAAAAGCAATGTGTTCACCCACTAAATTATTCAACCCTATATCAATAAAGCTACTTAACATGACATGCGATGTTGCACTATTGCCATCTAAAACATTGGCAGACACCGCCTCACCCGATTGGCGAAACAGTAATTCATAAGCATAAACGGTTAGGTCTGCATCAAAAATTGGTTGCCTAGCAATAAAAACATCTGACATATTTAAACCTTCCTTTTATTAACACTCAATTATATTTTAATTAAGTGTAGATCAAAGTTCATAGATTTCTCGTTTTTATTGAAGGTTTATTGACTGCGTCATTAACAGTTTTATTTGCTGACTGATCCCTAATGAAATCTTAGTCGCTAAACGATCAAACAATAACTGTTTAGGGGTGAAATCAACAATATCTTCTGCTTTAATAATATCTTTAGCAACTGAGTTTACGCTACCATACCCATCTACCAAACCCAATGAAATACCACGCTCTCCCGTCCAGATTAAACCAGTGAAAGTATCATCATCCACTTTTAAACGGTCTCCCCTGCCCTCTATGACTGCTTGTTTAAAATGGTTATGCACTTCACTTAACATTAATTTTAAATGTTCTTTTTGGGTGTTGTTTTCAGGCAAAAAAGGATCCAGTAAACCTTTGTTATCACCGGCTGTTAATAAACGCCTTTCTATGCCCATTTTCTCAATTAGCCCAACAAAACCAAAACCATCCATGCGCACGCCGATAGAGCCAACAATACTCGACTTATTGACATAAATATTTTCTGCCGCTGCCGCGATAAAGTAACCGCCAGAAGCCGCCATGTCAGTGACAACAACATGTAATGGGATATCTGGATGTTCCTTTCTTAAACGTAACATTTCATCATAAATATACGCAGACTGAACGGGGCTACCACCTGGGGAGTTAATCGACAAAATAACCCCTGCTGTTTGGTTATCATCAAAGGCATCATTTAAGCCTTTAATCATATTCTCAGCATTGGCTTCATCACTGGCAGAAATAACCCCTTCTAACTTAACCAGTGCTGTATGCATTTCGGTTTTTTCGTTATCAAAATCTAATACATTAATATCGTTAAGCTCTAACATTAAAATTAAAAAGGGCGATAAATAAATAAATAATATAAATGTGAAAAATATTTTCCAACGTCTCGATCGACGCTGCTCATTAATAGCCGCAAAACTCAAACGCTCTATAATTGATTCGTACTTTTCCATTTTTTTGTTGTCTTCAGTCATTCTGTTCTCGTTACTTGGTTAAAACATCTAACAATTGTTTGATGTCATTTAAATAATAATTGGGCTTAGTTGGCTCTAAATCTTTGCGGCTATGCACGCCATAAGTGACTGCCATACTGTCCATTTTTGCATTATTCGCCATATCCATATCATACGTGGTATCACCTATCATCAATGCTTCGTCACGGCTTAAGTTTAAATCCGTTAAAATTTCTTCTAACATCATAGGGTCTGGTTTAGACGCCGTTTCATCGGCGCACCGCGTGATATGAAACAACGACTCTAAGTTGAAGGCATTTAAAACCATATCAAGCCCTCGTCGACTTTTACCGGTCGCGACAGCCATGTAATAGCCCTCATCAAAACACCTTTGCAGCATTTCTTTTGCGCCATCATAAAAATCAGACGATTCTGCACCCGTTGCAAAGAAGTGCGTACGATAGTTTTGCGTCATAACATCTACCTCACTTAAACTGCAATCGGGCATTAAAGTTTGAACAGCTCGCTCCAAACTCAAGCCAATAATATGTCGAATGGCGTCATCCTTTGGCGCTTCAAAGCCAGCACCTTTAATACCTTCTCTCATGCAGTGCACAATATGAGCTTGAGAATCGATAATTGTTCCATCCCAATCAAAAATTAAAAGTTTATACTTTTTAGTCATCATTATGCTCATTATTGTTGTTTAAATAACTTCGGCAAAGGCGCAATTATTTCGACCGCGCCACATAAGTCATTAGCCGAAATATTAAGCACATGGGCATGCAGCATCATGCGATTAAAACCCTGTTTTTTTAGCGCTTTATCCGTATCTCTATTACCATACTTATCATCATTAATAATGGGGTGCCCTAACGACTGGCAATGCACTCTAATTTGATGCGTTCGCCCTGTTTGTAACCGTAAGTTCAATAAACTAAACCCAGTGTATTGCTTAATAGCAATGACTTCTGTTAATGCTTGTTGCCCTTCTTTATCAACCCGCACACGTTTTTCTCCATTTTTCATAAGAAATTTTTTTAATGGGAAATCTAATTTAAGTTTATTTTTAGGCCATTTCCCATGCACCAATGCAGCATACGTTTTTTTTATCTCATGTTGTTTAAGCATATTTTGCAGCATGACCAATGCCTTGCGTGACTTGGCAAACATTAAACAACCACTGGTATCACGGTCTAATCGATGAACTAATTCAACCATTTCATTAGGTCGAAATTTTTTCAATACATCGACAGCACCATAAGATAAACCTGAGCCCGCATGTACGGCCAAACCATGTGGCTTATTAATAATTAAGAAAAACTCATTTTCAAATAAAATTGACGCCTTAATCGTTTCAATCATTGAATTAGGGATAAAGACAGGCTCTTTATTCGACTCCTCAAACTTCATCGGTGGAATACGAATAGTGTCTTCAAGCTTGAGTTTATATTCTGGTTTCACCCTGCCTTTATTAACGCGCACTTCGCCTTTGCGTAAAATTTTATAAATTTTAGACTTAGGGATAGTTTTGTAGGTTTTCAAAAGGTAATTATCAATTCGTTGCCCCTCTTGTTGCGGGGTAACTTTAAAATAACTGACCTTTTTAAACAATTGCTCTGAATTTGACAAATTATTTACTAATTTTCTATGTGACATGATGACATAAATTTTATCTATGCTATGCTCGCTAAGTTCATTTTATAGAACAAAATGTAAAAGATACGAAATTAAAATAACAATTCATATCTCAAATTCACAATTCTACAGAAACATAGCTTAATGACCTACCGTTCTGTAGAGAATATTTATTCTAAACACAACCTTTATATGCTCAGTTCCATCATTTTAAACTTACTACTTAAAATTTTTACAATTTTAAGTCAAAAGACGCCAACGTCTTCTGCACCGTTTAATAAGTTGCTACTCGACTCTGTGCCTTCTTTATCTGCACAATTCAAACTGTTCAACCTCTTTGAACAGCAGTCCTATACCCAATTGATGCGACTTGAGCCTATACCTTACTTTGGTAAAAACAAACATGAAACGAATTCTCATCAACGCAACACAAAAAGAAGAACTCCGCGTCGCTATGGTCAATGGGCAAAAGCTCTACGATCTTGACATAGAAGTTCCATCCCGCGAACAAAAAAAATCTAATATATACAAAGCAAAAATCACTCGAGTCGAACCGAGTTTAGAAGCAGTTTTTGTTAACTATGGCGCTGACCGCCATGGCTTTTTACCCTTTAAAGAAATCTCTCGTGAATACATCGACGAATCGGCTAAAGATAGCAATGGCAAGCTTAATATCAAAGCCGCTATTAAAGTTGACCAAGAGATTATCGTTCAAGTCGAAAAAGAAGAACGAGGCAATAAGGGTGCAGCATTAACAACGTTTATTTCACTAGCCGGGCGTTTTTTAGTGGCTATGCCACAAAACCCTAAAGCTGGCGGCGTATCACGCCGTATCGAAGGTGAAGATAGAGACCAAGTACGTAAAGTTTTATCGGAACTAAGCATGCCTACTGGCATGGGTGTTATCGTTCGCACCGCAGGCGTAGGTCGTAGCACAGAAGAAATGCAATGGGACTTAGATAGCCTGTCACAAGTTTGGTTCTCTATAGAAAAAGCCAGTAAAGAGCGTACAGCGCCCTTTTTAATCTACCAAGAAAGTGACATTGTGGTTCGTGCATTACGCGACCATTATAAATCTGATGTTGGTGAAATCATTATCGACTCACAAGAGTTTTATGACCGCGCACATACCTTTATGCAAATGGTCATGCCTAATGCTCTTCATAAATTAAAACTATTTGAAGAAAAACTACCCTTATTTAATCGTTTTCAAATCGAAAGCCAAATTGAAACAGCCTTTAGCAGAGAAGTAAACTTACCTTCTGGTGGCGCTATTGTTATAGACCATACAGAAGCACTCATTTCAATCGATGTAAACTCTGCTCGCGCCACTAAAGGCAGCGATATTGAAGCGACTGCTAAAAATACTAACCTAGAAGCCGCAGACGAAATTGCTCGCCAATTACGGATACGAGATTTAGGCGGTTTAGTGGTTATCGATTTTATCGATATGCTTAAAAACAATAATCAACGTGAAGTTGAGCAGCGTTTACGTAATGCTATTTATGAAGATAGAGCAAGAGTTCAAACTACCCGTATTTCTCGCTTTGGCTTAATGGAAATGTCACGTCAACGCTTACGCCCTTCACTCGGTGAATCAAGCCAAATTGTCTGTCCTCGCTGTACTGGCCAAGGTACAATTCGTGATACAGAGTCTCTTTCTTTAGCTGTTTTAAGACTGCTTGAAGAAGAAGCATTAAAAGATAATACTGGCCGAATTTTAGTTAAAATACCGGTTGATTGTGCCACCTATATTCTCAATGAAAAACGCAACAATATCGCTGAACTTGAAGATCGTCATAAAGTTCATGTTGTTATTATTCCTGACCCCAAACTAGAGACACCTCATTTTGAACTAGAGCGTGTGCGTGAGTCAGATGCCAGCCGACATGAATCTAATTACAAAGCATCTTATGAGCTAACCACAGAAGACAATAAGAAAGCCTATAATCCTTTAGAGGACAAAGATGCTAAAACCACTGAAAAAGCGGCTGTGCAGCGTGTCTCTCATACTCAACCTAAGCCCCCTTCAATCGAGAAGCCTAAGCCTAAAGAAACGTCTGAAGGTGGTTTTATCTCAAGAATAATGACTACTTTATTTGGCTCTGATGCTAAAAAAGAAGCCGCCGATGATAAAAAGAAAGAGCAAAGCACAACTAATAAAGGCCATCGCCAACAACGTGGTGGTCGCCGCAATAACCAAAACCGTAACAATCGTAATAAAAACAATCAGAACAATCAAAACCGTAACAATAAACCAAACGATTCTGATGCGAAAATAGATAAGAAAACTGATCAAGAAAATAGCCCTAATCTAGATTCAGAAAACAAGCCTAATAATAACGAAACAAAACCAAGAAATAATCGCAACCGGAATCGTAATAGAAACCGTAATAGAAACAACAATCAAAACCAAAATGAGCAAGGCAATAAACCTCAAAACAACGAGCAAACGCCTGGAAACTCGCAACAAGCTCCTCAAGTTCAGGGCAATGACAATGGCAATACACAACAGTCTCAGCCTATTAAGCCAGAGCAAAGCCAGCCTACTCAAACTGAAAGCAAGCCCTCAAATAAACCCCAGGATAAGGCTCCTCAAAACGCTAAGCCCGCTGTAAAAGCACAAGCGCCGACGCCAGAAAAAACTGAGGTGAAAAAAGAAGCACCGAGTAAACCTGTTGGCAAGCCAACGCCACAAGCTGCTCCTACTCCAAAGAAAGATGCTGTAAAAACTGAAACAACAAAACCAGCACTTCCAAAAGTAGAAAAGAAAGCCGAGCCTCAAAAAAAGCCAAGCAATAAGGCTGAACAAAAACCTGATGCGCCAAAAAAACCAGCAAAAAAAGAATCGGTTAAGGCACAAAATAAACCTGAGAAGAAAGCTGAATCTAAGCCAAGGACTCCTAAGCCAAAGCCTCAAGTAAAAACTGATAAACCAGTTCTGACTCAGGTAAAAACAAAGACCGAAACTAAAGTTGAAGCTAAGCCTAAATCCATACCTGCTGAAAAAAAGCCTAGCGCCTCTCCTGACACATCCAATAAAGATTAGCTGAATGGTGTTGATTAAAACTTTCAACACCACTTTATTTAATAAATACACGAGCCTCTACTAGTCAGTAGAGGCTCAATCAGTTAAAATTCAAATTCTTCTTGGGGACGACCTGGCTTCGACGTGGGTTACGAAACTTGAGGTGCATGTCGAGAATGTAGACAATCTCGTTAACTTTTCTGCAAATATATAGTTGCAAACGACGACAACTACGCAATCGCTGCTTAAACTCCAGTAAGATTGCTGTCGGACTGGATACGTGTCTATGCGTCCAGACCCCGGCATCGCTCTCATAGAATCGTGATGGACACTCGTTTGAGGTGAAAGCACTAAACAAGCATCAAAATCGCGTTTTACCTTCCTCTTCGATTGGGTAGTAAGGCGTTAAACTTAAAAATCGAATAAGCATGTAGAGCCAATGGCAGAGGACTTGCGGACGCGGGTTCGATTCCCGCCGTCTCCACCACTTTATCGTCAAGCACCATCAAAAACCCATAAATTTTATGGGTTTTTTTATGCCTTTTATAAAATGATAGAGCTTATATTTTCTTGGTAAATGGGGCTAAAGCCCCAACTCCTACTAATTAAGGTAGCAAGGCTTTAGCCTTGCATAAATAAAGTGAATCTTACTTATTCATAAATACCATAAAATCGTGGGGTCGAGGCTTTAGCCTCGTTTAACACCAATGGATTATTTTTAATATACCGATACACCGTAGAAAAGTGTCTGTCATCCCTGATTAATGTATCGTAATAATCCGCTGCCCAAAAACTGCCCTTTCTTCTCAAAACTTCATTAATTTGATTGGCACTGCCTCCCTTTAATTTTTGCATCAGTTTATCCAAATCAGCCATGGGCTTTATTAACAAATGTACGTGGTTTGGCATAATACAAAATGCAATTAACTCATATAACACTGAATGATATTTTTTTATAAAGACACATAATAGCTCTAAAACATCATTATTAAGTACTGCCCCAAGTGTCGATTTATCTAAGTACTCGTCAATTAAAAGTTGTTTTTGTCGGTTTGGTATAGCCTGTTTTGATAGCTTTTTTAAGTAAGCATCTACGCTATCGTACGTTCGGAAAGTAATAAATTGATAATGATGTTTAATGTCTAAATGCGGTAAGTTTGAATGCTTTTTGTTCATAACGAAAATCCTTTTTATAGTGGGACTAAAGTCCCACCTCCTAAATCAATATTAGCGGAAGTGGGGCTTTAGCCCCACATTTATACAAAGGCAGCTAACTTTATATAACACGCCGCCAAAAGCTGTGTTTTTTACCATGCATTTGATCAAGTTGCTGCATAAAAGTAAGGTGATGCTCAAGCGGTGTATAATCTTGAATATTGTCAGATATTAGTGTGATTTTTTTATAATATTTTGCAGCATGGGTATATGCCTTTGTGCGACCAGCGGCCAAAATACTTAATAACAAAGAACGATAACAGGCAGTTTGTGCCAACCAGCATTGTTTTTTATCAAACTGTTTAGCTAAATTTAATAAGTCATCATAGAAGCCATTTTCAACGTCACTTGGATGCGATAAAAGTAATTGCTGAGCAAGGTTAGCCTCATTTAAGCATAACAGCATATCCACATTCACTAATAACCGAGCACCCTGCTGAGCTAAAGTTAAGGCTTGTTGTTGTGCATTTTGCTTTTCATTGTCGCTTAATAGCGCTTGGTAATGCATAAAGTCATGATAACTTTGACTGCGTTGATATATTTCAAAGCGTGTGTCTTTAAGTGCTTGCGTATCATTATTTTGTTCATAAGCTTGGTCTAACAAGCTTAAACGATCACTTTCAAAACGCTGATCCCAAGGTGTGCTTAACCAGCGTAAAGCATCATCACACTGATTAAAACGCAAATATATTTCAACAATACTCTTTTTTTGCAAGTCATTGGGTGTTGGGCTAGTGATTAGCTGCGCGCGTTCATAAAGATTAGGGTCTTCTAACGCCGCTGCGACTGATTGTAACGCCACCAATTTAGTGATGCTGTGATAACTAAATTCTTCATTATCAGCATCCGTGTTAACTGCATTTTTTAACTCCGACTCATAGCGCCATGCCAATTGCGTTAGCTCATCATGGTTTAGTAACAAATGACTGTTCGGTAATAATCCATCATACACCGCATAATCATTATCTAAGTACAGTTCATAAACCTTTTCTAGCCAGTTTATTTTTGATCCTGTCGCTGTTGTTTGTTTATAAGCATTTGCCGCCTTTAACCACAGCAACACCGCTTGTTGATAAACAGCCCCAATATCACCCGATGAATCATCAGAGCGCTCATACACTTTAGTCGATATTTTTAAAAACCTGCTAACCAAATCAAACGCATGTTTTGGTGACTGATTTAACAAACCAGTTTCAATATCGTCCAACAAACGCTCTAAATCGCACGCAAAATCATAATTCATTCGCCAATCAATAAATTTAGTACTGCGTGAAATTTTTTGAATGCGTTTTAAAAATGCTTTTGCTAAGGCATCTGGGTCATTGGCTAATACCAATGTATCTATAGCGGCTGTTAAATCAGGATACTGTTGATATAACTTGTCTATAAAGTTTATTAACGTATCGGCATTCAGCGCGTTTAGTTTTTGTTTGATGTCATTCATTTTACACAGGTGGGGCTAAAGCCCCACTTCCTTAGTTTTGTGGGTATTCATCGGGTTTATTGTATCCTTTTTATAGTGGGACTAAAGTCCCACCTCCTAAACAAATATTACTGGAAGTGGGACTTTGTCTTTTTTCATTCCAGAACAAAAAGATCTACCGTGCATCCATGCACTTTAGTCCCACCATTATCCCGAAGATTGACAATTATTGTTACATGCCTTCAACTTATTTCAAAGGCTCTTTAACAGTGACTTGACCGTTCATTAGCATGGGTAAGAGCCAGTCTCTTAGTTCGGTTAGCTTTTGATTTTCTAGTTTGATTAAAGTCTTTTTCATAAAAAGATGTTCAGTTGTTTTTTCAAACTTTTTTATTTTTGCATCATCTAGTAAAATTGGCATATTTCTTAATACTCCAAGTCCAATAAACTTTTGTATACTGCCTGCAATCATATTACCCATATATCTCTGCATGTCATACGATTTCAAGAACGTGTAAATATAATTTCTATACGTTTTATTATTAGAAGCCTTATATAAAGCGACATTTTTTATGGCGAAGTTTATGTTTTCCTCATCGACCTTATAAACCACACCAATACTACCAATCATAGAAAATAGTATATCGCCAGTTTCAACCTTACTTCTCTTATTAATAGACTCATAATTTTTTGCTGAAATTAAATTAGCATTCTCAAAATCTAATCCTTCGACTTTAAGGTTTTTAGATGTAATTAGGTGATAACCTTGATTCGTTGATTTTGGTGAATCATGCGTGCCATCTTTAACATTAATAATATTGTAGATTATATCCACCACCCAACCTTCAGGGATTTCACGTTTTAGGGCTTCGTTGTAAACCATTTTCCCACCCGATGATTTGTAGGGTTTGCCATTGGCATCGGGAAAGTCAAACTGCACAAACCAATAATCGTAAATGAGCTTCGCCATGGCTTCTAGCTCGGTGTTGATTTTTTTGTTTAGTTCTATTTTTTTGTCAATATCAGATAACGTTTTTACAATTCTTTCTTTTATTGATTTATTCGCTGGTATCAGTATTGGTAGCTTTCTTAATCCACCAAGCGTCAGGTATGGTTGCGATGAACCAGATTTTACTGCGTTTAAGTGCTGTCTCCCAATTGGAGAAGTCAAATAATAGTAAAGCCATTCAGCCTCCAATTTTGAGCCTGCTTTATAAAGCCCAACATTTTTTACAGCATAATCAAAAGAAGAATTTCTTTCAATATAACAAAACCCACAGTACTCACCTATCATACTTACGATAACATCCCATTGGTCTACGGAGCTTCGTAAATTGATTTGATTGAAGTCATGCTCTGAAATAAAATAAGCTGACTCAAAATCAATATTTCTACCTTTAATATGCTTTGACGTAATTAAATGCTTTCCTGATTCATGCTGTTTAGGGCTATCATGCGTCCCATCTGTAATTTTTGCATATTGAGAAGACGCAACATTAAATGACAATTCAGGATTCATAGTGTAACTCCATCATGTTCTTCTCTATTTCAAACTCTAGTGACTTTGATTCACTAAAGAGTGCATTTAAATTAGTTTGAAACTGGCTGATTTTTTCACTAAATTCCTTCTGACTTATATCTGTATATTCTATTTTCACTTCAAAGTACTGTCCCGCACTTAGTGAACAGTTTTTAGCCTTAATATCCGCATAACTTACCACCACAGAAAAATCATCAACCACTTCTTTAGTATTAAAGGTGTTAATAATCTGCTCTTCTTCATCATGCTTTAACACGGTTTTTTGGTTTTTACCGTCTTTGACTTTCT
>CAYZQE010000027.1:0-25548 GCA_964480635.1 uncultured Gammaproteobacteria bacterium | reverse complement strand
CACTGATTTATAAGGAGTTTATTTTTTAGGCTTGTAGTGGATTGCGGAAGTCAGGGCGCCAGTGACATCATCCGTTAGATGAGTCACATTGTTAGAGAACGCATTGTTAGAAAAAAACAATAGCGACAGAATAAAAAAAGATTTCATTGACTATAAGCTTAGTTTTAATAGAGATTATTCAATCTACCTCTTTTTTATTTAAATGACAATAATAAAAGTTAGACCCAAAACCACCTATTCAAATCAAGCTCATAGTTTCACCTCTGGGCAAGGGCTTTAAATCGCATTTTCACATAAATTCATTTGTAGATTAGGACTTAACTAATGCCGTTAAACTCAAAGCATCAACAACATAATCAAAGCCTATAAATTCTTGCTCTAGTCGTAAATTTGTTTTTATTTGGTTATCTCTTAGTTTGTTAAATAAGCGATATTCCATAGGGTTTAAATGCTGCAAATCTGCTGTTGTTTGCTTTTGTTCTTTTACCCATTGGTTTTTATGTGCCATTAATAGCTCTTCGGTCATCAAAATTGATTGGGTTTTAGGGAAAACTGATCTGAATTGACTGAGTATCGCAAAGCCGTGCGTATCGACATCACCCCAATAATAAAGCTGAATGTACTTTAACCAAGTGATTTTATCCCATTGCTCAAAACAATAACCTCGCCCAAAAATAACAATGGCTTTGGCAACATTTGGGAAGACAAGTCCATTGATATCATTTTCTGTGACAAACACTTTATCGACATTTAATGTGAGTTGTGAAAAGGCTTCAATACTGATGGTTAAATCTGATAAACCATTGATGAATAATGAAGGGTCTAATATTCTAAAGCGAATTTGAGTGGGTTTTGTTTTAAAGCCAAAGCGTTGCTCAAAGTGTTGAGAGCCTGTTTCTTGTTCATTGATATCCGTGGCTTTTAATACCGTTTCCCACCATTGACTCAATATCACTTTATGCTGCTCTATCAATTTTGTATCGACTTCGGTTAGTTTAATCTGGCGGATATATATATTGGGCTTTGGGTTATTTATCATCCAATGCGTTGCCTGAATTAAGTCAGCCCATTGGTCTTCATATTGTAATGTTTTAAAGGGATTTTTAGAGACCCACTGAGTTAATTCAGGGAAATTATTGGTCAGCTTATGAGACAGCCTTTGAATTATCTCAGCATCTTTTTGTTTATTGATTAACCTAACTGCATGCTCAAGTGTTGCAATAACTATGGCTTTAGGAATCTTATTTTTTCCTAATTTTTGATGCTGTATCTCTTTATAATCGATAGGGTAATCAGGTGATGATGAGATATATTCTATCCATTTTTTTGATTGCAAAAACTCATCAAGAAGTTGTTTGGATGTGGGTGCTTTTAGCTTAATGGTTAATGGAAATAATGCGTCACGATCACTGTGTAGCCACTTACCCTGTTGCCATTGTTTTAATAGCTTTTGTTTCACATCGTCAAATGTTGTCCAAGAGTTACTCATTGTGTCTTTAATTTTTGAATCTGCTGTTCTGCTTTATATTGTTTAATGGTTAAGTTTCTTAATTGCGACTCTTTCCCTTGTAGGTTATGCACAAAGCCAACGTTTGCAACATAGGGCTCGATTATATGAATTTTTTGTAATGGGGTGACAATCAATAGCTGTAAATTAAGCTTTTTAAATAATTCTAAGCCAAAACGTGCCGACTCATCAGAGCCTCGACCAAAGGCCTCATCAATTAACACAAAACGAAAGCTTCTTGAGCGCACTTCGCCCCACTCTAATCCAAATTGATACGCCAAACTTGCGGCTAAAACGGTGTAGGCCAGCTTTTCTTTTTGACCGCCCGATTTGCCGCCTGAGTCGGTATAATGCTCATATTCAACATCATCTTCTTGCCAACGCTCTGAGGCGGCAAAGCGATACCAGTTTCTGACATCGGTAACTTTCAATGTCCAGCGTTTATCTGCATCGGTATAGCCATCGCGTCCTTTAAAGCGATCTATAATTTGTTTAACCTGCAAAAATTTATTTTCGGCATAAATCGTATCGCCCTTATTAGAAAACCCTGTGGTACACGCTTTTAACGATTGTTGAAAATCTCTAATTTCTTGGTCGGGGCTAGCTTGTGCTTCTAATAGTATATAGCGCCCTTTGTTATATTCTATGTCAGATAATGATGTGTTGATTTTATCAATGCGTTGTTTAATTTGTTGTTGCTCTTTACCTAATTGAGAATTGAAATTAGCAATTTCATTGATGGTGTTTTCATGTAATAACGCTTTAAATTTCTTTTCAAACTTAGGTAAATCATCAGCATTTAATTGTTTTAACATAGCAATATATTCATCACCAGAATCAATACTGGCATCAACATCTTTTGTTTGGGCTGGGTAATCACGGCTGTATTCACCCATCGCTTTTAACAGCCTTTGGTTTAGTGTTTGCATTTTACTTTCTAATGCATCCATTGTTTTTTGTAGCCATGCCCTTAGCAATTGCTCTTGTTTATCACCATTAATAATACTGAGTTTTTCAGCTTTATCTTTTTGCTTTAAATAATAGGGTTCAATATTTTCTTTTAGTTGCTTTAGAGTAACCTCCCCTATTTGCGCCAAAGCAGCGTTAGCTGACTCTAATTGCTGCTCACTTTCACTTTGTTTTTGTTCATTTTTAGAGCGTTTATCTTTTAGCTCATCGAGTAATTTATTTATTTTTGAAATTTGGCTTTCGACCTCATTCAATTGCAGATTTAAAGTTTTTAATAGGTCTGAATCTTGCTCTATTTTTTTAATGTGTTGGTGTAAACTTTCGATATGCTTGGCTATGGGGTGCCAATCAAGTTGATCAAAACTATGATAAACATCTAAACGAATTAAATGATCCTTTAGCTCGCTTTCTGCCTTCTTCTTTTTATCTAACTGACTAATTGCAGTTGCTATCTGTTGAATTTGTTTTTCTAGCGTTAAACGTTTGTCATTTAAGGTGTTTATTTTACTTTCATTGCTCCAACCTAATATAAACCGGCTTCGATCATTAATGGCGAAACGATCATCTTTTTCATGTTTTTGTCCGGCTGATTTTATTTGTCCTTTTAAAGTAATGGCTAATTTTTCACGGCGAAATTGTTGCATTGATTCGCAACATGCAAAATCAAAACGCTTATTCAGTTGCTCTTCAAGCCAATGAAAAAAGGCACTATCAGGTTTGATAGATAGCTTTCTAACTAATGAGTCAGGATGCAACGACTGACTTTGAAATTGCTTATTTTGTGATTTATGGTTAATTTTAAAGTACACAATGCGTCCTTTTAAATGGGTTTTCTCGACCCACCCCGCCACATCACCATAATGTTGCTCTGGCACGAGTAAAGACAAACCAAAATTATGCAATAATCGCTCAGCAGCGCCCTCCCAAATCGACTCATCTTCTCGAACTTGAATCAGCTCCCCTACAAAAGGAATGTCTTGCTCATTTAATTGCAACGATTGACATAATAGCTCTCGTATTTTAATTTGTCTTGTATCAATATTACTACGACGTTGCTTGAGTGATGTTAAGTCATTACTAATCTCTTTATGACGATCAGAGAGCATTTTGAATTCTACCGATTGCTCGGTGAGTTGATTTTGCAGCTCAGTTTCAGATTGTTCAAATTGAGTGAGTTGTTTGATGGCTAATTTTTGATTGTTTAAAAAATCTTCTTTTGCATAAGCCGGTGAAAAGCTGAGTTTTTTAGCTAAACGGTCGTAATTTTCAGCCTCTCTTTTTTTTGTGTTTTTATCCAGTGTTTGTGATTCAATTTCTTGCTTTAGTTGTTCTAATCGATTACCACCATTTTCGGCAATGGATTGTTTTATTTGGTCTCGTTCAAGTTGTTGGCGTTGTTGCTTTTCATCATTTTTACTCACTCTCGAATCTAAAGAGTGATGTATTTCGATTAAACGATCTAAGTGTTGAACAGTGAGTTTCGCCTTAAGGTCTAAAAAAAAGAGTCTTAATCCATCACGGCAATCAGCATAGTGCTGTTTTTCTTTGCTTAATTGCTGATGCTTTTTTAAATCTTTTGATAAGGGCGTTAATCGCTCTATTTGATCGCGTGATTTCAAGACAGCATCATGCGCCCTACTTAAGTCATCGAAATGGGTCATGAGTGCAGCAATACGTGGCTGTGTATCAAAGGCTTGTAGCATGTGTGAGCGCACAAATTCGGTTAAATTACCCACCGATTTCATTGACACTGTTTGGTGAAATAACTCTAATGCTTGATCATTATTGATTCCAAAACGTCTTTTAAAAGCCGCTGCATAGGGTGGAAATGAATTAAAGGCTGGTAATACATGGCTGGTATTTTTTAAACGTTTTTTTAATTTGCTAATATCATTTCCAAAATCTGCAAAATGCTCACTGATACTTAATGCACAATCGGCAACCACAAAAAACCGGTTGGGCTGACCCGTGCTTTCTTTTTGCCAAAATACTTGCGCTAACGTCACCGTTTGCTCATAACCCTTATTATAAAAAACGCCCGCTATCACCGAAAAACTGTTTTGATCTCTTAGCGCAACTGCTTTTACCGCATCACCCGTTTCTGCGCGCTCTGATTTATAATGGCCTAACACATAAGAACGTAAAGAACGTTCTTTAAGGTCGGCTCCTGCGGCCTTGTTGTAAGCAATTCGATTAGCAGGGACTAACAAGGTAGTAATTGCATCGACCAAGGTCGATTTACCTGAACCTATATCACCGGTGAGTAAGGCATTTTTACCCTCTAACTTTAACTGCCAAACCTTATTATGAAAAGTGCCCCAGTTATATACTTCTACCTGTTGTAAACGAAAACCCGCTAATTGGTCGTCATCACTAAAGTCTAATAAGCCCGCTTGACTATTCATCCCGAATCCTCAGATAGAAATGTGAAAAGGGTGTAATCGCTTGATGTGCATAGTGAAATGAAAAACTTCGTGGTCACCTTATTGGTGATAAGAAGATTTTTGGTTTTGCTAGGTGCATTAAGAGATTGCGACATTTTTATGTTCTCTATCTGAGGATTCGGGATTCATCATTACCTTCTTTTAGGTAGTCCATATATTCTACTAATCGTTGATCAAACTCGGTTAACCACTGTGCATTAACAAAGGCCACAATAATTCGTCTAATTTCGATTTTGTGTTTGTCTTTTTTTAATCGTCGAGCAAAGCCTAGCTCAATGACTTTGTTAATATAACTATCAATTTGATCCACAATACGAGCGTCATTAAAACTATCGGGTAAAAATGTTCGCATCATTTCTACTAATTCCTCTCGCTCTAAAATTAAACGGCTGTCACTGCTTTCGCTGTCATTTTCAGCTAATTTTTTGCGTAATAATGCCAATAACAAACTCACTGGATAAGATAGTTGACGCTTTATCACCAACTTAGGCAATGGCGTTTTATCTAATGTTTCTTGCTCTTCATTGCTTTGAGTTTGTAGCCATGCAAAACCTTCATCTTCATGTAATGATAAACTTAGCCCTAACATACCCACATAATCACGAACTTGCGTTTGCAAGCTTAGTAAGTGATGCCATAATTTTTGATGATCTTCTCTAAATACAACGCCTTTCATTAATTGGATAAGCACTAATGACAAAGCATTGTCGGTTTCAGTTTCTACGTGTTGCATGGGTAATGTCGACATTTAATTTACTTTACTTTTTGAATTCAAACTTTGATTAAAAATTATTCGTGGTAATTGAGCTCTACGCAAAATACCAGAATCATCAGTCCATTCTACCGTCTCTTGTTCGCTTTCATCAAAAACCACCTGATCTGAATCGCCTGCTATCGCCAAATAGGTAATTAATTCTGATAATCCCTGTTGCAATGGGAAGGATTTGATTAGCTGGCTCAAAGTCACTTGCTCTGATGTTTGTAACTGTTGATTTATATGGCTCTGTAAGCGTGCTTTATCAACAAATATTTGTTCAAACAAAATAGAACTGTCAATATCATCTCCACTGGCTGTTTCTATCGCTGAGTTCATCACTGATTTTAAAGCGGGCTTAAATAATGGACGATCCATCGGCAATTGAATGTCGGGTGAAAATGAATCAATAGCAATAAACGGTGATTTAGGTAGCGCCTCTTGAACGGCTATTGCATGACTGCTAATGCCATCGATAATTCTCATTATTCGTTTGTTTTCTAACCAAGCTTGGTCATCTAAATAGCGTCGCAGTTGTTGCGATAATTTTGCCACAGTGCGTTGAGTGTGTTCGCCAGCCTCTAACCAGTCATAATGGATTAATTTTAATCGTTGGTCTTTTGTTAGTTCTTCTAAAGCAGGTAACTCGAACACTTGCTGCATTAAATCGGTTAATTCTTGCTGGCTATCGGGTGACATTAAAAAGTCCCAAAAGGCTCTAAAACTTTTACCTTGGTCAGAGTCTGCAATGGCATCTCTATCGCCAAAAATATGATCCAGTAATTCACCTTTTGGGCCATCCCAAGTTGCGATATCTTCTCTCACTTTTCGGTCTAATTGACGAAAGTTGTGCTCTACAGAGCGAAAATCACCCAAAAGTTCGCGAGCTGTTTGGCTGACTTGTATAAAACGCTCCTTAACAGCCGTATCATCCATAATTTCTAAATGCCCTGATTGAATATCATCAATTTGTAGCTGTAGTTGTTGTTTTTTCTTTTCTAATTCATTAATCCTAAAGTCTTTATCGGTTGCGACACCTGTTGTAATTTGCCTTAATAAATCAAAAACGGTCAACAAACGTGATTCTGTTCCAATAAAGCTATTTTCTGACAAGCTATTAATCCAACTAATGGCTTTTTCAGTCGACGGAGTTAAGTCAAAATGCGCTTGATCAGAAGAAGGAGGATAAAATTTACTCAACCATGATTTATCCGCTTGAGCCCAATCATTTAAATAGCTTAAAGCAGACTTTGGAAACAATTCATCGTCATCTTGTTCATGGCGCAGTTGAAACAATAAGTCATCTAATTTGGACTCTAAATCTGACTCACTCATGACTCGAATATTAGGCTCAATAAATACTTGATTTAAAAAAGTGAGCACCAATGAAGCATGCTCGGCCATCAATAAACGCCAAGTTGCATTGTTTTTACGTAAATATTCTATTTGGTGGAATGAGAGACTCATTAGACTCAGTATGTAGTATTTATATTATTAGAGACCTTTGCAAAAAACAGACACTCATCAAAAAATAAAGAATCAACTCTGAATTTTACGCTAACCTTGATAGGTTTTTAGTCGAGCTAACTAACCAGATTGGTGCCTATCAACAACATTGAGTTCCAAGGGCTGAGCATTAATTCGAAAGTCAGCTCTTATACAAAATTACGATATTTTTAACCCTCTGTCAACGAACAGCCTTGTCCAATATGATATGAGCCTAAAATAGCTTAATTTTTATGCCTGTTAGAAACATTATATAACGGTTATCAAGCTTTTAGCACGCATCTCACGTTGAAAACTTTACTTACTCATTGCATGTCATTCATTTCATTGCCAAAATAGCGGCTGATTTAAAATTAAACGTCAGAGGACATTCAATGGGATTTTTAACGGGTAAAAAAGCACTCATTACAGGTGTTGCGAGTAATCGCTCAATTGCTTATGGCATTGCCAAAGCCATGCACCGCGAAGGCGCAGAATTAGCATTCACCTATGTCGGCGACCGATTTAAAGGCCGTGTTGAAAAGTTTGCTACTGAATTTGGCTCGGACATTGTTATTTCGTGTGATGTTGCAGACGATGCCCAAATTGAAAGTACCTTTAAAACCTTAGGTGAATCGTGGGATACCTTAGATATTTTGGTTCATTCAATTGCCTTTGCACCAAGAGAAGCCTTGGACGGTGACTATTTAGATGCCATCACTCGCGAAGCCTTTCAAATTGCCCATGACATTAGCTCTTACAGCCTAGCGGCTATGGCCAAAGCAGCCCGCCCAATGATGATTGAAAATGGCGGAGCCATTGCAACACTCAGTTACTTAGGTTCAGAACGTGCGCTACCTAACTACAATGTTATGGGTGTGGCAAAAGCCAGTTTAGAAGCCAATGTTCGCTATATGGCTGCCTCACTTGGCCCGCAAGGCATTCGTGTTAACTCTGTTTCGGCAGGCCCCATTAAAACATTGGCTTCAGCAGGTATTGGCAGCTTTAAAAAGATTTTAGATGAAGTTGCTAAAAATGCCCCTTTACGCAAAAATGTCACCACTGAAGATGTCGGTAATACCGTTGCCTTTTTGTGTTCTGACCTTGGTAAAGGCATTACGGGTGAGAATATTTATGTTGATTCGGGTTATAACATAACCAGCATGGGTGTTTTAGAATAACCATTTACCTATGCCACCATAACGGGTGGCGCAGTCACTTGTAGTCATGTTATTTACATTAAAAAAACATGGCTACGGCAAAATAGAAAACGATATAAGCAATGCAAACTACAGAAAAAGAAAACACAAAATCAAAAAAAAGTATTTGGCCAACACTGATCACTCTTAGCATTATTGCGTTATTGATTGCTCTCGCTATTTCCTTTATGCCTCGTAGTTTTTCGACAGATTTCTCAATCGTCGGGAAAGGTACTAATGCCTTGGTTCTGGTCTATGACCCGAACATAATTCAGAGCACGCAAATAACGGCCGCTATGAATGAAGTAAGAGATGATTACGCAGGCCAACTAGAATTTATCATTGTGCAAATTGGCACGCCGACAGGCCTTATGCTAAGCAATACATACAACATAAAAGCGCCTGTGCTTTTATTCTTTGACCCCAAGGGTAAAATATTAAAGATACTGTATACATCTCAAGACTCAGCATCGCTACGGCACAACTTTGATCTGATTTTCAAGCTAAAGGAGAGTAATAAACAAGCCCAATAATTTTGGGCTTGCTAAAATGGCATTAGATTAGCCTTTGATTTTTCAGCTGATATTTTTTGTAGGGTGTCATCCTCTGTTTTGTTCAATCTGTTGGCGTACATGCTCTGCAAAACCCGCCCCTGCTTCTGAGTAAAAATTAAACGTGGCTTGAACACCTGCATCTTCTAGTGTTTTACGATCATCATCGTGTTTTGTTACGGCAGCTATGACACCCTTATATTTTAATTCATTTAATAGCTCTACTGCTTGCATCATGTCTGTAATTGTCGGCATAGCTAACATAACGAGCCTTAGGTTTTTAAGGTCAAGCGCACGCCAAAAGTCAGCATCTTCTGCATCGCCTAATAAAACGTTATTTCCTTCTTGTTGGTGTTCATTCACATGGTCAATATCAGCGTCGATGCCCAATACTTTATCGCCATAAGCATCGCGCATCGACAAATAAGCACCGCTGCCAACACGCCCCATACCCGCAATTAATATTTCGGCATGACCTAAATCTGGCGCCTTATCTTCAGCTAAGCGCTCTTCTACCTCAAAGCCGTGTAGATGGGATTCTTGCTTGGCATACAGTTTATGCGCACCCGCATTAATAATTGAGCTTAGGATAAAACTAATGGTTAAGGCTAAAGCCATTATAAGCAACCATTGTTGTTCTATTAAATTCGCACTAACGCCAACTGCCGCAACTATTAAACCAAATTCACTATAATTTAATAACGCTGCAGTGCTTAAAAAAGCGGTTCGGGCGCGTATTTTTAAACGGTTTAATAGGTAAAAAAACAACAACGTTTTAATCGGCAACAAGAAAACAACAAAAGCACTCGCAATGAGTATATCGCTCAAACTGGGCAGTGCATTAATGCCTATCGAAAGAAAAAAACCAATGAGAAATAAGTCTTTAAAGCTCAATAACGAGCGAGCCAGTTCAGATGATTTTGCTTGACCGCTTAATAACACGCCAAAAATAAGTGCGCCTAAATCTGCTTTCATGCCGACCAAATCAAATAATTCACCGCCACCAATGGCCATAAACATGCCAAATAAAACAAGCACTTCACCGTGTCCAGAACGGTTCATAAAATGATTTAATAGCGGACGCGCAAAGGGTAGCGCCAATAAAGCAAAAGCCCATAGCGTTGGCGATTTATCGGTCGCAAAGGTTAAAAATACGACGGCTATAATGTCTTGAATAATGAGAATACCTATGGCTATTTGGCCATGGCGTGTTTTCATTTCGCCTCGATCTTCTAATATTTTTACTGCAAATACGGTACTGCTAAAGCTAAGTGCAAAAGCAATAACCGCAGCTGCCTTCCATTCTAATGTGCCAAACCAAGCTAAGCCGGCTAAACCTGGCAGCAATAAAATACCGGTAAATAAGAGCACCACTAAGGTCATATGAGCCGTTGCTGTCGCCCAAACTTCTGGTGCTAATAAATTACGCAAACGTAATTTAAGGCCAATGGTAAACAACAATAATGTGACGCCTAAATCTGCAAATTTTTGTAACTCTGGGCCACCTTCTATGCCCATTGCGTGTAACGCAAAGCCTGCAAACAAAAAACCAATGAGCGGAGGCAAGCGAATTTGTTGCGTAAACAAACCTAACACCAGTGCAACTAAAAGCCATAATGGATCCATATTATTTCCTCAGTAAATTATTTTTTTTATATCTATACATTGAAATCTTTGCACGAAATAGACACTAAAGATAAAGTATAGGACATACAAAACATGTGGAGGCATAAATACCTAAAACCATTAAATTTTAATCTTCTTTATGTGTTTTTTTCGTGTAAATATTTCATTATAAAGCTCATGTTTTAGTGATTATTGGACCATTCAACAATATCATTAAAGTGACCTTCAAAAATAACATGTCCATCACGTTTAGTCATCTGATAGTCATACATCGGGTCGTAGTATTGTGTCAGTAGAATATCAAAAGCAGGGGCAAAGCCACCAGAATGTTCATCTTCAAACAAACTTTTTAAGCCGTTTTCTATGTGCTGTTTGACTTCCTTATAGCGCTCTAAACCTAAGCGTTTTTGTATGCGCTCTAGGCTGATTAAAAAGAATTCTGCATATTTCTCTTCAGCTTGGTCAGCATATACTCGTTGATAATCTGGCCATAAATCATCCACATAATCTTGAGTGATGTTTTTAATTCTATTTTCATCACTTTCTAATAATACAATACTGGGCGAATCAATCATTTTTAAATGTAAATTATCGGTCATCACGCAACGACCAATCATGCGGCCTTCATCTTCGACATACAGGGTTTTATCGGGATGGTTTTCTCGATGTTTGAGCATTTGAATGCTAATTTCGTTTTCGAAATTTATTGGCGTTGGCTGCTCATCATGCACATTGCGCCCAAAAGCCGAGCCTTTATGTTGAGCAATGCCTTCAAAGTCTAAAAAGTGACGCATTTTTAATAATACGTGTGTTTTACCACTGCCTGTTCTACCTGCCACTCTAACAAAGGGTACTTGTTTGATGCTGGTTTCTAATTCATCCATTAAATATCGACGTAATGCTTTATAGCCGCCTTTTACATAGGGATAAGGTACATCGTTTTCAATTAACCATTGCTGTGTCATGCGCGAACGCAAACCGCCACGAAAACAATATAAATAACCATTGGTGTTTTGGTGGCAAAACTCACTCCACTGCTGTAATCGCTGGTCTTTTATCTCAGCCGTTATCAGCTCTGCGCCTAATTTAATGGCTTCGTCTTGGCCTGCATCTTTATATTTTGTGCCAATTAGCTCTCTTTGCTTATCATCTAATAATGGGGCGTTAATGGCATGAGGAAAAGCACCTTGGGTAAATTCAACAGGCGCTCTGACATCTAACAATGGAATGTCATTTAAAAATAAATATTTAAAGTCTTCGGTATCACTACGATTTTTCATCGGCGAAGTATAAAGTAAATCAGTAAAGCAAATTAGAAAACATCATAAGTTCTGCTATATATAAGTTATCTCTCTTGTAAAATATTATGAACGTATTTAACGACCCGACATCTTGCAACGATTTAAAACTCACGTTAGCCATCATTGCGCTTTTATTTATAAGCGTCTTTGTTTGGCTTTATGATAGAGGTCATCAGGCCGTGCTGATAAACCAAAAGCATGTGATTACGAACGAGCGATTAAAGCAAGAGAATAAAAGCCTGCACCTTACCATTTTGTCGTTACAATCAAAATCACTCCGTTTAAATACTGACAATCAATTATTAATCGATAACAACGTTTTAGAAAATAAAGCGATTGCGCTATCAAAACAGCAGTGGCAACAAGCAAAAACCAATCTTAAAAATGAACTCATAGCATTAAGAGATAACATAAAATCTCTTGAAAACAAGCGGCTTGACGATCAACATAAAATTGAGGTCTTTATTCGACAACAAGCAGATAATTATTTAAAAATTAAAACCGCCGAACAAACCCTCCAAGAATCAAGACAACTTTCTGAGCAGCAATTTATAGAATTTAAACAATTAAGGCGTGACCTAGCCCAAGTGAAATTTGATGCCGACACGCGTTTAACCGCTATTAAAGAATGGGAACAAGAGGTGGTTCAATTAAAGGCTCTGCTCGCTGATACTAAAATTAAGATCATTAAGTCTAAACAGCGATTCACTGTTTTTGAGATGGAACAAGATATATTGTTTGCTAAAGGTCAGTCTCAGCTCAAAACTGAAGGGCATCTGGTTCTTGCCAAACTAGCGACCGTGCTGCGCCAATACCCCAATCGACAAATTGCCATTCAGGGGCATTCGGACGCACAAAAACTGGGCAACAAACTAAAACAAAAATACACCTCTAATTGGGAGTTAGCAGCTGCACGAGCTGCATCAGCTGTTCATTATTTGCAAAACAATGAATCAATAAAGCCAGAACGAATTATCCTTGTCTCATATGCGCATTATCGCCCTAAAAATAATGCTGACACCCCGCAAGCACTTGCAGACAACCGCCGTATAGAAATAACCTTAATGCCCAAAGACTTTGATTTTTTACGTGAAACAACGGACTAGGCTTTAAATAATTAGGTTAAAAACTTAGCTTAAAAATTAACTTAAATATTCGTCTCAGTAAATTTTAATGTCTGACTAAAGATAACCTTTACAGAGCTAGCCCATACATTGCTAATAATAATGATTCGCGTTATTATTAGCAATGCATGGGCTAGCTCTCATCATTTTAAATAACTTTTTATTTTCTGCTTTTTCTTTAGTTTATGAATTCTTTTCGCAGTAACCTTTTAGCCCGCTTATGGCTACCTAGCATTGTGCTCGTTGCGCTTGTTTTAAGCATTCCCATTTTTACTATTGCTAGCTCAATTTTTGAAAGCTCTGGGGACAATTGGCAACATATAAAAGAGACTGTTTTATCAGAATATCTCATCAATTCAGCCATTTTAGTGTTGGGCGTTTCAATCGGCACGTTATTAATTGGTGTTTCTACTGCTTGGTTAACGGCTATGTGTCAATTCCCAGGTAAATCATATTTTGTCTGGCTATTACTCCTGCCTCTTGCCATGCCTGCTTATATTATCGCTTATACCTATACCGGTATTTTTGAATTTGCAGGCCCAGCCCAAACCTTTTTACGTGAATTTATGGGGTGGAGTAATGGCGATTATTATTTTCCAGAAATACGTTCGTTAGGCGGTGCTGTTAGCATGTTATCACTGGTACTTTACCCTTATATTTATCTATTAGCGCGTTCTGCTTTTTTAGAGCAGTCTGTCTGTGTGTTAGAGGTGAGCAGAACGATGGGCTGCGGCCCTTGGTGTAGTTTTTATCGTGTGGCGCTACCTCTAGCTCGCCCTGCTATTGTGGCTGGCTTGTCACTTGCTTTAATGGAAACTTTGGCTGATTATGGCACGGTGTCATACTTTGGACTGGATGTTTTTACCACCGGCATTTTCCGCACTTGGTTTGGTATGGGTGATGCCGTTGCTGCGTCTAAAATGGCTTCGTTATTACTGATATTTGTGTTTGTTCTCATCGTGTTAGAGCGGGTATCGCGAAACCAAGCTAAATACCACCACACCAGCAATAAATATTCGCAATTAACCGAATATAAACTTACGGGTGTAAAAGCATTTTTAGCCTTTAGCATTTGTTTCTTACCTATCTTTTTGGGTTTTTTATTGCCTGCGGGTCAACTCGGGCTTTGGGCAATAGAAACGTTTGACGAGATGGTTGATGAAAGCTTTATTGAGCTCACCCTTAACACCATTTCTTTGGCTTTTGTCGCAGCCATATTATCTGTAATTTTAGCGTTATTTTTAGCCTACGGTGGACGTATGATGCCACGTCGAATAACCGCCGTCTCAATTCGTATTTCTGCCATTGGCTATGCCATTCCAGGCACTGTTATTGCTTTAGGTGTCATTATTCCCTTTGCATGGCTCGACCATGTGCTGGATGATTTTATGACCTCTACCTTTGATATATCGACTGGCCTTATTTTTAGCGGTACGCTATTTGCTCTCATGTTTGCTTATTTAGTGCGTTTTTTAGCGGTGAGCTTACAAACGGTTGAATCAGGCTTAGGTAAAATCAAACCATCCATGGATGATGCTGCTCGTTCATTAGGTTACAAACCTAATGAAGCACTGTTTAAAGTTCATATTCCACTGATGAAAGGCTCTATTTTAACGGCTTTATTAATCGTCTTTGTCGATGTAATGAAAGAATTACCCGCCACTTTAATGCTGCGCCCCTTTGATTTTAACACCTTAGCAGTTAGGGCTTTTGAACTCGCCGCAGATGAACGTTTAGCCGATTCTTCAACGGCTGCTTTAATGATCGTACTCATTGGCTTACTACCGGTAATTTATCTCAGCAAAACCATTGCATCATCACGCGCAGGACACCATGAGCAAACTTAAACTACACGATATAAACGTACACTACGGCTCTATGCACATTGTGCATGATGTGAACTTTGAATTAAACGATGGGAGGATTGGTTGCTTATTAGGCCCAAGTGGTTGTGGTAAAACCACGATACTAAGAGCAATTGCAGGGTTTGAAAACCCAAGTCATGGCAGCATTCATATTTCTGGTGAGCTAATTAGTTGCCCAGAAAAACAATTGGCACCTGAAAAACGCAATATAGGTATGATGTTTCAAGACTTTGCCTTATTTCCTCATCTTTGTGTTGCCGACAACATTCGCTTTGGGATTAATGCCTTATCGGCTAAAGAACAGCAGCAACGCATAAGCGAACTACTGTCTATGGTTGGCATGACCACACTTGCAAAATCTTACCCACATCAGCTGTCGGGCGGACAACAACAACGCGTTGCCCTAGCACGCGCAATGGCGCCTCGTCCTTCTATTTTATTATTGGATGAGCCATTTTCAAGCATGGATATAGAGCTTCGAGAACAATTGGCACGCGAAGTCAGGGCTATTTTAAAACAAGAAAATGTCACCGCTATTTTAGTCACCCACGACCAAAATGAAGCATTTGCTATGGCTGATGAAATTTGTGTGATAAACGAAGGTGCCATTCAACAACACGATTCTGCTTATAACCTATACCATCAACCCGCTAATCGTTTTGTTGCAGACTTTATTGGCGAAGGTGTGATTATTTCTGGCATGGTTGTTGGGGAAAACATGGTTAATACCGAGCTTGGCAACATTCAAGGAAAGCTACCCACAGGCATCAAAAAAGGTCATGAAGTTGATGTACTTATACGCCCAGATGATGTGATTCATAACG
The DNA here is from genome assembly GCA_964480635.1 of uncultured Gammaproteobacteria bacterium. Taxonomy (GTDB): domain Bacteria; phylum Pseudomonadota; class Gammaproteobacteria; genus CAYZQE01. Next base: position 9,899 of record CAYZQE010000027.1, on the reverse strand, counting down.
ATGAAGCCACGGAAACGGCTGTTGTTGTTGAACGTGCCTTTAGAGGATCAAACTTCTTGTACACCCTAAGAATGGACAGTGGCACCGAAGTATTAAGCCTAGTCCCTAGCCATCATGATCATAAAATTAATGAAAAAATAGGGATTCAATTAGAATTTGATCATTTGGTTATTTTCCCTAAATAATCATTCAAAAAATCATGTATTCATATTTTTATTGAGCATTATCTTCTCCATTTTTTTTAAAAAAAGCACTCACTTCTTGATCCGCTTGTTTCAGAACTAAAGGTAATCCATCAATATAAGGTAATGTCCCATTCTTTTTCATAATGTTCCGTCCACTTCGGCTATAACTAAACTTGATAAATTTATTGATAAGCTTAATTTTTGGTGAATTTTTATTATAAGAAATATACAGAGGCCGATACATTTGATATTCACCTGACTTTATAGTGCTATATGTCGGAAAAACATCATCTAACTTTAAAATTTTGACATCCCTTAGTCGCGCACTACTAACACCTGTAATACCAATAGCATCTATATTAACTTCAATCGCTTTTTCTAAAGGCCCCGTCGACGGGAACTGCTTGCTCGACGCTATTTTAAAATCATAATCTGCAAAAACAAGTCTTCGTAACGTTCTTCCTACTCCAGAAAGAGGGCTCGACCGAGTATAAAGATCAATATTTTTATTTTGTCCGCCAAGCTGGTTCCAATTGTTTATTTTTCCAGAATATAACGCTTTTACTTGGCTCATGCTAATCGATTCAATGGGGTTGTTCTTATGCGCAATAATGACCAATGCATCCCATGCCACAGGCTTTAAACCTGCTGGTGCCTCTCTAGGGTCATCCGGCAATATAGGGCGGCATGTGCCCCCTAAATCAGCGATTCCAGACGCAACATGACGAATTCCTTTTGTAGCGCCTCCGCCTTGCACATTAATATGTATGCCCGTTTTATCTTCAAAGGCCTTTGCCAAATCATTAATGTATGCTTTTTTACTAATGCCGCAACCAACCCATTTAAGCTCTGCAGAATAAGCTGTTGTCATATAAAACAGTAAATAAAACGTAGTAGTGATAACGAATATTATTTTTTTCATCATATAAGTCCTAATAATTATCGAGACTTAAGATTTTTCACTCAAGAAACAATAAATTAGTCATTTTCAACTGTTTTTACTTTTACTTCTTTTAGTTGGTAGCAATAGTCAGTTAAAAAACACACAAGAATTGTTAGAACTGATGACGTTTCACAAACGCCTTACAAACAAAACCCCTAACGTAATATCGTATAGCATGCGACGGCTAGACGACTATAGGGGTTTATAGTAAATATTAAATGGTTTATAACGCCTATAGGAGACACTTACATGGACACCACCCCACAGGACTCCATCCCAATCAAACACGGTGAAAGACGTGCAAAATAACTGAGCATTTGTGCTCTTTTTATTTGCTTGCGTATCACGACTTCACCGCATTCATTAACGCCGTGTAGTTGAAATACATTTTTGGCTAAATCTATGCCCATTACACTCACTTGTTTTATGTTATTCTTTTTCATGGATACCACCCTCTTTGTTTAGTTGATTTTAACGATACAACTATGGCACATTGTGATGCCGAATTAAAAGTGGGTGGTGTCCATATCATCTGAATAACCGCTTTCACTTCGACTCTACATAGTATAAGCCGCATAAATTAGGGTAATATATAATTTTATAAGCTACACTCATTAAGAATAATATTGGTAAAATATAAACCCGACTTAACTCTATTTGACAACACACAGTGACTACTGATACCCATAAACTCCAAAATAGAATCATTGAACTAGAACAACTAAATGATGATTTTGAGATTTCTTTAACCACAGCGGTTGAACATGGTGATATTGTTGAAGATGAACTAGCCCACAACAACAACCAATTAAAAATTGAAATTAAAAGCAGACACACTGCAGAATTGCGCTTAAAAAAACTGGTTAACCTTATTACCCAACAAAAAACAGATTTAGAAATTTTAGTTGAAACCATTGTAGAGCATAGCGACAACATGGATTTTGAATGGCTTGAGCAAATTCAAATTGTTGAGCACGATTCTTTAACCGATGCCTTAACCGGCATTGCTAACCGCAGAGCCTTTGACAACTATTATAATAGCGAATGGAAGCGAGCAATACGCCAGCAAACACCCTTTTCTTTAATTATATTTGATATCGACTTTTTTAAACGCTACAACGATTTACATGGCCATGCCGAAGGTGATCGTTGCTTAAAAAACATCGCTTATTTGTGTGACCAATGCCTATCAAGGCCATCTGATATGCTAACCCGTTATGGCGGTGAAGAATTCACTATCATACTGCCCGACACCGATATCGAAGGCGCTGTTAAAATAGCCCACGAAGTACTTAGCAAGATACAAGACACTAAAATTCCGCATGGTGACTCTTCAGTATCAGACTTTGTTTCAATTAGCCTTGGTGTTAATACATGCCAACCCAATGTTAATAGTGATGCCAGCCAGTTTTTACAAGAAACTGATCAATTACTTTACAAAGCTAAAGACAGTGGTCGAAATAAATTAGTTTCACCCTCAAGCAGAGTTACTTTTAAACCCACAAAAGTATCAAACTATGGTCAGTTTAGACAATTACATGATTATCAAAAACTTGAGAGTTTAAGCCTTAGCTTTATCCCCAGTGCTGTACCTATTAACCAACGTTGGCGCAACAATGGACTGTCGGCTGATTTCCTTGCCGATTATATGAGCACATTTTTCCCTAAATCAAATTCAGACCAATCAGCCAAAAAACTAAAATCAGAAATAAGCCATGCCGTCAGCTTTATCTCTAACGAATTACTAGAGAACGCGATGAAGTACACATCTTCAGACTGCGATCTACCCAGCGGGATTAATCTTTACCTTGATAAACAAATCTTTGTATTTGAAGCCTATAATTACATTAGCTCAAAAGCTCAAAAAAACTATATTCAATTTATTAATACGGTAAAAAACAGTGACCCTGAAGAATTATTTATGCAGCAGCTAGAGCATAATGCTAGCAATGATGAATCAGCTGGGCTTGGGCTTTTAACCATGATTAATGACTATAAAGCGCAATTAGCATGGAAGTTTATTTTAACTAACAAAGACTATATTCGCGTCATTACTCAAGTGACAATACAACTTAAATAGAGAACCATATGACGACACTATCTGGCGAAAATTATAAAATCACTCATTATTTAGATGATAACCTAATTACAATTGATGGCACTCTACGATTAAGGGGGCTTGATGAATACAGCGATATTAGTAACCTATTAAACACCTGTCTTGATAAAAGCGATTCAATAACAGTCGACTTAAGTAAGCTAGAGTTTTTAAACAGCTCGGGCATTGCAATGCTATCTCGCTTTGCCATTACTGCACGTAAGAAAGAAAACATAACTTTAATAATAAAAGGCTCTAACGATATACCTTGGCAAAGTAAGTCACTAAAAAATCTGCAGCGTCTCATGCCTAAAATCGTTCTAACCTTCGAATAAGTAAATAATAAAAAAGATGACTTTAGGGCAGCTCAAAACTCATGTCCTTTCAGAGGCTGGCATAATAATTAGTGGTTCCATTTTGGTCGTCGCACTGATACTCAGCTCTTATATCATCACTCAAAAAAGTCAGGCAAGCAACTTAGCTAGCTTTCAAAAAACGATTCAACAAAATTTAAAATATCAGTATTTATTACTTAAAATGAGTAACTCTATTCGGGATCGTATGCTCACCGTTCATGATATCAACCTATCATCTGACCCCTTTAAAATAGATGAATACAATCTTGAGTTTAATGTTGTCGCAACAGAATTTGTAAACGCACGTGAATTATTATTACAGTTAAATTTACCGAGGGAACAACTACGCCGACTGGGGGCATTAAGAACCAAGATTACTGTTGTTAGCGCGCAATTAGAACGTATCATTGATGCAAAAACAAACAACAACAGGGTTGTGTTCCAAAACATTCTTATTAAAGCTCGAGAAGGCAATAAATCAATATTAGTTGAACTAAAAAAGCTTATCAGCATTCAACTTATAAATGCCCAAAACAATCTTGATAAAACCTTTTCATCCAATGAAAAATCAAACCAAGTTATTAAGCAAGTGAATCTAGCGGCCTTTCTTATTTCCCTATTTATTATTATTTTTATTTTACGCATATTTAAATTGCGTAAAATTGAACTCAATAACCTTTTACTCGATTTAGAAAACCACAATAAAAACCTTGAAGCCACGGTTTCAGAAAGAACTAATGACTTATTAATCTTACAAAAAGAACATTCCAGAATTAATGCCGAAATTGAAGTCAATCGTCAAATTCAAAAATTTATCGCTCCACCTCATCAAGAATTAAAACAATTCAAAAATTTAGATATTGCGACCTATATTGAATCAGCTGATGAAGTGGGTGGTGATTATATTGATGTATTACCCTATCAAGACGGTCAACTCATTTGTATTGGTGATGTCACCGATCACGGCTTAATGAGTAGCATTATCATGCTAATGACTCAAAGTATTATTCGTCATCAAAGCAATTATGATAATGAACAATTAAACACCTCATTAAACAGCATCAACTTTAGCTTATTTCAGAATATTAAACGTATGAATAGTGATCGACATTTAAGTTTATCTCTATTGCACCTTAACGATAAAAAACTCATTATCAGCGGGCAACATGAAAACATTATTATTGTACGCAATAACGGAACTTTAGAATTAATAGATACCGATGAATTAGGTTTTTATGTTGGTTTTATTGATGACATTGAACCTTTCACCAAAACATTTGAAGTCAAGTTAGAAGCGGGTGATTTAGTTCTTTTACACACTGATGGCATCACTGAGGCCGCAAATTCTGACGAGGAATTATATGGCTTTAAGCGCCTATGCGAACAAGCACAACGGCACCAAAGGCTATCGGCTTACGACGTCATTCATCATATCATTAAAGATTTAAATCAATTTATAGGCTCTAAAGCCTTATATGATGATATCGCCATGATTGCATTTAAATGTTTATAACTCTATTGATTTAACAGCTTTAAAATACAGCTAATAACCACTGCTACGTAGACATGTCTGCGCTATGATAACACTGCAAATATCACAGGGATATTATCGACAACCACTGACAGACCGCCCTTAGCAACATTCCGTCGCTGTAGCAGCCCTTTATGCCTAAACAACACTTAACAAGGCGGTTATTAGGCCTACCGGCAACAGCTTAAAAAGACATACCCCTGTAAGCAATCATTTTTAAACGCCTAGTTGACATATTTTAGCCATTAGCTGAACAGTTACTAGAAGACTAAACCCATCATAACCATTAACACAACTAAGAATAAGATTGTCATAATACCACCAGCCTTAATAAAGTCAGGCACACGATATCCACCAGGCCCCATAATTAATGCATTCACTTGGTGAGTCGGTATTAAGAAAGAGTTAGAGGTTGCAAGCGCCACTGTTAAAGCAAATACTGCTGGGCTTGCGCCTACAACAATTGCAATGTTAACGGCTAAAGGCACTAGCAATACCGTTGCACCAACATTAGACATAACCAAAGTAAAAAACGTTGCTAAAACTGCAATAGAAGCCTGAATAACCCAGATGGGTTGATCGCCAATCACCAATAATACCTGATCTGCAATCCACTTTGCCGTACCACTGGTTTCAACGGCTAAACCTAATGGAATAAGCGAAGCGAGTAAAAAAACTGTTTTCCAGCTGACTGCTTCATAGGCTTCTTCAATTTTTATAACACCCGAAATAATCATACCAATAGCACCCGTAAATAAGGCAATTGATAAACTCAAATCTGAGAATAAAACCAAACCTAAAGCTACCGAGAAAAAGAAACCTGCCCACTTTAATTTTTCAGGACGTAATTTTTCTTCTTGGGGGTATTCAGTTGTGATGACAACAAAATTCTTGTCCATCGCTATGCGCTCTAATGACCGCCATGTTGTATGCACGACCAAAGTATCACCTACTTGAAAATCCATGCTACGAATATTATCGCCTTCACGCATGGTTTCACCCGCCCTGTTTAACGCAACTAAAGCCAAGCCATATGACTTACGCAACCAAATATCACGGGCTGATTGCCCCACTAATTTTGACCCAGGAGGTATAACAATTTCTGCAATTCCTGCTTTAGTTGGTGATAAATCTTCTACAAAAGAGCGCATCACATCACGCTTAATTAAATCATACTTTTCAACAAAATAATTAAGGTGACCTGGTGCTGCAACAATACCTAATACCATTTCACTTTGAATTTCAGTATCCCGTGCTAAGGTACCGGGCCCAACATGGGTTGGTTCATTTCCGACCTTATTAGCAATAACACGAACACGATATTTTGTTTCCACATCATCTAGTTTTTGCCCAATTAAAGAGCTTGATATGGGAACAACTAACTCATAAATTGAATATTCAATATTATAAACTTCACGAAAATAATCCATGGGGTCAGTTGTTTTTATTGCATCAGCGTTCGTTTTCGGTAACACATACTTACCAGCCACTACAAAATAAATAATACCTGTTGCCACTAAAGCTAAACCAACTGGTGTCACCGAAAATAGCCCCCAAGTATCCATTTGCTGATCGGCAGGTAAGGATTGATTTGACGTTAATATTAAATCATTTAATAAAATTAGCGGACTTGAACCAACCATCGTCACTGTGCCACCCAAAATAGCGGTAAAACCCATAGGCATTAATAAACGTGACATAGGTAAGCCAGAGCGGCTTGAAATTCGACTCACAACAGGCAAGAACAAAGCGGCTGCACCTACGTTTTGCATAAACGAAGAAATAATCCCTACTGAACCAGAGATAATGGGAATAATACGCGCTTCAGTTTTCCCACCCACTTTTAAAATAAAACTCGCAACCTTGCTCATTAAGCCTGTTTTATCTAAGCCTGCACCAATAATCATCACTGCAATAATTGACATAACCGCATTTGAGCTAAAACCATCAAAAAGCTTCGTGTTGTCCACTAAACCAGCATCTAAACCCATATAGCTTGCAAATAGAGTCGTTAAGCCTAACAAAATCATCACTGATGCTGCGGCAACATCAACACCAACTACTTCAAATGCAAACAAATAAATTGTCAGCATTAATATACCCATCACCCAAGCAATTTGGATGGATGGCACGACCATGGCCAAAGCACCGGCTGCGGCTGCAAAAAAAACAGCCGCTATCATTTGTTTGGTACTTAATATCGGCGGTTTAGCTTCAGCTACTGGCTCACTTTCAACTTGTGCATTCATAATATTTCAATATTCCAACTCAATTAACCTAATGTATTCCATTAGGGAGTAAAAATACAAGATTATAGAGAATCGATTGATTAATTACTAATAATTAAGAATAGAATAATATTCTCATATAGAATATTTAACGCTTATAGAGAATTCAGCTCAATGATAGCGACGTTAAATTAAGCTTGTTCTATAAACACAGTGATCCTATCCACTACAAACACAACAACGTTGTGGACATTTGATGGCGGCATGTAAAACGACATTAACGCACTAGGCTTACTTAACCCCAAAGCCATAAATAACTGTTTTTGTCATTAAATGCAAAGCATCTCGATAAGGGACTGTTTTGTTCGCACGGAGAATTGCTCTACCTGTTTTTGAACGAGCAAACTTTAAAAACTTCTTCACATTGCCTTTTGGTGGCCCTTGGGTGATCAAATATAACGGACGATAATAAATGTAATTTCCTTTAAGCACGTTCTCATAAGTAGGCGAATAACCTTCTATAGAAATTATTTTCACATCGCGTTTGCGTGCGCTGCTAACGCCAGTGATCGCTATGGCTAAAGGATCTTGTTCAATTCCTTTTTCTAAGGGCCCTGATGATTTAACAATAAACTTATTTTTTGTTATAAACTCTTGCTGCGAATCTTTAAAAATATATTGCCTAATAGTATAACCAACACCTGATAATTTGCCCTGTCTAACATAAAGGTGTATTGGAGCATCAGGGCCGCCAAGATCAGACCAGTTCGTTATTTTACCTGTATAAATTTGACGGATTTGATCTGTGCTTATATCAGAAATAGCATTCTTAGGGTTAACAATAACCGCTAATGCATCCCAAGCAATTGGATGTGATTTCACATAACTTTCAGATGAATCATATTCAGGCAAGCGCATACGGCAACTTCCACCCATCATTGTTTTACGCTGAGCCGTACCTCTAATGCCACGAGTTGCCCCACCGCCTTGTAAGTCGATTTTCACACCGTGAGTTATTTCAAACTCTTTCGCTAAAGCCGTCATATACGATTTTTTAGAGATACCGCATCCTGCCCATGTAATCGTGTTTGCAATGGGCTCAAGGGCAAAACTATTATTAAATGGAAATGTAAGTAGAAAAAAGAAAAAATAGGGATTGGCGCGTAGTTAGAGATATTTTTAGGCATAAGCTAGCTCTTTTAGGTTTAGTACCTCCTTAAAATTGTAGTCCTATTCCTTCAGTAATTTTCGATTATATGCCGCTTAAACATAATTACAAGAAAATGATGCCGTAGCAAGTCCAATTAATTTTAACTGCCTAAAAGTGTAGCCCCCCATTCTGACAACTTTATTTTAGGCAAAAAAAACCCCTCTAAGAGAGGGGTAAAAATACCCTGTAAGGGTAATAATCACAAAAGGAGGAATGGATCTTTAAATAAACTATGGGCCCTTTATAAGGAGACACTGAATAACCGCGATTAGAATTTTACTGAGAAAAAATGTGCGTCAAGTTTCGTTAAATGCGTCGTAATAGCTGGCTATTGCGTCGAATTTAACGGAAGTTGTCGTGCATTTTAGCCAGTAAAAAATAATTGGCGGTTGTTCAGGATCTCCTTAAGGTAATTTACTTAAAGATCCACTCCAAGAGCAAAGCTCTTAGAGTAGACTTCTAACTCAAAATTACTGAGCCGAACTTACTGACTAACGACACCGCGAGTCTCGCTCTTAGAAGCTGTGTCAGCTTTAGAGTTAACGTCTGCGTTTGCTTTACCAGTGTAAGCAGCAGTTGTATCTGTATCAGCTTTAGCAGTACCGCGTCCTTTGAAAGACATAGCGAAAGAAAATTCGCCTTCGCCGTCTGCAGAACCGCTACCTTTGTGTGCGCCGTTACCAGCAGTATCAGTGATAGCGTTGCCACCGAAAGTACCGTTGTTAGCGTTAGAACCGTTACCGAAAAAAGGCATGTCGAAAGCAGAAACAGTAGAAGAAGCAATTAAAAGTACAGCAGCTGTGATGATAGTTTTCATGATAAATCTCCAAAATAAAATTAAAAATCGGTTGTGAGAAGCGGCTTATTTGCCTTACGTCTCACTATGAAACGAACTATATTAGAATTTCCTAATATAGTCAACATCTAATATAGATTTTTTAAATAATAATTGAAATTTATTGAATATAGAAAAAGAACAACATACTGACAACAGTGGTTAACAACACATTTCGGGTCACTAAAGCCAAGGCAATCGCTAGACTTGTCGCCAGTAAATAGGGATTAGAAAGCTCAAAATTTAACTGTTTATCGTTAAGGAAATCCTGATTAACTCCATAATTTTTATCTAAGCCAAATTATTGTCAGCTAGGCATCGGATTGTAGTGTCATCTAGATACCACAAAATTCGATAACAACGCTGGCGATCATTTGGCAACGACCCGTAGGGAAGCCACATGGATGTGGTGAATGTCGATAATGCAGGAGCATTTATCGACCTAGCTATCAAGGCATTCTCTCCGTCGTTCCAACTTTCACTAAGGACTCGTCATTAGCTTCAAGTTGCGCC
>CAYZQE010000026.1:0-25952 GCA_964480635.1 uncultured Gammaproteobacteria bacterium | reverse complement strand
GTCAAAACGCATTGTCACCATCCCTATTCAGTAAAGCCCTATTCAGTAAAGCCCTAGTCAGCAAATCAATTATCAATAATCTGCTTGCCAATTAACTCGAATAATACCCTTATCCAAATTAACATCCAAAACAATATCATCCATAACAAATGGAATTAAGCGTTCACGCTCACCTTTTAGCACAAGCACATCATTAGCGCCTGTCTCTAGCAAATGATCTACCGTGCCTAACAGATCGCCTTCTGCTGTTTCAACGCTTAAACCTTCTAGGTCAGCCCAATAATAATTACCCTTATCTAAATGTGGTAACTGAGCTTTTGATATAAAAATTTTAGCATTTATATACTCTAATGCCGTATTACGGTCATCACAGCCTGTTAGATGCGCAACAATCAATTTACCTTGTTTTTTGCCTTTAACTTTAAACTCTACGAGTTTATCGTCAATGTCAATTAACCAAGGTGAAATGCTTGTTATTTGTTCTCTGGGTATGGTGTTGGAAAAAATTTTAATCCAACCTTTAATACCATGAACACCAGTGACATGACCGCATTCCAGCAAGTCATTGTTATCAGTGCTCATATCAACACTCAATTAAGCCGCTTTACTCGCTTGCTTAATTAATGTGTGAACGCGATCAGAAGGTTGAGCGCCTTTAGAAACCCAATAACCAAGGCGATCAGAATCTAAACGTAATGACTCTTCTTGACCTTTTGCGCCAGGATTAAAAAAACCTAAACGCTCGATATAACGACCATCTCTTGGGCTTCTGCTATCACTAACAACAACATGATAAAAAGGGCGTCTTTTAGAACCACCACGAGCCAAACGAATTGAAACCATAAATAACCTCTGTTTTTGCCTTATCGGCAATAAAAACTGTCTACACGTAGAAAAACGCGCATTATACTGACTTAATTCTCTATGTGAAGTAATTTAAAGGGTTTTTCATCAAAATTGTTAATCTTTTTTATGCGTGACGCGATACATTAAAAACAAGTTAAATGACAAGAAAATCAATAAGGGGATTATAGTACTTATTTGCGGTGCCATGCCAATATATTGACACATTCTTACAACTAAACGATCAATAGCCACAAATGACAAACCTACCATAATACCCAACATGATGCGCTGCCCTGTCTGCCCCCCTCTTTGTGAGCCTAAAATAAAGGGAATTGCTAAGGTACACGTGACTAATATTGTCAATGGTGAGTAAACTCGACGCCAAAACATTATTTTTTCTGCTTCGTTTTCTAAGCCATTGACGCCCAAGAATAATTGATAATGATATAAATCAGTTAATGACATTTCTATGGGTGCTACACGCATAGATTTTAACAAGCTAGCCGTTAGGCCGCCCGAATAAATTAAAGTTGGATAAAATTGTGTTTTTACCTCTTTTTCCAACAGCACACTTTCATAGACATCCTCTAGCTCCCACCCTTCTTGTGTCACTTTAGCTGACGATGCTCTTAATGCTTTAGACAAGCGCCTATCATCCGTCAGTTCAAATATTTTTACGCCTTTTGCTTCGCCTTTATTATTTAATTGACTAACATGGATGACCCTGTTCCCTTCCTTCAGCCAAATTGATTTATTTTTACTATAATTTTGTACGCCTTTTTTAGCACCCGCCCGCCCTTCTGACGCTTGTGATTCAGTTTTGGGGATAACCCACTGTTGCATCGCAACGCTTAAAACAGCAATAATCACGGCGGCCTTTAAGACAATGCCAACCAAGCGTTTAATCGACATTCCTGATGCTTGCATAACAATAATTTCATTATTTGATGCTAATGCCCCTAAACTTAGGATAGAACCGATAAACACCGAAATGGGCAGCGAAAAAACAACTTGTTTAGGCACTTTTAACATCACATAAACAAATGCTTCATAAAAGCCATAATCATTGGTTCCAATCGCGCTCAATTGCCCCACAAAAGTAACAAACACACTGATACAAACCAACACAAACAAGGTAACGAGAGTGCCTTGCAATATACTTTTAATAATATAACGTTCAAAAATCATCGGGCAAACCTAAATGCTGTAAAACGACGGTTTCTTTTAAGCACTAAAAATAAGGCTAACATCAAAAAAGCGGTGTGAACGATCCAAAACCCGTATTCAACAGCCACGATATCCTTTTCAATCCAGACCAACATCGTTCCTAGTGCATTGTTATAAAGGATATAAACCAAAATCGCTACGCCCATCTTTCCATAACGCCCATTACGCGGTGCAACATAGCTTAGGGGCACGGCAATAAGGCCTAATATTAATAATGAAAAAGGTGTTGCTAATCGCCACTGTAACTCAATTTTATCTTTTTTAGTGTCTGACCCTAATAGCTCTAAAAACGGTTTTTCGGTGACTTTATTTTTTTTATTTTTTGTTTTAGGCTGAATATCAATTAATATGCCATTGGCTTCATATTCAATGACCTTAAAATCCGCAGCGCCTGGGAACCCTTCATAACGCACACCATTTCTCAATTCTAAAAATAAATCTCCTGTTATATTATCTTTAACTTGTACGCCACTTTCTGCAATGCCAAACGAGAACATGTCCGCATTAGACTGATTTATAATCACGTTTTTTAGCTGAGAGCGATCTTTTGACATCGATTCCATATAAAAAACATGACTGCCATTATCAGACACATTAAAACGGCCTGCCACGATTTGTTCAAACTCGTCTTTTTGCTCAAACGAATCAACAGTGCTTTGCGCATAACGCTGAGATGCCGCACTTAAAGATAAGCTGAAATATAAAGCAACGGCAAAAAATGGCAGCATTAACACCATAATAGGCTGCAACATTTGACGATAGCCTAAACCACATGAATTAAGAACAGGCATTTCATAGTCTTTATAGAGCCTGCCAAAAGCTAAGACAACGCCTAAGAAAAAACCAAAGGGAATTAATAAAACAATTAAAGAGGTTGCCTGCCTTAATAGTAGAGGCATCAGTGCTTTTTCGGGCACTTCCCCTAATGCAATGTCTTCTAAGACACCACTAAAGGTATTACTCATTAATATAATAAAAAGCACTAACATCGTTGCTAAGCTGCTTTTAAACACTTCAGAACTTAGATAGCGGAAAATAATAGACGTCATACTTTAAAATTTAAAAATTGATATAACAGACACTTGTCAGTATCTTATGACGCAACTCAACTTATTTAGGCAAACATGATGGAATTTGGCGTAAAAAGCGGTCACCCTGATAAACAACGTACGGCGTGTTTAATCATTCCAGTGTATCAACCAAGAAAATTATCACAAGCCGGTGAAGAAATTGATGCGGTTAGCAATGGTTATTTATCAACGATCATCCGCCGTGGCGATATGGATGGCAAATTGGGTCAAACCCATTCATTACATAATGTACCGGGCACACTATCAGATCGCGTTTTATTAGTCGGCTGTGGTAAAGAAAAAAACCTTAATGACCAAACTCATCAAAAAATAATCGAAGCAACGGCTAAAGCTATCGCTAAAACAGGTGCGATGGAAGGTCATTCCTATCTCACTGAAATACCAATAAAAAATAGAGACAGCGCATGGAAGGTACGGCATACGGTTATGGCGTTTAACAATTACCGCTATAAATTTGATCAATTTAAATCTAAAAAGGTATCTGAAAAGTTATTGCGTAAATTAGTGATGAACGTTTCTACGCGCAGAGACTTAACATCAGGCGAAAATGCTATTTTAGAGGGCAAGGCAATTGCTCATGGCGTTAGCCTAGCCAAAGATCTTGGCAACTTACCCGGTAATGTCTGCACACCTACGTATCTAGCAAAACAAGCCATACAACTCGGTAAAACCTTTAAAAACTCATTACACGTTGAGGTTTTAGAAGAAAGTGACATGCGTGACTTAAAGATGGGCTCGCTGCTTTCTGTCTCGGCTGGTAGCCGAGAACCCGCCAAACTCATTACCCTTAACTATACTGGCGGCGAAAAAGGGGAAAAGCCTGTTGTTTTAGTCGGTAAAGGGGTCACTTTTGATTCTGGTGGCATTTCAATCAAAGGCGGTGCTGCCATGGATGAAATGAAATATGACATGTGTGGTGCCGCCTCTGTCATGGGCACCATGAATACCATTGCAGAAATGCAATTACCATTGAATGTTGTTGGCATAATTCCTACCACAGAAAATATGCCCGATGGCATAGCCACAAAACCTGGCGATATTGTAACCAGCATGTCTGGTCTCACCATTGAAATACTCAATACCGATGCTGAAGGCCGTTTAATTTTATGCGATGCCCTAACCTATGCTGAAAAATTCAATCCCAGCACCGTGATCGACATAGCCACCTTAACAGGCGCTTGTATTGTTGCTTTAGGTCATATTCCATCGGCTGTTATGGGTAACCATTCACCTTTAATTAACGAACTGATAAGCTCTGGATTACAAATTGATGACCGCGTTTGGCAATTACCATTATGGGATGATTACCAATCACAATTGGATAGTAATTTTGCCGATATTGCTAATATTGGCGGCAAAGGTGCTGGCTCAATTACCGCAGGCTGCTTTTTATCGCGTTTTACCAAAAAGTACAAATGGGCTCATTTAGATATTGCAGGTACCGCATGGAAATCGGGTGAACAAAAAGGTGCGACTGGAAGACCAGTGCCTTTGCTCACTCAATACCTTATTAACCAAACTTTAAAGGACTAAGCTTAGCTGATGACTCGCATTGATTTTTATGAGCTTAAATCTGGTCGCTTTAACCCCGACCAGTTATTGTGCCAAATAAGCTTAAAGGCTCATGAAAACCAACAACGCGTTTTATTGCTCACTCAAACAGAAGAAGAGTCCCTGCGCTTAGATAAAGCACTTTGGACTTTTGATGACACTCATTTTATTCCACACGGCGTGTCTGATGCAGAACAAAGCCTAAACAGCATCAATATTAGCCATCGTACTCAAGCGAATGACCCATATGACATTTTAATTAATATCAACCAACAAATACCCGAACATATTGGGCAATTCGCTCGTGTTATCGAATTAGTGCATGATAACAATAAAGAAATTGCTAGAGAGCATTTTCGATATTATAAAGATCGTGGCTATCCCATTAATCACAACACTGTTTAACATTATGGACAACGAAGACTTTGACAACATACCTATTCTCAATGAACTCATCGAAAAAGGGCACCCATCAGAAACGCCATCTAATATTGATTTAGAGTCACTCATTCACGATATTTTACAACGACATACCTCTCAAGCGGTTGCTGAAATACTCGCAATAATTGATACTAATAAAAATAAACAGGGTTAATCCACAAATTAAGCATTGAATTTAATTGCCTCAACCATACATAATACCACACTAATTTAGTCAACTATTCAATTTGAGGTATCACTATGGAAGCTATCGTCGACGGCAAAACAATTCAACTTAGCGAAGCTGGCTGGCTTGAAAACCTAGAAGAATGGAGCGAAGGTCTTGCTCATGAAATCGCTAAAAGTGAACAAGTTCCAGAATTAACAGAAGAACATTGGAACATTATTACCATGGCGCGAGAATTTTTTCATGATAATGGAAAAGTATGCGAGCCAAGATCATTTTCTAAGTTAATGAAAAAAGCTTATGGCAAAGATAAAAGCGACCAAAAATACATTTATTCACTATTTCCAACGGGTTTGGTTAAATGTGCCAATAAAATTGGTGGCTTACCACGACCTAAAGGTTGTAGCTAAAAATTAAGCTTAACCTAGGGAATCTCTGATTAAGTTAATAATTTTGAACTTGTTCAGAGCCTCCCCAGATAACTAATAAACTTGTTATCTAGGCTTAATTAACTATAATTTCGCCGAAAACCATTGGTCGCCAATTAAAGTTGGCGAAAGTAGAGTCTACTTAAGGAGGCTCTGAACAAGTCCAATAATTTTGAACTTGTTCAGAGCCTCCGTAATTGGTAGATAATAACGAAGCAGCAACCATTCAGATATCTGAGAACACTATGAACGAAGCAGTTAACCCTCAATCAATACCTGACGTACAAAACAGCAAAGACAATCGTAATATTGCCATTAATAAAGTTGGCATAAAGGATATTCGTCATCCTGTTATCATTCAAGATCGCTCTAAAAACACGCAACACACCATTGCCATGTTTAACATGTATGTGTTTTTACCCGAACACTTTAAAGGCACGCATATGTCGCGCTTTGTTAAAATTTTAAATGATAATGAAACACCAATTTCTATAGATTCATTTTCAAAGATGATGCAAGAAATGGCCGTATTGTTGGAAGCAGAAAGTGGGCATGTTGAAATGCGCTTTCCATTTTTTGTTAACAAAACTGCACCTGTTTCAGGGGTTCAATCATTGTTAGATTATGATGTCACTTTAATGGGTGAAATTAATAAAGGTGTTGTTAACACGCGTATAAAGGTTGTTGTACCTGTAACCTCTTTATGCCCTTGTTCAAAATCAATTTCTGAATATGGTGCACACAATCAACGCTCTCATGTCACCGTCAACATCAAAAACCAAGGTTCAATCTGGATCGAAGACATTATTGATATTGTAGAAGAACAAGCATCATGTGAGCTCTATGGCTTATTAAAACGCCCTGATGAAAAATTTGTGACGGAACGCGCTTATGATAACCCCAAATTTGTCGAAGATATGGTTCGCGATATTGCTCAAAAGTTAAATGAAAATGAGAATATTAGAGCCTATGAGCTTGAATCAGAAAATTTTGAATCAATTCATAATCACTCTGCATACGCATTAATCTCACACGATAAAGACGCTTGAATCATTTAGATTTCTCATCGCTTTCGATGAGAAATCTAACCTTTAATTTCTAAATTCTCCGACTATACTTTAGTTAATATTCTTATTAACTATTTGTCTACATGTCGAAATACTATCTGCTGCTCATTGTTCACCTTGCTCTATTCCCATCAATAATCTTAGCCATTGGTTTAGATGTTACTACATCAAAAGATCAACAAAGCAACGATGTCAGATCATTTATTTATTTCTCTAAAAGTATCGACATCATCCAAGGCATAAAACTAACGACACCTCGTAGTATTCTACCACCTCCCATTGCCTTTAAATTTGAATTAAAAGACCCTCTTGAAAAATCACATTTTATCCAATGGAAAATTCGCACGCGAGATAAAGCTTACGGACGTATCAAATTAGTCTCTAATTTTTTAGGAGGTTATAAAAATGCTAAACCCGGCCGTATTTGGCTTTCAAAGAAATTAAGTGCCGGAATAAAGGAACGTCATATTTTAGAGTTTTACCCTAAGGCACAAAAACATCAACCGCCTTTATATAAAAAAGGGCGAGGGAAAAACAATTCACGACGCAAATACGGTGGTGGGACAAAAGATCTAAACGATTATATCTATAATCCACGTTTAGCTTACGAAGTCACCGTTAGTATTTTTCAAAATAAAAAATTAATAACCACATACACTGAAAAAATCCAGCAAGATGATAAGGATTTATTACGCCAAGAGTATATCAACCACTATGGGCGTAAGCGCTATGGACGAGGCAAAGAAGGCGAGATTAACGTCCCTACACGGCAAGAGCTAAGCCCTGTGCCCAGTAAAATACCGTCTTTTGATGGTGGCACCATCACGTCTAGTCATTATAACGTGATGGTTGAAGATGGCATGATCAATTTAGCCAATAAAGTAGCCGAAGCCTTTGAAAAAACCAAGCTAAAAATAAAAAATAGCGAGATGACATTTGTTAATTTAAACAATGAAAACTTACCTGTTTCGAAACGAAAGTTATGGTTTACGAGTGGCTGGCGCAACCCAGAACGAAACGAGTGGTATAGCAATGCTATCAATGGCATACACCAACGTGGGGCAGCGATAGATCTAATCCCTAATGAACGCCCTGGGAGCTTAATGGCTGCTTCAACCTATTGGTTATTATGGCAAACGCTAAACAATAAAGAATTTAACATTCCCGGTTATTGGCAACTTGAATCTCATGGTCGCCCCATGAAAACGGCTGAATATACCAAAGATATTTCACCTAAAAATGGAATACCCGATGCCTTTGATATTGCTGATCACTTACACATTCAATTAGAAGAAAAATGAAAGCCTTTATACTCCTAGTCTTTCAATTCGCCGTTCCCATTTATGCGCTGGCTAATGATTCTTTTTCTGATTACTTTGAATATCAGTCATCTTTTATGCCCAAGCATGCTGACAAAATCACTCAGTTTTTCACAAAAAGCGATACTTTAAGCAGCAAACAACGCCTAACTGCTTTTAAACGCTTTAATGATGATATTAGCATTCAAATTGAAGCCAACCCCCAAAAGGCTATCTTATGGTTTACCAAAGGGCTTAATTTTAAAAACCGACTATTAGCGCTCGAACAGCAAAAAGTATTGGGTGCACGCAACATTGACAAAGTGATCTTACAAACAAAAGAGTACATGCAAAAATCCTTCCTCAAGGCCATGCAGCTTGACAACCTCAAAAGACAAAAATTAAGTGCGCGTATGTATGGCACCATGAAACACAATTTAAATAGCAATGACCGCATAAAAGCCTTACAAAATGAATTATCGCTAGGTGGCAGTGGTGATAATGAAACCAATTATTGGTTTAGCCATTGGGATATTATAGGCTCTTTGCAAGATGAAGGGCGATTAGATGATGCTGAAAAAGCACTTAATACCATGCAAAGGGAGTTAAAGGTATCTGGGCTTGAGCAAAGTGAATTTAGCCAAATTTATCAAAATGCGAAGCGAAAATTAGAAAATGAGCACACCATAACCCCCATTAAAGATAATGCTTCCCTAGCTAAAAAGAATATAAAAGATAGCGCCATAAACCCTCTTTTTGAATCTATAAAAAGTAAATTTGAAGCCTACTGGTTAATGATTATTATTAACTTATTTGTTTTTATAAGTTTAATTTTTGCCTTTATAAAAAGAGATAAGGAT
The DNA here is from genome assembly GCA_964480635.1 of uncultured Gammaproteobacteria bacterium. Classification (GTDB taxonomy): domain Bacteria; phylum Pseudomonadota; class Gammaproteobacteria; genus CAYZQE01. The sequence continues at coordinate 16,977 of CAYZQE010000026.1, read as the reverse complement.
TAAGGAAATTCTGATTAAGGATCAAAGTGTTGATAGACATTTATGTGACGCCTTAAAGTCTAATCAAACTCAAAGCCATTTAGGGTATTAACCCTTAACATATTTCCTATCGAGTAGATCATAGGCTCTATTTTAATGATCCATTGAGCCACTTCTACGGCCATGCCATGTTCTTGTTGAGTGTGGTTTATTAATTTTTCAAATGCTAATTGATCTGAGATGACATATTGATTAAAACGCGGCGTTAAAATCAAAGCTGTTAATAAAAATACAAAACCTAGCCAACGTTTAATGGTATTTTCTTTTATCATTAAAAATACAACATTAAGCAATAAACTAATTAAGTTAAGAACACCAAAAATCAAAGATATGGCAATGGAAATAGGAGGTACAACAAGGCTTCTTAAGCTATCTTTACCCGATTCTTCATAAGGCGCTCCACTCTTGAACCAGCTGCTATCTGACGCCAATTTATTACTCAAATACTCATATTGTTTAGCGTAAATGGGCTGTACGATTTGTTTTGAAAATTGCTCTCGGGTCAGGGTAATTGGCAAGGCTTCAAAATAAATATTACCCAAAGCTTTTTGAAAGATCTTTTGCATACTCGGTAATAAAGTAAATTGGCCAATGGTTAATCGAGGTCTAACCTCTTCATCCATTAACTGCGACACTTGGTGCTGATATTGCTGCTGCGAATACATTGAAATGTGTAAACTGATTTCTTCAATAATTAATTCATGCTGCGTTAATTCAAGCTCGCTAATCAATGGCACATGGTTTTTTTCTAATGACAGTAAAAACAAATCATAAAACTCACGGCTTTTTAGATAATCAATCTTAGTTGAATAAAACTGCTCAAAACCAAATTGCTGAACCAAATAACGTTCCGTTGTTTTTTGTAATTTATAAGCAATAATATTGTCATCACTTTGACAATAAACTGATGATTGATCTACGGCAACATCACACCAATGTTGCCAATTAGATTGGGCTCCTAGTAACTGGTTAATTGAAGCCACGATAGCTTGGCTATTTTGTTTTGCACACAGCGTATTTTCACAAAACTGTAACTTATTATTAAGTTTGCTAACTAATTGAGCTAACAAGGGTTTCTTCTGACTGTACAGCGTTTCCAGTTGTATTTTTTTTTGTGCGAATGATGGCCACCTGTTCATTGCATGAGTGAGTGCTTGCTGGTAAATAGCAATACTCTTTTGTTCAGCCCCTTTTTGTTGTTTATCGTATTCAGCAACAATTTGTGCATATTGTCGATATTTTTCAATAATTTTTAATGTTGCATACTGATAATTTCGATAACTAATTTGTGTCTTACTCATTTGTTGCGTTGTAGTCGCATATTCAGCGATCACATCAAGTTGTTCATCTATTTTTTTCAGCTCTTCTTCTGATGAATAAATAAGTAAGCCAACTAATACAACAAACATTTTGCCTTCTGCTGTTTTTAGAGTGACGTCATTAATAGATAAACCATCAATTTCAACAAAACCATGGGCTATACCGTATTTTAAAATCGTTAAAATCTCTGCCGAACGTCGCATATCGTCTGAGGACGAGTCGACTAAATGATCGATCAGCTTTTTTTGCCCCATAAAGACTGTTGGAAAAACAATTAAAGCAATTAACAACAGTTTCAACAGCGTTTTACCAAAATTTAAACGTTGTTTAAAGGGAATTAATAACCGCCAGAACAATAACGTAGCACCGGCAGCAGAGATTGAACGCCCATATAGCTCAAGGCGATTAAAATCTCCCAGCAGTGACATAGATGAAGAAACATCTAGTAAATAAGCATTAAACGACAGCTCTATAATTAAATATAAAACATTCAGTGAAATAAAAAATGAGGCGTAAAAAAACTTTTTCAATGAAAATTTCTGAGGCTATTGGCCATACATTATTAAAGGCTTAAAGTTAACTGGCAAAACTGAATAGTCTATATTATAGACCTGTGGTATTGGCGTAGAAACCCAATAAGCTGGCGGAAGACTCTGAAGGTTTTGATAAATGATCATCCCTTCATTATTTTTTTTTACACCCCAACTTTCTAATAATTGTTTTTCATCATCAGTAGAGGCATTCAGATTAAATGCAACAAGCATTAAAAGTGCATTAAAAATCACTTTCATAACATAACCCAAGAAAAACCATTAGTTTGCGTTGCTAACACATGCTGAGGTAAATTAGATTCTTGTAATAACAAGTTATCAATAAGGTCAGGACGATTATTCTTCTCAGAAATATGCCCTATAATCAGCGTATTCATATTTTCGCAATTAATTGCTCTTAATAATTCGATAGATTGCTCATTTGAGAGATGACCATAATCACTCGAAACTCTCTGTTTTAAGGAATGGGGATAAGGCCCTGCCTCTAACATGTCGCGATCATAATTAAACTCTAATAACAAAGCATTTAAATTTGAATAGGCTTTAATAACGTGGTTTGAAATATGCCCTATGTCGGTTAAAACACCTAAGGTCTTAGTCGTTTTTTGGCAGGTAAAAACAAATTGTACAGGCTCCGAACAATCATGAGGCACGGTGACTGCAAGCACTGATATATCATTAAACACGATCGATTGGCCACCATAGATATGATGTAATAAGCTATCATTAAGCTTATCAATAATTTTTTGGGATGAACCCAATGTAATATACACAGGAATATTATATTTATTGGCTAATTTAGCAACGCCAGATATATGATCGCTATGTTCATGTGTGACAAGAATGGCGGTGACGTTGGAGAAAGACAATCCAAATTCATCTGCTTTCGCTTCAATTTTTTTTAACGAAAAACCACAATCAATTAAAAGTGTCGTGTCACCACTTGTAATTAATGTTGCATTACCTTTGCTGCCACTGCCCAGTGAAGCAATTTTCATTAATATTTCATATTAATAAAGAGTTACTTTAACTTTTCAAAGAGATATTGTAACAAGGCTACTGCATGGTCTGAATCATCATTAGCACCTATGCTAGTGACCATTTGAACAGCTGTGACATCGTTTAAAGTATCTGTTACTTCAATATTTAAATACACGAATCCTTCATCTTTTGATGCGTCACTGCTACTAAATAATGAGCTAAAAAAGCCTTCTTTTTGTTTCACTTGTTCAGTTTTTTGCTTGATCCGAATAACACCCTCTTTTTGGTTTTTATTAACATAATCAGTACCTAAGCGATCTAATTGTCTCAACACTCTATTCCAGCCGCGGTCATAGCTTTCTTTAATGACCAACACCGTCACTTCATCCTCATTTTTTGTTAATAGCGCGCGCTTAGGAAATTGACCAATTTTGGCCAACTGTTGTTTAACCTGATCATCTTGTAACCCTAAAAAAATCATCATGCGAGATAACATTTCAACTTCAAGCTCAGGTTCAGATACTCTTGATTGCCAGCCACTACTCTTCCCAAGAGTAGATTCATCCAATAGCATATATTCTTGACCATGTTGCGTTAAGTAAATTTTAGTGACATTATCTACTTCACCTCTTTCAACGCGAGTCATGTACTGATCTTTAGTATCTGTTGATGACAACAAAGCAAAAAATCCACTAAAAAAAGAGTCTTCAGAAACTAATAACCCAGCCTTATTTTCCAACCATTCCGTTTTCATCACGCCAATTAAAGGTTCATCCTGCTCCAAAATAAAACCTTCTTCTGCCCAAAAATCTTTTAGCAAATCATAAGTCGTTGTTACATTTTGCTCTACTTCTAACCAATGTCGTTCACCCTCCCCTTTTAGCGTAATGCCACTAATTTTAGGCAGTACTCTTTCTAACGTAGGCACCGAATCCTTAAACCGTCCTATCGCGCTTCGTGTACCAAGATTAGATCCTGGTAAAGCTTTATTTGCAGAGTCGTCTAAGCGTGTTAAGTCGGGAGGGATTTCTAAAGAAGGTGCAATAGCGCTCGTTTTGTATCGAACCTTTTGATTTTCAGACCCAGAACTACAGGATAAAACGCTAAACGCTACGATTAAAGATACAATTAATTTCATTATTTAATTCCAGCAGCTCTCATAGCTGCTCTTACAGTTTCATGGCACTCATTATTTAATGGTGTTAATGGCAAACGAAAGGTATTTTCACAAAAGCCCATTTCTGACAATGCCCACTTAACAGGGATAGGGTTTGATTCAATAAATAATGTATCATGCAGCATCATCAATTGTTGATCGATTGCCTCTGCCTCGTCTTCTTTTCCTGCTAATGCTAAACCACACATTTCAGCCATTTTTGCTGGCGCGACATTCGCAGTTACCGAGATACAGCCATGCCCACCTTGTAAAATAAATTCACGTGTCACACTATCATCGCCGCAAAGTAGGACAAAATCATTTGCGACAAGTTCTTGTATTTGACGTAATCTCTCTAAATCACCCGTTGCTTCTTTAATACCAATAATTTGTTTAATGCCCGATAAACGTTGCACTGTTTCTGGATGCATATCAACAGCGGTACGTCCTGGCACATTATAAAGTATCTGGTCGATATCGACGTTTGCTGCGATGGCTTTATGGTGCTGATACAAACCCTCTTGAGTTGGTTTATTATAATATGGCGTCACGAGCAAACAAGCATCTGCACCGACGTCTTTGGCGCCTTGAGTTAGCTCTATTGCTTCTGCTGTAGAGTTTGCCCCCGTCCCTGCAATCATCTGAATTCTTCCGTCAATCATATCGACAGAACGTTTTAGCAATTCATTATGCTCTGTCATGGTTAAGGTTGCCGATTCGCCAGTGGTACCAGCAATAACTAATCCATTTGTCCCTTCTTTAATTTGAAAGTCTATTAATTGTTTCAGTTTATCGTAATCTACAGAGCCATCTGTAAACATAGGGGTAATCAATGCAACTAAACTGCCTTCAAACATAATAGACCTCGGTATTAATCGATAAATTTTGGTTCGCTATGGTATAAAGACTCGTACTGATTGACAAGTAAAGTCTGATCAATAAGCTATGCTTTTTTGTTATTTTTAGGTTAACTGCATGTCGATTGTTAAATTAGGTCATAAAGTGAGCAATTTCACCCTTCCATCGACGGGTGATAAAAATATTTCATTGAACAACTTCATGGGTCAAAATGTTGTTATTTACTTTTATCCCAAAGACAATACCTCTGGTTGTACGACTGAGGGGCAGAATTTTAGCGATTTAGTTGAAGACTTTAAAATAAATAATTGTATTATTTTAGGCGTTTCTCGTGACAGCATTCGTAAACATGAAAACTTTAAAGCCAAATATAGCTTTCTTTTTGATTTACTCTCTGACACCGAAGAAACGGTATGCCGTCAATTTGATGTCATCCAATTAAAAAAACTATATGGCAAAGAATATATGGGTATTGAACGTTCAACTTTTTTGATAGATGCTGAGGGAGTGCTGCAACAAGAATGGCGAAATATTCGAGTGAAAGGACATGTCGACACTGTCTTATCTGCCGTTAAACAATTAAATTCATAACTCAAATGCCCTCAGCTAGCAATCAAATCATTTGGACCGTTTCGGCCTTAAATCACGAAGTAAAAACCTTACTCGAACGTGGTATTGGACGTTTATGGCTTGAAGGTGAAATATCTAATCTTTCTAAACCGGCATCGGGTCATTGGTATTTTTCATTAAAAGATCAAAGCGCTCAGATTCGAGTTGCCATGTTTAAAAGTAAAAATAATCGTGTTGCTTTTACTGCGGCTAACGGCCAACAGGTTCTAATAAAAGCCAGTGTTAGCCTATATGAGGCGAGAGGCGAGTTTCAAGTGATTGCAGAACACATGGAAGAAGCTGGCACTGGTAAATTAATGCGCGAATTTGAAGCACTTAAAGCCAAATTAAAAACAGAAGGATTGTTTGACACAACCTTTAAACAAAATATCCCTCGTTATCCCAAAAAAATTGGCATTATCACTAGCCCTACTGGCGCAGCGGTTAAAGATGCTTTAAGCGTGCTAAAAAGGCGTTGTCCAGCAACTGAAATCATTATTTATCCTTGTGTAGTACAAGGTGAAACAGCGGCTAATAGCATCATACAAGCATTAGGGCATGCCTTAACTCGTAACGAATGCGATGTATTATTAATGATTCGTGGCGGTGGCTCTATTGAAGATATGTGGTGCTTTAATGATGAGCCATTAGCTCACCTCATGTATCAGTCTAGTATTCCAATTATCACTGGCATTGGGCATGAAATAGACTTTACCATTGCTGATTTTGTCGCTGACTTTCGAGCCCCTACACCATCAGTGGCCGCTGAAAGTGCTTCTATTGATAATAATGAGTTGAAGCAACAATTGGATTATATGAGCGGACAGCTGCATCACCTTATTTTATCTCACCTAGCTCAAGCTAAAAATAAATTACAACAAAAACAGCAACACCTTTTAGCATTACACCCTAATCAAGCCATTCAGGCATTTGTTCATCGTTTGGCACTTCTTAAAATACAACTCAAGCAAAGTATTGAACATAAACTGCACGAACACCTACAACAGATTAAATCTTTACAGCAAAGGCTTCAGCACTCAACACCCAATAAAAACATTAGCGAATTAACAAGCAGAAACCAATACTTATACACCCAATTAATACACCTAGTACAACAACATCATCAAAATGCTGGTCAACAATTTGCATTAAAAACACATAAATTAGACACCTTAAGCCCTCTTAAGACATTATCTCGAGGATACGCCTTGGTCTCAAGAGAACAAGTAGCCATAAACAGTGTCAAACAAACTCAAATCAATAATGACATTGCTATTCAACTAAAAGATGGTTTAATAACTGCAAAAATTAAAAATATTGAACCTAATTTATAGTCAATAAAGACTATAATTATCATAACAATAAAATCACTGGAGCATCATTATGGGAAACAACACGGTCACCATTACTAATAATGAAACCGGACAATCTGCCGATTTTGATATATTAGACCCCGTCGAAGGCAATTCATGCATTGATGTACGCACTCTTAGCAGCCAGCTTGGCCTTTATACATATGACCCAGGGTTCCAAGCGACGGCTAGCTGCAAAAGTGACATCACTTATATTGATGGCGACAAAGGCATCTTACGTTATAGAGGCTATCCCATTGAGCAACTCGCTGAACATAGCTCTTATTTAGAAACCAGCTATCTGTTAATGAATGGTGAATTACCCTCAGAAAAAGAATGTTTAATGTTTAGAGAAACCATAAAAGACCATACTATGGTACATGAAGGCTTAAAACAGTTTATTGGGGGGTTTCATCATGATGCACACCCTATGGCCATTATGGTAGGTGTCGTTGGCGCACTCTCCGCGTTTTACCATGACTCGCTTGACATAACCAACCCAGAACACAGAACAATATCTGCTCACAGAATTTTAGCTAAAATGCCAACGATTGCAGCTTACAGCTATCGCCACGCTCATGGCTTACCACTCATTTATCCGCGTAACGATCTAGGTTATATCGAAAACTTTCTTCATATGATGTTTAGTATGCCAACTGAAGAATATAAAGTAAGCCCCATTGCAGCACGGGCTATGGAGCTTATTTTTATTTTACACGCTGACCACGAACAAAATGCCAGCACTTCAACTGTACGCTTAGCCAGCAGCTCTGGAGCCAACCCCTTTGCTTGTATATCGGCTGGTATTGCTTCCCTTTGGGGGCCAGCACATGGTGGTGCTAATGAAGCGGTTATTCGTATGTTAGATGAAATAAGCAGCCCAGAAGAGCTACCGAAATACGTTGCGAGAGCCAAAGATAAAAATGATGACTTTAGACTCATGGGTTTTGGTCATCGTGTTTATAAAAACCACGACCCAAGGGCAGTCATTATTCGAGAAGCGTGTACTAATTTACTCAGTGAAATGGACAGCATGAATCAACCTATGTTTGAAACAGCCATGCAACTTGAAAAAATAGCACTCGAAGATGAATATTTTGTTGAACGTAATCTTTACCCGAATGTTGATTTCTATTCCGGCATCATTCTTAAAGCACTGGATATGCCTTTAAATATGTTTACTGTTATTTTTGCTATGGCACGCACAGCAGGCTGGATATCTCAATGGATGGAATTAATGGTCGATAATGAACAACGCATTGGTCGCCCAAGACAAATTTATACAGGAAGCCCTAAAAGAGATTACAAATCGATGGATGACAGATGATATAAAAACAAATAGGGGTCTATGTCATACTGATTGGGTAGAATGAATAGACACAGAGACCACAGAGAGTGAAAGAATGCGGTAAGAAGCTATCAAAAACAGTAATAGCTTTGCCCTCGTAACTTATCCACATGAGTGGATAAGTTGTCATTAAAGCGGACGCTGCCGCTTAATTCAGCTTTAGGTGTTGGATTGTTAAGGAGATCCTGATTAACTCCATAAACTTTTACGATCTATCAAGCCGTTCTATCCTAGGCGCAACTTGAAACTAATGACGAGTCCTTAGTGAAAGTTGGAACGACGGAGAGAATGGCTTGATAGCTAGGTCGATAAATGCTCCTGCATTATCGACATTCACCACATCCATGTGGCTTCCCTACGGGTCGTTGCCAAATTACCGTCAGCGTTGTTATCGAATTTTGTGGTATCTAGATGACACTACAATCCGATGCCTAGCTGACAATAATTTGGCTTAGATAAAAATTATGGACTTAATCAGGATTTCCTTAAAGAATACCTATGAGAAATGTTTAGCTTATGAGCTAGGCTTGAAGGATATACCCTAACTCTGTGTACTCAGTGGTCTGCGTGTCTATAAAAATAGATGCCTTACCCACTCAGTATGACATAGCAAAAAAAATAGCATATTAAAAACTAATGACTCTTTTTCTTAACGTGCTTCATCAAACGTTTTTTCTTACCAACTTGACGACTGGTCAGCTTATTTTTACGGTCAGCAAAGGGGTTTTTACCTACTTTAAACTCAATTTTGACCGGTGTCCCTTTTAAGCGCAGTTTCGCAATATAAAAATTCATCAGGTAACGGCGATAACTATCAGGCAAAGCCTCTGTTTGACTGCCGTGGATGATGATGATGGGTGGGTTTTTACCACCTTGATGCGCTAAACGTAATTTAACCCGTCGCCCTTTACTGATAGGTGGCGTATGTTTAAACACCGCTTCTTCTAATAAATCAGTTAATACTTTAGTGCTTAATTGCCTGATGGCAGATGCATAAGCCTGATCGACCGTTTTAATTAAATCGCCAACACCCGTACCATGTAAAGCCGAAATAAAATGTTGTTTTGCAAACCCTGCAAAAGAAAGCTTTCTTTCTAATTCTTTTTTATTGAAATCGCGTTGTTCTTTTTCTAAGCCATCCCATTTGTTAATGGCAATGACTAAGGCTCGCCCACTGTTTAAGATATAACCTAATAAGGTTTGGTCTTGATCTGTAATGCCTTCTTGAGCATCAATCACTAGCACCACAACATTACAATTTTCAATCGCATCTAACGCTTTAATAACACTAAACTTTTCGACCATTTCATAAACTTTACCACGACGCCTAACACCAGCCGTATCAATTAAAGTATATTGCACTCCATTACGTTCAAAAGGCACGGGAATAGTATCGCGTGTCGTACCGGGTTGATCAAAAGCAACGACACGTTCTTCACCAACAAAACGATTAATTAATGTCGACTTTCCCACATTAGGGCGTCCAATAATAGCAATTTTAATGCCCTGACTTTCATCGTCATCACCCGTGTTTTCGGGGATGTCGGCAAGGACAGTTTGTATCAGTTTCAGCGTGCCTTTACGTTGATTGGCCGCAATCATGATCATATTAGAATAACCTAAGACATAGAAATCGGCTTGAGCAACATCGGGGTCAATACCATCTACCTTATTGATGACTACGGTGACCACTTTTCCAGCTTTACGAATCAATTTCATGATCATTTCATCGCCAGCTGTCATACCATCATGCGCATCAACCATAAACAAAACGTGGTCTGCTTCTTCTAAAGCTAGTAAGGTTTGTTTTGCCATTAAGTCGTCTAAGTCTTGCTTAGCGCCACTTAAGCCTCCCGTATCGACAACAATAAATTTTTTATTTTCAATAACGCCAACGCCATATTGGCGATCTCGAGTTAAACCGGGCACATTTGCCACAATGGCATCCCGAGTTCGAGTTAAGACATTAAAAAGAGTTGATTTACCCACATTTGGGCGACCAATAAGAGCGATAACAGGAGTCATTTATTTTACTACACTAACCGATGTTAGATGATTTGCGGTGTCTAAAAAGAGAATTTGTTGCTGACTAAATAAAGGTGGATTTAACACCCTATTAGCCGCAACCTTGATTCGTGCCATAAGCTTACCCGTTTGTTTATCCAGCCAATGCGCATAACCTTCAAAATCAGCCACAACGATCGAATCACCAACGACGGTCATTGCGGTCACACTACGATGATGTAAGTCATCTTGCTTCCATAAGGCTGCGCCACTACGACGGTCTATGGCCCATAAGTAACTATCTTGATCACTCACATAAATTGCATTATCGTCTGCGCTTATTTGCTTCACACTGGACATAGGGCGCGACCATAATTCACTGCCATCATGCGTTTGAATAGCCGCTAGCCGGCCTTGAAAGGCACTCACATAGATAACATTATTTTTAATAATAAACGCACCGTCTAAATCAACCATGCGATCTAATTCAGAACGTCCCGAAGGCACACTAATGGTTTTTTCCCAAGCGGTATCACCATTTTCACGTTCAAAAGCCACTAAACGCCCATTATCAAAACCACTATAAACCAAATCACTAAACACAGATGGCATCGAGGAGCCCGTCAAAGAGAGTTTTGGCACTCGACGAGAAACACTCCAATGCTTATCACCTGTCTTTAGGTCATAAGAGTTTAATTGTCCATTACTTAAGCGAACATACAAATCACCGTTATTGATAACCGGCTGAACATTCACTTCACTACGCACATGTTGTTGCCAAATAAGTGGTAAATCCGCTTCATTTTTATAAACGCTTAATAAGCCATCACTACTCACAAAAGCAATAACATTATTCGATACAGCTAAACCTGCATACGTTTTTTGCTGGGTTTCTTTTTGCCAAACAATTTGTCCACTGTCTAAATTAACTTTAGACACTAAACCATTAGAGCTCACTGTATACATATATCCATCTAAAATAGACGCTTCAATTTTATGAAATAAATTTAAGCCCCCTCCTAAAGCGTGATCCCAATTGGTTTTAAGTTCTATTTTTTGTTCATATTCAGTTAATTCAGCCGGCGGAATACTATTATCTGTATCACTGCAGGCACTCAAGAACATGGCCATTGATAAAAGGAATAATGATCTCACTTGATGCATAAATTATTGACCTAATTCATCCATTTTTTGCTGCAAAAATTGAATATCCTGAGCAGGATGATTAGCCACTTTTGCTAACAAATAAGCTGATCTCGCCTTATCCTTTTCACCTTGATAGCGATAAACGTCACCTTTACGCTCTTCTATAGCCGCAGCAAAACTTGAAGGATGATCAACCGATAAGGTCTTTAATGCCTCGTCATATTTTTTTTGGTCAATATAAACATCAGCAAGGCGAATACGCGCTAAAAAAGAGACTGAATCTGTTGGTTTTTTATTAATAATAGCCTGATAACTTAAAGCGGCCTTGTCATAATCTTTTTGTTCGAACTGAATTTTGGCTAAAGTTAATTGAGAATAAACCAAATAGGGTGTACCACTGTAATCATCCACGATGATATTAGCTAACTGCTCAGCTTTTTCATACTGATTGCTTTCTGCCGCAAACATCATCGCATCAAAATGGGCAGATGCCTCTGCCGACTGAGTTATTTGGTGATCGCCCCAAAAGCGCCAACCCACAATACCACCCACGCCCAATACAATACCGATAATGATTGAATTACCGTTTTCTGACCACCATTTTTTTATCTGTTCAACTTGTTGTTCGTCACTAATATAGTCCACTTTCGTTCCTCTTTAAATTCAATTTTTATGGTTTATTATCCAATTGGCCATGATGCTATCTCATCCATCAAGTCAACTTGCTTAATCGTTATTTGGTCTTTATCTTCTCGCAAAAATTTGATGCCAATCATGTTATTTTTTAATTCGTCTTCCGCTAAAATAAGTGCCCAATGAGCGCCAGACTTATCAGCTTTTTTAATCTGACTTTTAAAACTACCACCACCACAATGCTGCACTATGGTTAAATGTGGATACTTTGACCGTATTTTCTCGCTGAGTTCAAAAGCTTTGATACTGGCCTCATCACTTAACGCCAAACAATAAATATCGGCTGTTTTGGGCTTAACAAGTTCGGTGCTTTCTAGCAAAGAAACTAAACGCTCAATACCCATTGCAAAACCGACAGCAGTATTCGGCTTACCACCCATCTGTTCAACTAACCCATCGTATCGACCGCCCGCACAAACAGTACCCTGAGCCCCTAATTCGGTTGTTACCCATTCAAACACAGTATGACAATAATAATCTAAGCCACGCACTAAACGAGCATTCACCACATATTTAATGCCTAGGCTATCTAAACGCGTTTTAAATTGATCAAAATGTTGTTGTGAAGCATCATCTAAATACTCAGATAACTTTGGTGCTGCTTCAACTAACGTTTGCATATCTGGATTTTTGGTATCTAAAATTCGCAAAGGGTTAGTTGCTAAACGGCGCCTGCTTTCTTCATCTAATTGATCGCTATGCTGATTAAAATAGTCAACCAAAACACGCCGATAGGTTGCTCTAGAGTCTGTATTGCCTAAGCTATTAATTTGTAACTCAATGTTCTTAAGGCCTAATCTTTGCCACAATTGATAAGCAATCAAGATCAATTCTACTTCGATATCAGCCCCTGGCATACCAAATGTTTCAGCACCTAACTGGTGAAACTGGCGATACCTGCCCTTTTGTGGGCGTTCGTGGCGAAACATGGGGCCGCTGTACCATAGGCGCTGCTGTTGATTGACTAACAAACCATTCTCAATACCCGCTCTAACAATACTGGCTGTCCCTTCTGGCCTTAGGCTTAAAGAATCACCATTTCTATCATCAAAGGTATACATTTCTTTTTCTACAATATCCGTCACTTCACCAATAGAGCGATGAAAAAGCGCACTCTTTTCTAAAATTGGAGTGCGAATTTGTTGGTAACCCCTTGACGCGACAATATCTCTAAAGCTATCTTCGACAAAATGCCAAAGATGCATCTGACTTGGGATAATATCGTGCATACCGCGAATGACTTGAACAGATGAAGCCATTATGAATTCTCTAACTCAAATCTAGCGGTATTGTTACTGCTCTTTATATGACTAGAAAAATCGACGCTTTTACCATTTAGTTTTATTTCTACACCGTAACCATTACCTAAAAATATTTTGAATGGTTTTTGTCCCACCAAACGAAAAGCACTGCCGCTATTCATTAAATCTTGTATTAATTGAAACTTTGACGCATCTGTTATTTCTCCCCAAGACGTGGAGATTACATTCAACTCCAAGACATCTGAACCAGAGGTTGCATTAACTTCTTTGGTAAACTGTTTTTTTTCTTCAGCTTGGCTGATGTCAGTCGTTTCACTACTATCCTGATCTATCTCAATACTTTTTGGTTCAATATTAGCAACTATTTCAATGTTTGTTTTTTCAGTATTATCCGCCGTTATGTCTGTCTTTCCAGGGTCAGCTTCAATAACATCATTTAGCGGTTCAATTATTTCAGTCTTCACGTCATTTACTGACATCACTTCTTCTGGCTTTTGTTCGTTTATATTCCCTTCATTCACAGTCATGGCTGTATGGCTTGTTTCATCGACCATTTTTGTAGACGATTCTAATAAAGGCATTGAGTCTTCGCTGTGAATATCAGACGTATTGTTTGTTTTTTCAACTGATGCACTAGAGCTTAACTCAGGTTCATTCACAGAAGAATCATCGATAGAGCGATAATTATTAACCCACCAAACCGATAACAACCCCACTAAACCCAGTATCACAGCATAGGTCATCCATTTAACACGGATATCATTTGATGAAATTTCTGGAGCCGTATTGCCAATTGACTTTATATCAGGGTCGTTAGCATGGTAAAACTCGCCAAACAGTTTAATGATATTATCTTCATCAACACCAACAAGACGCGCATAGGTTCTAAGATAACCTCGCATAAAAATTGGGGATTGAATCTCACCATAGTCATCATCTTCAATCGACTGTAATATTCTTGCATTAAGGTTCATTTGACGCGCTATATCTTCAACAGAGATCCCTTGTTGTATACGCGCTGCCTGTAATAAATCACCAGGTCCCTTAGTGACAACCTTGTTTTCTTGTTCTTCGTTGTGCTGCTCACTCATTTGTTAATAGATTCCCATTCTTTATATTCTGTTGAATTTGGATATTTTGATTTTAATAAATCAGCTTTCTCTCTTGCAACCGTCATATTACCTAAGCCTAAATGGTTACGAACTTCTAACCATAAACTTTTAGCGGTATTATTTTTTATTAAATTAAATCGATTAAGATACGACAAACTTTCAGTAAACTTGTCTTGTTTATAATAAAGCTCAGCAAGGCTAACTAAAGCAGATGAAAAATTACTTCTAGCTGCTAGTGCTTTTTTTAGATAACCTTCAGCTTTAGTCATCTCACCTATTTGCATCAGACAAACAGCCGCATTGGTATAAGCAAACTCTGGTGTTTTATACAACGGTTGCTTAAGTGCGATTAAAAAATACTTTTCTGATTCTGCTTGACGCCCTCTCTTACAAAGAAAGACACCATAATTATTATGAACCTGAGAATTAGTTTCATCTAATTCTGTTCCTTTTTTATAATGTTTTTCTGCAACATCATATTGCAATAAACGTTCTTGCAATATGGCAAATGCATTATGTGCCACTGCAGAATCTGGATTTTGCATTAAAGCTCTATTTAACTTTTGATTAGCAACTTCAAGATTATTTTGCTGCAAATAACCAATACCTAATTGCACATTAATATTACTTGCTTTCTCGTTTCGAATGGGCTCTTCAACAGGAACAAAGGCACAGCCATTCATAATTATCACCACAATGAATAGAGCTGAAAAATTTATTATATTGTTATTCAATTAAGCCACCTCGGCTGCTAGTTTCGCCATTTTTGCACTTCTATTAGTTCGGTCTTTAAATTTACCTGCCAATTGACCACAAGCAGCATCAATATCATCTCCTCGCGGCCTTCTTGTCATCGTAATAATGCCTTTCATAGACACATAATCACGAAAGGCATCAATATCCTTTTGTGTAGAACGTTCATAGCCAGAATTTGGAAAGGGATTAAAAGGAATTAAATTAAGTTTACAAGGCACATCACGCAAAATTTTAACTAATTGTTTCGCATGTTCAATACTATCATTAACACCTTTTAGCATCACGTATTCAAACGTAATGCGGCGCTTCGAACCATCAACGATATAATGGCGACACGCCGCTAAAAGTTCGCTAATTGGGTATTTTTTATTAATGGGCACCAATTGCTCACGTAATTCATCCGTAGGTGCATGCAAAGAAATGGCTAAACTCACATCAGTTTCATCGGCTAAATCATAGATAGCAGGAACCACGCCAGAGGTACTTATCGTAATACGCCTTTTACTCAAACCATAAGCAAAATCATCACCCATAATACTCACCGCTTCAACCACTGCCTTAAAGTTAAGCAATGGCTCGCCCATACCCATCATGACAACATTGGTAATGCCATTTTTAGAGCCTTCTTTTAATAAGGCATGATGTGCCATATATAATTGAGAAATTACTTCATGCGACGTTAAATTACGGTTAAACCCTTGGCGTGCAGTTGCACAAAAACTACAATTTAAAGTACAGCCAACTTGAGATGAGATACACAAAGTATTTCTATTTTTCTCAGGAATTAAAACACTTTCAATCGCATTTTCAACGCCGTTTACATTGATAAGCCACTTACGCGTACCATCTTTAGATTTTTGCACTTCATCAAGCGTTGGTAATTCAACAAAAGCGATTTGTTTTAATGTGTCACGTAATTTTTTTGAAAGATTAGTCATTTCATCAAAATCATCAACGCCTTGCTGATGAATCCATTGCATGACTTGTTTTGCTCTAAATGGTTTTTCGTCAAGGTTGGCAAAAAACTTCTCTAATGAGAGCCTATTAAGGCCAATAAGATTGGTTTTTAAGAAATTAAGATCGACAGTTTGCATATCAGGCATAATTTAATTTTTGACCGAACGCAGTCGACCAAAACACCTTTAGGATGTGATTAAAAGTACATTCTACGAGAAAACCAAGTGAAGTAGAAGTAAAGAGCGACAATTTACTTAAAAAAGAAAAATACTTAAGGAATCTCTGATTAAGTCCATAAAATTTTACGAGCTATCAAGCCATTCTATCCTAGGCGCAACTTGATGCTAATGACGAGTCCTTAGTAAAAGTTGGAACGACGGAGAGAATGGCTTGATAGCTCGGTCGATGAATGATCCATTCATAATCGACATTCACCACATCCATGTGGCTTCCCTACGGGTCGTCGCCAAATTACCGTCAGCGTTGTTATCGAATTTTGTGGTATCTAGATGACACTGCAATCCGATGCCTAGCTGACAATAATTTGGCGTAACTACTCGCCCCCACCAGAAGGGATATTACCAGCCAAGGCAAGCTGAATAGCTAACAATGGATTATAACCTTTACTGGCCATGGTTTGTAAATAGCTTGATATGCGGCAATAAGCCTGAGCATATATTTCCGTTCTAAAACATCCCGATACTTTCTTTTTTACTTTAGCCATTCTTAAATCACGTTCTGCCCGATTATTCGTAAAAGGGACATCGGTCTCTTTGGGAAATAACAAGATGGCCTCTTCATATTTCTTAAAACGTTGCCATAGATTGTGTGCA
>CAYZQE010000025.1:0-26788 GCA_964480635.1 uncultured Gammaproteobacteria bacterium | reverse complement strand
TTTTTTGCTTCAAAATCATCACGCTAAAGCGGCTTAACTTAGTGCCATTCGGGTCAGTACCCTTTTTTGCGCCCTTTTTATTAGAGCTATTCTTAACGATCAAGTTAATACCACGAAGCCTATATTTTATAATAGCGCTTCTTTCTCTAAAAGGGGTCAGTACCCTTAAGTGTTATTTTGCGTTATTATGAGAGAGTAACTAACAAAGATGTATTAATTTATGCCAAGAAAACAACGTTTTTTTTTACCAGATATTCCTGTTCATGCAATTACACGAGGAAATGATAGGAATAATGTGTTCGCGGATGATGAGGATAAGAAATATTATATTTCTTGCTTGCAGGAAGCATCTATGCGATATCCAACGGCAATTCATGCTTATGTGTTAATGGATAATCATGTCCATTTGTTAATGAGTAGCTGTCTTGCTGAGAATATTTCAAAGTTTATGCAACATCTTGGGCGATTATACGTGCCTTATTTTAATCGTAAATATGGGCATTCTGGCACGTTATGGGAAGGCCGCTTTAAAGCAAGCATTATTGATGATGAACAATATTTATTGTCGTGTTATCGCTATATAGAGCTTAATCCTGTTAGAGCCGGCATGGTAGATGACCCTAGGTCATATCAGTGGTCCAGTTATTTGGTTAATGCTGTTGGAGAAGAATCTTTAATTATTAAGCCCCATGAGGTGTATTTAAGGTTAGGCCTTAATGAAAGAGAGAGGGCAAAGGTCTACTGTGATGGGTTTAATTTGGGTGCCAGTTTAGATTCTGTGTTATTAAAAGACATTAGAGAGGCGGTTCAAACGGGTACGCCTTTAGGCGGAAGCCAGTTTAAAGAAAAAGTAGAAAAAATACTATCTAAGAATGTAGGGCAAGCAAAGCGTGGTCGACCATCAAAAAAGAGCACCAATCTTTAAAAAGGGTACTGACCCCTTTTAAAAGGGTTGTGTTTTTTCTTCAACGATATAATGTATATGGCGCTGACATGACGTACAGCATGGATCTAAAAGAAGGATAAAAGGGCATTAGGAAGTGCCTTCTTTGGGATAATCATTAGTCTATGAATTATAGGAATTAGTATGTTATTTAATAAACTCTCTACGGGTGTTTTTGCACTCGCGTTCATTTTTTCGTCTGCTTTATTAGCAACCCCCGTAAATATTAACAAAGCTTCAGCCAGTGAAATCGCCGCTGCCTTATCGGGTATTGGGATGATGAAAGCAAAAGCTATTGTTTCTTATCGTACGAAAAACGGTGCATTTAAAAACACGGTAGATTTATCGAATGTTAAAGGTATTGGTAAAGCCACTTTAAAATCAAATAAAGGTGATATTTTACTTAAATAATACGTCTTTAACCGGTTTAAATGAACGGCGGTGTTCTTTGCAGGCACCGTGCGTTTTTAGAAGCTCTCGGTGAAGCTTAGTTGGATAGCCTTTATGCTTAGCAAATTGATATTCTGGATATTTTTCATCCATTTCAATTAATAATTTGTCTCTATACACCTTGGCTAATATTGAGGCTGCGCCTATGCAAATTTCTTTTTCATCACCTTTAATAATGCAGGTGCATGATATTGATAAATTAGGGGCTTTATTGCCGTCTATTAAGGCATGATCTGCTTTAATTTGTAGTTTCTCCACTGCTCGTTTCATGGCTAATAAACTGGCTTGTAATATATTGATATCATCAATTTCGCTGGCACTGGCTTCAGCAATTGCCCATGCTTTAGCCCTCTCTTTAATTTGTGGATATAGCTGTTGACGTTTTTTTTTGCTTAATTTTTTAGAATCACCTAATCCCATAATAGGTTTGTTAGGGTCTAATATGACAGCAGCTGCAACAACAGGCCCCGCTAAAGGGCCTCTACCAGCCTCGTCGACACCACATACATTTAGTCCTGTTTTTAAATAGTCGTGCATATATAATTCCATAAATTTATCTTATTTCATAATTATGCCTCAAAACGCCCATATAAAATCATCCAATAAAAAAATTATGTTACTCGCGGGTGAAGTTTCGGGAGATCAGCATGGCGCTGAGATGGCTAAAATTATGCTTGAGAAAGAGCCTAATTTAAAGCTTGTAGGCATGGGTGGTCAGCATATGCGGCAAGCTGGCGTTTCTGTATTTTTTGATTCAGCCTCTATTGCCGTTATGGGTATTGTAGAAATTGCTAAGCATTGGGGTGATATAAAAAAGGCAATGAAACTTGTTAAGTTAAAATTAGAAACTGAAATGCCTGATTTACTTGTGTGTATCGACTATCAGGAGTTTAATCAAAAAATGGCTGCTCATGCTAAGTCGTTGGGCATTAAGGTTTTATTTTATATTAGCCCCCAAATCTGGGCATGGCGGCCTAAACGCGTTAAAAAAGTAGGGCAGCGTATTGACCATATGGCTGTGATTTTCCCATTTGAAGTTGATTTTTATAAAAAACATGCTGTTCCAGTGACTTATGTTGGTCATCCTTTGGTTGATAAGGTGCCTGATGTTAGTTTGGTTGAAGCTATAGTGGGGTTAAGCGATAAGAAAAAAACAATCGGTTTATTTCCAGGTAGCCGTCAAAGTGAATTGACCCGTGTTTTGCCAGTGATGTTAGAGGCAGCCGCTCTTTTAAAGCAACAGTATGGCGATGAAATTCAATTTGTTTTACCCATTGCGGCAACATTAGATAAAAATCAAGTTAAAGACATTATTAGTCAATATGGCATATCTATTTTATTGTTTGAAAACCAGCTATATCCTTTGATTAAAAGTTGCGATGCTATTATTTCTTGTTCAGGGACGGTTACTCTTGAAATTGCTTTATTGGGTGTGCCGATGTGTGTTATTTATAAGCAGGCTTGGTTAACACACCAAATAATGAGTCGATTATTAATTATAGATCACTTTAGTTTGGTTAATATTGTGGCAAATCGTTTGGTCGTTAAAGAAATGTTACAACACGAGGCTAATGCAAGCAATATCGCGACAGAAATACAGCTTATTTTAGATAATGAGCCATATGCTGCTGACATTAAAAAAGGCTTAATGGATGTAAAGTTGCGCTTAGGTCAGGGTGGCGGCTCTCGAAATATTGCTCAATTAGCGCTTTTTTTATTAAATGAGTAGGCTTTTAGCAACAGTTAATCAAGTTTTCCTTAAAGAGATGTTTTAAAATAAGCTCATGCCTAAATTAAATACGCAAAACTCTACTACCTTTCAATGGCAAAGTCGCACTGCTTTTATTGTTGTGATGATTGGTGTGACATTAAGTATGAAAGATTTTTTAGTCTTTCCTATTATGGCTGCCGAGCATGGGGGAGGTGCTTATATCTTGTTATATGCGGCATGTCTTTTGCTGATGGGGTTACCGCTGTTAATCTCTGAGTTATTAATTGGGCGACAGTCAAAACAGTTTATTTTTACTGATTTAACAACATCATTTCAATGTTCGAAGCATTGGCAATGGCTTGTTAGTTTGTCTATTTTAGCCAGTGTTCTTGTGCTTTCCATTTATAATGTTATTGCAGGCTGGTCACTTTCATTTGTGTTTAAGACGGCTGCGGGGCTTTTTTCTCATAGCGATAAAAACGCCATTAATACGCTGTTAACCTCTTTTCAAGCTGATCCAGAGCGGATGATGCTTTGGCATACATTGTTTGTCATTATTTTACTGCTTATCAGTGCTCAAGGCATTAAAATTGGCTTACAAAAAATCTTGATGATAATTGTGCCGGCTATGTTGTTTCTGCTTTTAATTGGTTTAGTGTATGCCATGGTTTATGGCGACTATTTAAGTAGTGTTAAATATCTTTTAGTACCTGATTTTTCTAAAATTAATTTAGCGGTCACTTTGGTGGCGATGCAGCAAGCTTTTTATACCTTATCAGTAGGCTTAGGTATTTTTTTGATTTTTGGCTCTAAACTACCCGATGATGTATCCATTGTTTATAGCGGTGTTGCGGTTGTTTTAATTGATTTATTATTTTCAATTTTTACGGGTTTAGCAATTATTGCCTTTGTTTTTACGCTAGATGTTATGCCCAGTTTGAATGATGAATTGGCTTTTTCATTGTTGCCCCTCATTTTTTCACAATTACCCTTTGGGCAGTTGTTCGGAGCCTTATTTTATTTATTGCTGACTATTGCGGCAGTCACAACGGCGATAGCATTGTTAGAAGTGTTTGTTGCTTATATCGCCCAAAAATATTATTTAACGCGAATTAAAGCTGCGGTGACGGCTTCAATTATAACTTGGTTAATAGGCGTTATCGCTATTTTTTCCTATACGATTTGGCAAGACTCTGGTTTTACCATTGAGTTAACAATTGCTAATGATGCTTATCGTCTTGTTAATGAAGCGGGGTTTCAAGATGTTTTAATTTATGTAGCAAGTCATTTGTTGCAACCTTTAATAGCCTTCATGATGATTGTTTTTATGGCATGGGTTGTTAAAAAAGAAGAGTTAGCGTCGTTATTAAACATGCAAAACCCTAAAAGCTTTGAAGTCGTGTATTTTGTATTTCGCTATGTCACGCCAACGCTTATTTTTATTGTTTGGCTTTCTGCTTTAGGGGTTATTAACAATGCCTGAATTACAGCGTCAGGCACTAGTGCCTCATTCAGCAGCGTTAATGTATAGCATAGTGAATAAGGTAGACCTTTATTCTCAGTTTTTACCGTGGTGTAGTGAAAGTACAATAATTGATTCGACTGAAACTAGCATGACTGCAAGCATTTTTATGAAAAAAGGCCCTTTAAATCAAGCGTTTACAACTAAAAATATATTGATAGTGAATAAGCAAATAGACCTTGAACTTGTAGATGGGCCATTTAAAAAATTAGCAGGAAGATGGGTTTTTAGTGATATTTCAGATCAAGGTAGTAAGATCAGTTTGCAGCTTAGCTATGAATTTTCTAGTTCTATTATTGCCATAGTTGTTGGGCCTGTTTTTAATCAAATAGCGAATACACTAGTGGATTCATTTTGTAAAAGAGCGGATGAATTACATGGCGGATGAAAAAATTGATATTGAAATAGCGTATGCACTGGAACATAAGCAAATTATTCTTATACAAAATATTGATGCATCCCTTAATGCTAGAGATGCTATAAAAGCATCAGAGATTCAGTCTCATTTTGTCGACTTAAACCTAGATACTATTGATATGGGGGTTTTTGGTAAGGTAATAAAAGATGATTACAAGCTACAACAGGGTGACAGAATTGAGCTTTATCGCCCATTAATTGCTGACCCTAAAGAAGTCAGGCGTCAACGTGCTAAAAAAGGCTTAGCAACTAAAAAAGGTGGTGGAAAAAAATAGTTTAAAGTGAGCCCGTTATTTTAACTAAAGTGTTACCTTCAAACTCTAAAACCATTGTTTTAGCATCCATTTTCGCGCCATTATCATGCTTTAAGGTGCGCAAGTAATGCCATTTGTTCTCATGGAATATATCTTTTATAGCTGGATTACCCAGTAAAAACTTAACCTGTTTTTTACTCATGCCGAGTGATAGCTTTTGTAGCTTTTCTTCGTCAATTGCATTCCCTTGTTCTATATCCATTCGATAAATACAAGATGTGAGTGACAATGTGGAGACTAAAGCAATTAAAAGCAAATATTTCATAGTGAGGCTAGTTGGTAACAGTTAGAGTTTCGAGTGACAGAAGTGCTATAAGTTCACGCACGCTTAAGGAAATCCTGATTAACTCCATAATTTTTATCTAAGCCAAATTATTGTCAGATAGGCATCGAATTGCAGTGTCATCTAGATACCACAAAATTCGATAACAACGCTGACGGTAATTTGGCAACGACCCGTAGGGCGAGCTATCAAGCCATTCTCTCCGTCGTTCCAACTTTCACTAAGGACTCGTCATTAGTTTCAAGTTGCGCCTAGGATAGAACGGCTTGATAGATCGTAAAACTTTATGCAGTTAATCAGGGTTTCCTTAAGGAGACACTGAACAACCGCCAATTATTTTTTACTGGCTAAAATGCACGACAACTTCCGTTAAATTCGACGCAATAGCCAACTATTACGACGCATTTAACGAAACTTGACGCACATTTTTTCTCAATAAAACTCTAATCGCGGTTATTCAGAGGCTCCTTAATGATATGATACGTGTCATAATTACCCTCTGCAAATAAATAAAATAAAAACTATGGAAAAATCTGATTTAAAAAATGCTGGTTTAAAAGTCACTCTACCACGTGTGAAAATTTTGCAATTATTAGAAGAGTCATCACTCAGACATATGAAAGCAGAAGATGTTTTTAAACGGCTATTAGATTCTGGTGAAGATATCGGATTAGCAACGGTTTATCGTGTGCTGACACAATTTGAATCTGCCGGTTTGGTGACTAGACACCATTTTGAAGGAGGGCATGCTGTCTTTGAATTAAATGATGGTGAGCACCATGATCATTTAGTTGATATGAAAAGCGGTAAAGTTGTTGAATTTTATGATGAAATTATCGAGCAACGCCAAAAAGAAATTGCGAAAGAACATGGCTTTAAAATTTTAGAACATACCATGGTATTGTATGGTGAATTTGAAAATACAGACGATTAATTAAGGCCACTTTTAAGTTGCAGGTTAAGCAATTACTGCTTAACCTGCTGTATCATTTCTAAAGCATGTGCTTTAGTTTGTTCAGTAATATTGACACCTCCTAGCATTCGCGCAATTTCATCCACTCTTTTTTGAGGGGCTAAAGGTGTAATGTTTGTTGTTGTCGTTTCGCCTGTTTTGCTTTTAATCACTTGGAAGTGATGATGAGCTTGAGCGGCAACTTGAGCCAAGTGAGTGACACAAAGAACTTGCCTGTTATGGGCTATTAAACGTAATTTTTGCCCAACAATTTCGGCAACACCACCACCAATACCACTATCAACTTCATCAAAAATCATCGTTTCTATGTCTGATGATTGAGATAAGATAACTTGGATAGCTAAACTCATACGAGATAATTCACCTCCTGAGGCTACACGAGTTAAAGGCTTTAGTGATTGCCCTGGGTTTGCTGATATTTCAAAAAGAACATTATCCATACCCGCTATCGAATAGCTTTTTTCAGACGTTACAGCTTCAACTTTAATATGAAATTGACCGCCTTGCATACTGAGTTCTTGCATGGCTTGAGTGATGTTATTTGATAATGAAGCGGCTGCCTTTAAGCGCTTTTTATTTAATGTTTTAGCAAGATCAACAAACTGAGCTTTAAGTTTAATTTCTAATGCTTGGTGGGCATCGCTATCATGGTCACTGTGGGTTAAGGATTCGAGTTCTAAGTTGAGCTTTTCGGCTAAAATACAGAGCTCATCCGTAGAGATATGATGTTTACTGGCGAGCTGATAACAACTGGCAATGCGTTGGTCTAAGCAATTTAAACGTTCTGTATTGTGTTCAATAGAGTCTTGATATTGGCTGATCTCAGAAACGGCTTCTTGCACCTGAATCGCCGCCGTATTTAGCAAGCCTGCGGTCTCTTTTAATGATTCGTCCATGCCACTTAATTGTTCAATTTTACTTAAACATATATTGAGTTGGTTTTGTATTGAATGCTCTTCTGACTCGAATAACAGTTGGGCGATATCATGGCTGCCGCGAATTAGCTCGTCGGCATTGGAGAGTTTTTTATGTTCAATTTCTAAAGAGACAAGTTCATTATCTTTTAACGCTAGCTCATTAAATTCTTGGGTGTATAAGGTCAGCAAATCGATACGTTGTTGTTTGTCAGCTAGTCCGGCGACCATATCTTTTAGTTGTTTCTTGATGTGTTGCCAGCTTTTATAAGCAAAAGAGACATCTTTTAAGAGGCTTTGTTTATCTAAGCTGCTGTCCAGTAATGCCATTTGAACGTCGCTATTTTGTAAAGATTGATGTTCGTGCTGCCCGTGTAAATCAACTAATAAGGAGCCTAACGCCTTGAGTTGGGCTAAGGGGGCTGGTGTGCCATTAATATAAGCTTTACTACGACCATTACTATTTATCGTTCGTCGGATAATTAAATCTTGTTCATCATCTAAGTCATTATGGCGCAACCAAATAAGTGCGGATGATTTTTCGTTGACGATAAAGCTCACGATCACTTCAGCTTTGTCGCAACCAGATTTAACGGTATCCGAATCGGCTCTATCACCTAAAACTAATTGTATTGCATTTAATAAAATTGACTTACCTGCGCCTGTTTCACCTGTAAGGGCAGTCATACCCATGTCTAACTCAATATCTAGTTTATCGATAATGGCGAAATTTTTAATGATGATTTGTGAGATCATGAAGGTTGAGTACTCCAGTGTAATTTGGCACGTAAAATATTAAAATAGTTGTAATCTTTAGGGTGCAGTAAAGAAATTGTTTTATCGTAACGCCTAATGATGATGGTTTGTTCAGGCTCCATAATATGGTTTGATTGACCATCAAAGCTTATTTGAGCCGTCGTATTTGATTGAATGACACGTATTTCAATTTGCTTATCAGCAGGTAACACAATTGGGCGATTGCTGAGTGTGTGTGGGCAAATAGGCACAATGGCTAAAACATCTAACGAAGGATGTAAAATAGGGCCACCACCAGAGAGTGAATAAGCCGTCGAGCCTGTGGGCGTAGACACGATTAAGCCATCAGCGCGTTGTCTATGGATGAGTTGTTTATTACTAAAGACTTCAAATTCAATCATTCGAATAGCTTCATGGCTATGTAAGATGATGTCATTCATTGCAAGATGCTTGCTACTTGTGGCGTTAGTTTTTAATTCACCTTCAACTAAAAAACGTTCTTCAGTCGAAAACTCACCCTTTAAAATTTCTATTAACGTACTGTTAATTTGGTTGCTGGGAACATCTGCTAAAAAACCGAGACGCCCTAAGTTTATGCCTAATATGGGCACGGCAAAATCAACCAGTGCTCTGGCGCAATTTAATAATGTGCCATCGCCACCAACAGATATGGCTAAGTCGGCATGGTTGCCAATTTCTTGCATGGTTGCAGTTTTAAAAGACGCAGGAATTTCTTTCAGATTAGGCGCATAAATAAGAATGCTAGATTGGTGTTGCAGTAACGATTGAATGCTCTGTAATACAGGCAAGATGGTCTCGTCATTTTTGAAAACAATGAGCGCAATATTGGTGAATGACGAAATCTGTGTTGGCATATCATGGGATGATAAGGCATTATTGATTTTTAATGAAATTACATTCTTAATAAATTTAATATGGCCGAAAAATTAGAGCTAGACCCACGCGCTCAAACCTTATTAAAAAGTTTAATTACGTCTTATAGCAAAGATGGTCAACCCGTTGGCTCAAAAGCCTTAGCGCAGTGCAGTGCATTAGATGTGAGTTCGGCAACGATTCGAAACATCATGGCTAAGCTAGAAGATTTAGGCTTAGTTGACTCACCGCATACTTCGGCAGGCCGAGTGCCCACTGATGCGGGCTATCGATTCTTTATTGATTCACTATTAGAGGTGAAGAACGCAGGTAAGCATACCGAGCTTTCGGTTGAACAAGCGTTTGCAAAAGAACATTCAAGCTCAGACTTAATTCAGTCTGCATCGGGCATGTTGTCGCAAATGACCCAGCTAACGGGGTTGATTACACTCAATAAAACGGCTCAGTCAACGATCAAGCAAATAGAGTTTATTAAGTTATCAGATACGAGAATTTTAGTGGTATTAGTGCTTAATAAAGATGAAGTGCATAACAAAATAATCGAGCTAAAACGAAGTTTTAACCAAGACGAGCTGCAACAGTCGGCGCAATTAATTAATACCTTTTTTGTCGGTAAAGACTTTAGTAGTGCAAAAAATGAAGTGCTGGCTCAAATGCACCACTTAAAAAATGAAGTGAATGACATGATGATATCGGTCATGGATGTGATGGATAATGCGTGTTCTTCTACAAGTGATGAAGATTTACTCATGTCCGGTGAAACCAACCTAATGCAGTTTAGAGAGCTGTCGGATATGACCAAGCTTAAAAGCTTATTTGACTCATTTCACCAAAAAGAAGATTTGTTGCATTTGCTCGATAGTTGTCATAACGCCGATGGCGTCGAAATCTTTATCGGCAGTGAATCCGGTTACTCTGTATTACATGATTGCAGTGTTATTAGTGCGCCTTATTCGGTTGATGGCAAAGTGCTAGGTGTATTGGGCGTGATTGGCCCAACTCGTCTTGACTATAATAAGGTGATCCCCGTTGTTGATGTGACGGCAAAATTACTCAGTTCTGCCTTGAATACTCAAAAGTAATCCCTACCTTTTCTAGCATTATTCAATTCTAGGAAAAACTTATGTCTGACACGCTTAAAAACGATGATTTAGAAGCTACAGCAAAAACTGAAGAGACAGTTGAAATGAATGCTGTTGATAGCAATATAGAAGAAACTCAAGAAGTTGACATTATTGCCAGTGAAAATGAACAGGCAGAAAATTCAGAGTCAGATATTGCTAATGAATTAGCGGAGGCCCAATTAAAAATTAAAGACTATTGGGATCAAATCGTACGCCTTAATGCCGAAATGGACAATCATCGTAAACGCTCACAGCGTGATGTTGAAAATGCGCATAAATATGCCGTTAAAAACTTTTCAGAAGCTTTGCTCCCTGTTTGCGACAGCATGGAAATGGGTATTGCTGCCTCTGATGGTGATAATGCAAATTTACAAAGCATAAAAGAAGGCATGGAAATGACCATGTCTATGTTTAAACAAATGCTCGAAAAAAATGGCATTGAAGCGATTGATCCCGTGGGTGAAAAATTTGATCCTGAAAAGCATCAAGCCATGTCAATGCAAGAATCAGCAGAACATGAGCCCAATATGGTAATGGCTGTGATGCAAAAAGGTTATGTCATTAAGGATAGATTAATTCGTCCTGCGATGGTGATGGTGTCTAAATAGGCTTTTATATGGGTGTTTTTAGTCGGTTCTTTATAAAGCCCACACAAAAAATACTTGAAAAGCAAAAAACAGTCATTACATCAACAACATAGTTCGGTAGATTATAGTTTGTCGGACAACTTATTTAACAAATTTTAGGAGTATTATTATGGGTAGAATTATAGGTATTGATTTAGGCACAACGAATTCATGTGTTTCAGTGATGGAAGGCGGTAAGCCTAAAGTGATCGAAAACAGTGAAGGTGATCGTACTACTCCATCGATTGTTGCCTTTACAGCTGATGATGAAGTCTTAGTAGGGCAGTCAGCTAAGCGCCAAGCAGTGACAAACCCAGAAAACACATTATATGCGGTTAAGCGTTTAATCGGGCGTGCGTTTAAAGAAGATGCGGTGCAAAAAGATATTGACCTTGTCCCTTATAAAATTATAAAAGCAGACAATGGCGATGCATGGGTAGAAGCTCAAGGCAAAGGCATGGCTCCTCCAGAAATTTCGGCTCGTGTTTTACAAAAAATGAAAAAAACGGCTGAAGATTATTTAGGTGAAGAAGTGACAGAAGCCGTTGTTACTGTCCCTGCTTATTTTAATGATGCTCAGCGTCAAGCCACTAAAGATGCCGGTAAAATTGCAGGCTTAGAAGTTAAGCGTATTATCAATGAGCCAACAGCTGCCGCATTGGCTTACGGCATGGATAAGGCAACAGGCGATAAAACCTTAGCTGTTTATGACCTTGGTGGCGGTACATTTGACATCTCTATTATTGAAGTTGCAGAAGTTGATGGCGAGCACCAGTTTGAAGTATTAGCCACAAACGGTGATACATTTTTAGGTGGTGAAGATTTTGATAATCGTTTAATTCAATATTTAGCTGACGAATTCAAAAAAGACTCAGGTATGGACTTACGTGGTGACCCATTAGCCATGCAGCGTTTAAAAGAAGCGTCTGAAAAAGCGAAGATCGAGTTATCGTCTTCTCAACAAACAGACATTAACCTACCGTATATCACAGCAGATGCTTCAGGGCCTAAGCACTTAAATATGAAGATTACACGTGCCAAATTTGAATCATTAGTTGATGATTTAGTGGCACGTACTTTAGACCCTTTAAAAGTAGCGATTGAAGATGCTGGCCTTTCGGTATCAGAAATTGATGACGTGATCTTAGTCGGTGGTCAAACACGTATGCCTAAGGTACAAGAAGCGGTTAAAGATTTTTTTGGTAAAGAAGCACGTAAAGATGTAAACCCTGACGAAGCAGTGGCATCAGGCGCGGCGATTCAAGGTGGCGTATTAGGTGGTGAAGTTAAAGATGTCTTATTATTAGACGTTACGCCATTATCATTAGGCATTGAAACCTTGGGTGGTGTGATGACTAAGGTTATCGAAAAGAACACAACCATTCCAACTAAAGCGTCTCAAACATTCTCGACGGCAGAAGATAACCAAACAGCAGTGACTGTGCATGTGTTACAAGGCGAACGTGATATTGCGACAGCAAATAAGTCTTTAGGTCGTTTTGACTTACAAGATATTCCACCAGCACCACGTGGCGTACCACAAGTTGAAGTGACGTTTGATATTGATGCGAATGGTATCTTAAACGTATCGGCTAAAGATAAAGCCACAGGTAAAGAGCAGCGCATTGTGATTAAAGCATCGAGTGGCTTATCAGATGAAGAAGTCGAAAAAATGGTAAAAGATGCCGAAGCACATGCAGAAGAAGATAAGCTACATCGTGAAATGGTAGAAGTGCGTAACCAAGCAGAAGGCATGATTAACGCGACTGAAAAATCATTAAAAGACTTAGGCGATCAAGTTACCGATGAAGATAAAAAAGGCATTGATAGCGCTATTGCAGAACTGAAAACGGCATTAGAAGGCACTGATAAAAATGCTATCGAAGAGAAGACAAAAGCATTAGCTGAAGTGTCTGGCAAGTTAGCTGAAAAAGCCTATGCAGCGAATACAGATGGCGCGACTGATGCAGGTGCAGAGCCAGAAGCCAAAGCAGATGACGATGTTGTTGACGCTGAGTTTGAAGAAGTAAAGGACGACGAAAAGAAGTAAAAATTACTCCTTTGGGTACCACTGAAATTAACCATTTCGGCGTTAGAAAATAATCACTTACACATGTAAGCTCATATTTTCTTCCTTGAACTGGCCAATTTCAGTGGCACCCAAAACAGCAATTGGCAGCATCAAAATCTACTCTCCTTATTTGGACTGTAGATTTTTGTCGTTTAAAGATTAGATAAAAAGACCATAGAAAACATGTCAAAAAAAGATTATTACGAAGTGCTAGGTGTGCAAAAAAATGCCAGTGCGCCAGAGCTTAAAAAAGCGTTTAGACGCTTAGCGATGAAGTATCACCCTGATAGAAACCCCGATGATGAGCAAGCTGAAGTTGCTTTTAAAGAAGCCAAAGAAGCTTATGAAATACTCAATGATGCCCAAAAACGTGCCGCATATGATCAATATGGCCATGCGGGTGTAGAGCAGGGTGCTGGTGGTTTCGGCGGTGGTGGAGGCGGCTTTGGTGGCGACCAGTTTAGTGATATTTTTGGTGATATTTTTGGCGGCGGCGGTGGTGGCCGACAGCGCGTTCGTAAAGGCGATGACTTACAATATAACCTAGAACTAAGCCTAGAAGATGCGGTAGCCGGCAGCACCGTAAAAATAAAAGTGCCCAGCATGAAACATTGCAAAACATGCGACGGCAGTGGCGCTAAGAAAGGGACATCGCCAAAAACCTGTGGTACGTGTGCCGGACATGGTCAAGTTCGTATGCAACAAGGGTTTTTCTCTGTTCAACAAACATGTCCAGCCTGCCATGGTAATGGCACAACAATTGATGACCCTTGTAATGATTGTCATGGTGTTGGACGCACGAAAGAAAATAAATCGCTTTCAGTCGAAGTACCAGCAGGTGTAGATACGGGTGATCGTATTCGTTTATCTGGTGAAGGTGAAGCAGGTGAGAAAGGCGCTCCTCCTGGGGACTTGTTTGTACAAATGCACGTTAAAGAACACGCTATCTTTGTGCGTGATAATGCAGATCTTTATTGTGAAGTACCGATTAGTATTGTTACTGCTGCATTAGGCGGTGAGCTTAATGTGCCTACCTTAACGGGCAAGGTTAATTTAAAAATACCAACAGGCACACAAACACAAAAAATGTTTCGCATGAAAGGCAAAGGTGTTAAACCTGTGCGTGGTGGTCCAGTGGGCGATTTGCTATGCCGAGTTGTGGTAGAAACTCCTGTTAAACTAAGTAAAGAACAAAAAGAGTTGTTCGAACAGTTAGGTAAATCAATGGGTGATTCATCAAATAATCACAGTCCTAACGAAAAGTCGTGGATGAATGGCGTTAAAAAATTCTTTGAAGATATGAAGTCATAACGTTAGTCCTAGTGGAAGAGAGTCGGAGTCAAAACACTATATAGAGTAAATATGAGTGATAGCGTTATTTAAATTAAAACCATAAATTTAAGTTTTTACTTAATTTGACTCCGACCCGTAATAAAGAGAAAAACTAATGAATAAAATTGCTATCGTCGGTGCTGGCGGCCGAATGGGTAAAACCTTAATAGAAGCATGCGCCATCAATGATAATTGTGCTCTTAGTGTTGCCACAGAACGTGAAGGCAGCACATTAGTCGGTGTTGATGCAGGGCAGCTAGCAGGTGCAGATGGCAACAATGTTATCGTAAGCGATGCATTACATGATAACTTTGATGTGATGATTGATTTTACTCACCCTAGTGTGACCGCTAAACATATTGATTATTGTGTAAAGCATAATAAAAAAATGGTCATTGGTACAACAGGTTTTGATGAAGAAGGCCTTGCACAATTAAAAAAAGCAGCTGATAAAATTGCCATTATGTTCGCCCCAAACATGAGTGTTGGTGTAAATTTATGCCTTAAATTATTACAAACAGCTGCCAAAATTTTAGGTGATGATGTCGATATTGAAATTATCGAAGCACATCATCGACACAAAGTAGATGCCCCCTCAGGCACCGCTAAAATAATGGGTGAAGTGATTGCCGAAGCCTTAGGGCGTGATTTATCTAAATGTGCCGTGTATGGGCGCGAAGGCCAGACAGGTGAACGCGACAGAAAAACCATAGGTTTTGAGACGATAAGAGCAGGTGATATTGTAGGAGAGCATACCGTTATGTTTGCAGACATTGGCGAGCGAATCGAAATCACCCACAAAGCATCAAGCCGAATGACCTTTGCCAAAGGTGCAATGCGAGCTGCCAACTGGTTAGAAGATAAAAAACCTGGTTTATATAACATGTCGGATGTTTTAGGTTTATAGAGCAAAAGCCATGACTGAATGGTTTAATCATCATCAGGATGAGTTACGATTATTCAGTTTTTTTACAATACTTATCATCATGGCAGTTTGGGAATGGCAGTCACCAAGTAGGCCGCTAATTATTAATAAAATCAACAGATGGACTTCTCAAGGCGCGTAGATAATGATTAGTAATATTGCCATAAAATGATTAACACCCTTGCATTAACGGGTCTTGCTTTGTATGCAGAGCAACAACAGCTTGGTTTATTTAATAGATGAAACGAAGCGCTTGCGTTTGTAAATGTGAAAAGCGCAATAAGCCCGATAAAAAATTAATTTTTTAAGGTATTTATGCAGAGGGAGAAGCTTAAAAGGTGAATATTTTTGTTAAATTTTAGATCAATGAGGCTTTTCTTCTGAATTATCGTTTTGTATCTACTTGATATCAAAGAATACGGTATTACATTGCCTAATAGTTATGCGATAATGCCAGATGTTCTTAGACTGATATTTGGTCTAAACCAGTTTTTAATATTGAAGGAAATTTTATGAGTTTTTTTATTAGCGATGCAATGGCTCAAGCCGCACCAGCCCAACAAGCTGATCCCATCATGTCTTTTTTGCCATTGATTATTTTATTTGTTATTTTTTACTTTTTGCTTATTCGTCCTCAGCAAAAAAAGGCTAAAGAGCACACTAAACTAGTTGGTGGGTTACAAAAAGGTGACGAAATTGTTACCAGTGGTGGTATTTTAGGTAAAATTACAGAAGCAGGCGAAAACTATGTGACTGTTAATATTGCAGATAACACAGATATTAAAATTCAGCGTCAAGCTGTTAGTACGGTGTTACCTAAAGGAACTTTAAAGACCCTTTAATGTTCTAAATATAAAGCACTAAGAGCAACTCTTAGTGCTTTGTTGTTAAATAGTTAAAACGAAATAATTAAAACGAAAATAATCGAATGAATCATTATCCTCTTTGGAAATACTTAATGCTCATTGCCTTTGTGGCATTAGGCGCTCTTTATGCAGCACCCAATTTATATGGTGACGATCCAGCTGTTCAAATTTCTCATCGGGTTAATTTAATTGATGAAACTGAGCTTGATATTGTCAAGTCAGTGTTAAACACTCAGGGCATTAATTATAAAAAAATATCTTTAGAGTTGGGTTATATCTTAGTTCGTTTTAATAATACAGATGAGCAGCTAAGAGCGGCCTCTATTATTAAAGATAGGCTAGAAGCTAAAGATAGGCGCTATGGTGTCGCTCTTAATTTAGCACCAGCAACACCAGAATGGTTAAGGTCGATGAATGCATCGCCTATGTATTTAGGTTTGGATTTACGAGGTGGTGTTCATTTCTTAATGGAAGTGGATATGGAGACAGCCATTCAGAAGTCTTTACAGCGTTTAAGCACTGATATTCGTAGCTATTTACGCGGCGAAAAAATTCGTTACCAATCGGTAATTGCAAAAAAACGTAGTTTATCTATTCGTTTTGCATCTTTAGAAGTACGTGATGCGGCGATGTTAAAGCTTGAAGAAGATTATCGTGAATTCGTTTTTCAATTAGAAGATGATGGTCAAGCTTGGTTTGTCAATATGACATACACACCAACGGCATTAGCTGCCGAAAAGAAATCAGCATTAACGCAAAATATTTCGACATTACGTAATCGTGTGAATGAATTAGGTGTTGCAGAGCCTGTTATTCAACAGCAAGGTGATGAACGCGTCGTGGTGCAATTACCGGGCGTACAAGACACGGTTAGAGCAAAAGAAATTTTAGGTGCAACTGCAACATTAGAGTTTCGACTCGTGCATGGCACGTTAGCAGATTGGAATAAAGCAGAGTCGACAGGCCGAATTCCGGTTGGTACTAAGCTATATAAAGAAAGTAATGGCAGCCCTGTTTTATTAAAACGTAGAGTGATTGTGACGGGCGATCAAATTGTAGGTGCCGCTTCAGGCATTGATAGTCAAGGTGGTACGCCTAATGTTTCTATTACCATGAATGGTAAAGGCGCAGACCGTATGAGCAAGGTGACTCGTGACAATATTGGTAAGCCAATGGCAGTTGTCTTTATCGAAGATCGTTATGAAGAAAAAATGATTGACGGGAAAAAAGTACGTACTAAAAAAACTGAAAAACGAGTTATAAATATTGCAACCATTCGAGACCAACTTAGTAAACGGTTTCAAATTTCTGGTTTAGACAGTACGCGTGAAGCCAGAGACTTAGCTTTATTGCTAAGAGCAGGCGCATTACGAGCACCCATGTTAATCATAGAAGAACGCACCATTGGTCCGAGCCTTGGGCAAGAAAATATTGATAAAGGCTTTATGTCAGTGATGATTGGTTTTGTTGCGGTGCTTATTTTTATGGCGATTTACTACAGAACATTTGGTTTGATTGCAGATGTTGCGTTAACGCTGAACCTTGTTTTTATTGTTGCTGTATTATCATTGTTGCAAGCAACTTTAACCTTACCGGGTATCGCGGGTATTGTCTTAACCGTCGGTATGGCGGTGGATGCCAATGTACTGATCTTTGAGCGTATCAAAGAAGAGTTAAAACTAGGCAGTACACCACAAGCCGCTATTCAATCAGGCTATGCAAAAGCTTTTGGCACCATTGCCGATGCCAACATAACCACATTGATTGCAGCCATCATTCTATTTGGTTTTGGAACAGGGCCTATCAAAGGTTTTGCCATTACCTTATCGATTGGTATTTTAACGTCAATGTTTACGGCAATTGTAGGGACTCGTGCAATCGTTAATTTAGTGTATGGCCGTAAAAACATTAAAAA
Organism: uncultured Gammaproteobacteria bacterium; assembly: GCA_964480635.1. Taxonomy (GTDB): domain Bacteria; phylum Pseudomonadota; class Gammaproteobacteria; genus CAYZQE01. The sequence continues at coordinate 8,752 of CAYZQE010000025.1, read as the reverse complement.
GTTAGCCATTTAGGAGGAGATTAAAATGCAATTAAATACTATAGATTTTATGGGCAAGCGTCGCATAGCGATGTTTTTATCAATCTCCTTAGTCCTTATTTCAGTGACGAGTTTGGTGGTTAATAAACTTAATTTAGGTATCGATTTTACTGGCGGTACAGTGATTGAAGTGGGTTATGAGCAAGCAGTGACGTTAGAGCCTATTCGAAACAAGCTAAAAAGCGCAGGCTACGACGATGCCATCGTTCAACACTTTGGTAGCGCGAAAGACGTGATGGTACGTTTGGTACCCAAAGACGACCAAAACAAAGCTGAACTGAGCACCCAGATTGTTGCTTTATTAGGTGAGCTGCAAGATGGTGAGTTAGATGTGCGACGCGTTGATTTTGTCGGCCCTCAAGTGGGTGAGGAATTGACCGAAGATGGCGGTTTAGCCGTTGTATATGCTTTAATCGCCATACTAATCTACGTTTCATTCCGCTTTGAATATCGCTTTTCATTCGGTGCCGTTGCAGCCTTAATTCACGATGTGGTCATTACCTTAGGCATCTTTTCATTATTTCAATTTGAATTTGATTTGAGTGTGTTAGCAGCCATATTGGCGGTGATAGGGTATTCATTAAACGATACCATCGTAGTGTTTGATCGAGTGCGCGAAAACTTTAGAAACATCCGTAAAAAGACACCAGAAGAAGTGATTAATATTTCAATTAATCAAACCTTATCTCGTACCATCATGACCTCCTTAACAACTTTGTTAGTGTTATTTTCTTTGTTTTTCTTAGGCGGTGAAGTGATACATGCTTTTGCCTTAGCTTTGATAATTGGTGTGTTAGTGGGTACTTATTCGTCAATTTTTGTTGCAAGTACAACAACATTAGCCTTAGGTATTAGCCGAACTGATTTAATTGTGCCAGAGAAAGAAGATGAAAATGGCGATGGTTCTGTCGTTTAAGTCTTAGTTATTCAGATCCCCATCATTTTGATAAGAATCTTATGGTTCGACTTAAATATTTATCTTCTTATGATATAAACAGAAGGTGTTATCGGTTTTTAACCGCTTAAAAGACGGCTTTGAGTAAGATTAAGTCACCAGATGGCGTGGCATATGTAATATAAGTGTGACCAGAAGCACTGGTGATTGAAGGGAAGCCCGAAAAATCATTTCGCTTAATACTAATAGCCGTTCCAAGGCTTAAATTACGGATATTTAAGGTTTGTAATTTAAGCTGTATAACGTCATTTTCATTAGATAACCAAGAGATAATGACGTTATCATCAATTGGTGCCATGTCAACATAACCTAAAGAACTTGATGCCTCTAATGTAAAAGATAGGGATTCATCGTTGCTATTAATAGCTAATAAATTAATGCTTGCTTTATTTTTAGGCGCTGAAAACCATGCGATTGCATAACCAGATAAGGTGCTAGATATTGCCGGGCCATTGACGGGGCAGCCATTTATTTGCCAATGGTCATGTTGAATGATACGTGGCTTTGACCATGATGCATCTTCAAATTGACTAAAAGCGATATCTCTAATTTCATGACTTGTTCTATCTCTATACACTAATAAAGGCTTGTTGTTATAAAGTGCCATATCGGTGTGGCAACAACTACAGCTAGAGGTGTCTATTACCTTTACTTCACTGAATAAGTTTTGTCCATCTAACTGTGCTGTGTTAACGGTAAATATGTCTTTATGAGCACTAATCCAGGTTAAAAGAGCTTTGTTTGCAGACTTAATGACAGAGATAAAACCATGTTCACCCTGTGTATTTTTAATAGGAGTCATTGGTCGAGACCACGTTTGACCCGCATCGAAAGATTGAGATAGCATAAATCGATAATTAAAATTTGAATCGCCATAAAATACAAGCCAACTAGCCACGAAATGCTGCGACGTTATCGGCGTAACCTTAGCGTAGTCAGCATAATTGATAAACCAATTTATACCCGTAGCAGCGGTCTTAACGGCTGACCATTTGTTATTAAAAAAGGTCGCAAAATTTAGTTTTGACTGAGAACCCTCAAGTTCAGTCCAAGATAAAAGCAAGGTGTCATTGATAACCGATAATTTAGGTGTTTTGCCATATTTTGATGGCGCCTTCATCTCTAAAATTAGGGTGCTATTATCGTTGCTCGCTAAAAGCAAGAAGGGTGATAACAGCAGGCAAAAAGCTAAAGTGAGTTTTGATAGAAGCATAAGAAAATAGAAAGAAGTTAGTGTGGCCTTAGGTTTTACATCCCCTTTTGTTTTTGATAATAGCGAATGAACGGAATAATGCTTTTCATTTTTCTTTCGGACATCTCGGGAACTGGCAGCATGTCGCCAAAGTTCCAATGATGAGCTCTAACGCCTTGCAAAGCCGCGCGATAAAATGATGCGTCGCCATGATGCGATACTTTATAAATAGCACTGATAAAAGTGGGGCCTTTATCAGTGCCTTGGAGTTGTTTACCATGACAGACACTGCAATTTTTTTCATATAGATACTGGCCTTTGGCTAAATTAAAAGGGATTTTAATGTTGTCAGCGGCTGTATTGGCTAAAATACTAGAGCTAAAAAGGCTTAATGCGAGTATTAATTTAATGTTCATATCTTATTCAATTGATTGTGGCGCCATTATTGACGCCACAAAAGTGAGGTTTAATTTGAGTGGTGACCACCGCCATGCCCATGATGCCCTTTTTCTTTTGGCATAGACATTTTATGATCCATCTTAGCTGTTTTTAAAGATTGAATATAATTAACCGTGTGCCATACATCGGTTTCACTCAAAATATTTTCCCAAGCGGGCATAGCGCCTCGTCCATTGGTGATTTTCCAAGCAAAATCACCATCTGAATGGCCGCCAGACATGGCGCGTAAATTGGTTGGTTTTGGCTTTAAATAAGTTGCTGATGGGCCGTCACCCATGGCGTTAGCACCATGGCAAGAGGCACAGTTTTTCTGATAAATCGAACTGCCTTGGGCAATGGATTGACGGTTAGCTGTGATTGGATTAACTTGCATTTGTGCCGCTTTAGGTGACTCCCAATGCGCTTCCATTGTTGCCATATTATGGCTGTCACCATGACCGCCACTATGTGAACCTGCTGCTAAAATAGCCGTGCTTAATAAAGTGAGTGTTGTTGCTAAAATAAATTGTTTTTTCATAATAACCTCTGTTGTGATAAGTGTTATTTTAAAACCAAGCGCGAACGCTGATTAAGAATTGTGTATCGAATTTTTTGGCATCAGGCGACATCTAACCCGACACAAGGGGTTAATGCCAATATGAGATGTAAGCTCATGTTCTATTTGATAGCTTAAACGCGCCCAATTCCAACATTGGCAAGCCCCGATTTTATGCCAAGAGCTGCATCGTCATCGCTATAAAGTCTCGTTTCAATTTCGGGTACAAACTCAATGGTTTGGCTTTCGATTTCGATTTCGCCTCGCTCGCCAGACAGCTTTAGTCATGATTTTTTCTAAATCTCCTCCTATCCAAACATCTATCTCATACACTATTAAAGTGCCCTCATCAGAGTCACGCCATTCAAATTGGTAGGCTTTTAAATAGGTAATAAGTGGGTCATCATCGAGCATGCCACCGGCAAATGATAATTAAGTTCAGGTCTATTGGACTTACCACATCAAATCATCAGGGATTTCGTAATCAGCATAGTCCGAATCGATAGATTCCTCTACCGTTTGACTGTCTAACAAAATAACCCGTTTTTCATTGCGTTGCTTAATTTTTTCTGCTGTTTCTTGAGGGATGACTTCATAGCGACCTTCAATACGAGCGATGGCCATTTTACCTGCGACTAATTGCCTTTTAATATCCGCATTCACAAATAACTTATTAACTTTGTTTCTGTGTTCAAAATTATGAGCCAGTTCACAGCCCTTATCGCGATTAATTTTGTTGTCTCTAATCAATTGGTCAATTTCAATAGAAATGGCTTTGTTTTTGGCTTGAAGTTGTTTTTTTTGATTTAATTCACGGTCTTTATCTGCCTTTTCTTTTGCTTTTTGTTGCGCTTTTATCGCGTTTTCATCGGGCACAACTTTTTTGTTACTACGTTGTTGTTTAGTCTGTGTTTTCTTATGTTTTTTAGCATCATGTACTTGTTTTTTGGTTGCAATGCCTGCTTTTAAAAATTGATCTTGAAAAGGGTTATTCATGTTCGGTTATATCTCTTAAAATTAAATTAATAAATGTCAGCAATGCCACTAATGAGTTTGTCATGAAGCGTGTTTAGTGAAGCTTCATCGGTTATGGGGTCACCATTTTGATCTGAAATGGTGAATACATCATTCGCCTTTTCGCCTAAAGTCGTAATGATTGAATGATTAATATTAATATTTTTTTGTTCTAAAATTCGTGCCACGGTCGATAAGAGTCCCGCTCTGTCATTGGCTGTAATTTCTAAAATAGTTTTACGATTAGGGTAATCTTGAGTGAATTCTAGCTCGGTTTCTAAGTCGAATACTTTTAATTGACGAGAGATATGATTATTTAAGTTAAGGGTCACTTTATTGCTTTTAATTAAGGCATCAGAGAGTGCGCCGACAATTTGTTGCTGACGTTCTTTAGATAAAGTGTGATTGCCATTTTGCTCTTGAACTATAAACGTATCTAATATGTGATTGGCATTTGTGTGCATGATTCGAGCACCTAAAACACTGATGCCTAAATTATGTAAAACGGTAGAAACGCGATAGATAACATGAAGATCATCTTTGGTGAAAACACAGATTTCAGTTGTTTTATAGCGTTCAGAGGTTTGTATTAGAACCGTATTTTTTTGTTGGTTGGCTAAAACACCTTGAATTTGCCAACTGATATCTTCCGCCGTATGCTGAATAAAGTATTCATCGGGCAATGTGGCACAAAAATCTTTTAATTCCGTTGCTTTAATGTTGGTGTCATCTAATAACAAGCAAGCGACTTGTTTATTTTCTGCCGCTAATTTTTCAGAGCTTTTTATAATTTGATCTGGGTTATCAAGGACTCGTTTAGTTTGATAATAAAGCTCCTTTAGAAGAGAGTCTTTCCAGTTATTCCAAAGACTAGGGTTGGTCGCCCGCATATCAGAAACGGTCAATAAATAGAGGTAATCTAGTGTTTCGCTAGTGCCTACTTGCTCACTAAATTCAAAAATTACAACAGGGTCACTAAGATCTTGTTTTTGTGCGGTCATAGACATAAGCAAGTGTAGCTTAACTAAATTAGAGACCATTTTAGCATCAGCAGATGACATGCTATGGCTAAAGCAAAATTGCAAAGCATCGCGTGCCCCAAGTTCGGCATGGTCTCCACCGCGGCCTTTTGCTATGTCATGAAATAAACCCGATAAATAGAGTAGTTCAGGTTTTTTTATTTTCGCATGAATTTCGCTGCATAATGGAAATTCATCTTTAAATTCGCTTACGGAGTAACGCCGCATATTACGAATAACAAATAAAGTATGCATATCAACTGTATAGGCGTGATACAGGTCATATTGCATACGCCCAACGATTTGTTCGAAAGCAGGAATATAAGCCGCTAAAACACCGTAAGTGTTCATACGCCTTAATTGATGAGTGACGCCTGTTTTATTGCGCATGAAACGCAAAAATAAAGCATTGATTTCATTGTTGTTTCTAAATTCATCGTCAATTAAATATAAGTGATCGCGAATTAATCGGATGGTTGTCGCATGCACACCGTTGCAGTCATCATTACGTTGTAAATGAATAAATATATCAATGAGGGCAGAGGGGGTTTGAGAAAACACATCTTCGTGTGATACCTCTATAAAGCCATTACGAAGAATGAAGTTATCGTCTATCGTTATGCTGGGGTCATGTGCTTCTGCAAAAAGGATTTCTTCTTTAAAAATTTGCAGTAGCATTTCACTTAAGCGTTCGAGTTCTTTAATGGTGCGATAGTAAGTTTGCATAAACTGTTCAATCGACAGGTTATTTGGTCCAGATTCGTAGCCAAACAGTTCGGCAAGCTTGTTTTGATGCTCAAATAAAAGGCGATCCTCGCGACGATTTGTTAAGCGATGTAGTGAAAAACGAATCTTTAGTAATAACTCTTGGCCATTAAATAAAGTTTGAAATTCCTCTTCGCTTAAAAATTTGTGCTCTACGAGGTCTTCAAGCGTATTGCACTGAAATTGTCTTTTGGCAACCCAGCCAATAATCTGAATATCACGTAAGCCACCAGGGCCTTCTTTGATGTCAGGCTCTAAGTTATAAGCCGTATTGTTGAATTTAGCGTGGCGATTTTCTAATTCTTTTAATTTAGCTTCAAAAAATTCGCGTGAAGACCATAAATGTTGTGGCTCAATCGCTAGTTGAAAATCATCATAGAGTGACTTTAGGCCTGTTATATAGCGAGATTCGATCATGTTGGTGATGACAGTAATGTCGTCTTTGCCTTGTTCGATGCAATCACTAATGGTGCGAACGCTATGGCCAATTTCTAAACCAAAATCCCATAATACGGTTAAAAAGCTAGACAGAGATGTTTCTAATTCACTGTCAGGTTCACCATCAAGAAGCACTAATAAATCAACATCAGAAGCAGGTAATAGTTCGAGGCGACCATAACCACCAACGGCAATTAAAGCGCATTGTTGCTGTTGCTTTTCAGAAAGATGAAAAGCAAAGCAATGGCTTAAAACGGCATCAATGTAATACGCATATTGTTTAATTAGCAGACTGATGGAAGCGCCATCATCATAGGCTTGAAAGAGGGCTTCTTTACCTTCTTTAATAGTGCCTGAAATATCTTGAGGTGAGCAACTACCCGCTTGGAGTTTTTCTTTTAAGGCTGTTATATCGAATAGTGGCATAGTTTATAAAGTATCACTTGGATGAAGCGTTAAGACTTCAAAGCCTGTCTCAGTGACTAAATTAGTATGTTCCCATTGTGCAGAAAGGCTGCGGTCTTTGGTCACTACCGTCCACTCATCGGGTAATAATTTAACGTGCCGTTTACCAACATTAAGCATCGGTTCAATGGTAAAGATCATGCCCTCCTCTAAAACAATCCCAGTACCTGCTTTACCATAATGTAAAACTTGAGGCGCTTCATGAAAAACTCTTCCAATACCATGCCCGCAATATTCACGTACCACACTACAGCGGTTTTTTTCAGCATGCATTTGAATAGCATGGCCTATGTCACCCAAATGAATACCTGGCTTTATCATTTCAATCCCCAGTTTCATGCATTCATAAGCAATTTTTGAAACATGTTTGGCCTGGATAGAAGTATCACCGACTTGAAACATTTTGCTGCAATCGCCGTGATACTCATCTTTAATAACGGTCACATCTATATTAATAATGTCACCGTTTTTTAGGCGTTTATTAGCAGGTATGCCATGACACACTTGATGGTTAACCGAGGTGCAAATAGACTTAGGGAAACCGTGATAATTGAGAGGGGCAGGTATTGTTCCTTGTTCTTCAACCATAAACTTATGACAGATTTCATCTAGGCGATCAGTTGTAATCCCTGCTTGTACATGAGGGGCAATCATTTGTAAAACGTCAGATGCTAGGCGACCAGCAATTCGCATTTTTTCGATTTCTTCAGTTGTTTTGATGGTGACAGTCATATATTTACTATTAAAAGTTGTTGTTAAAGGTGGATTATGATATAAAGCGCGCGCTTTCGGAATGTTTGAAAGCAATTATTATAACTTATTATTATTTTAACTCGTTAATTTAATAAATAAGAATCTCACATTATTTTAAAACACAGTAATGGGTGCCTCATTTTTCACCAGAAAATCAGGTCTTTACAGTGAAAATAATGGTTGTTTAAACCCGAATATTTTTTCTTTATTTGAGCAAGAAAAGCTCAATTTAAAAGTATTCATATAAATCTGGAGAATATCTCTATGTCTAAAGTAACAATGCGTGAAATGCTAGAAGCAGGCGTCCATTTCGGTCACCAAACTCGTTTCTGGAACCCAAAAATGGCTCATTATATTTTCGGTGAGCGTAATAAAATTCATATCATCAACCTTGAAAAGACGTTGCCAATGTTTAATGACGCAACAAGCTTTTTAGGTAAAATTGCTTCTCAAAAAGGTAAAATTCTTTTTGTTGGTACTAAGCGTTCAGCCTCTAAATCAATTAAAGAAGAAGCAACTCGTTGCGGCATGCCTTTCGTTAACCATCGTTGGTTAGGTGGCATGTTAACTAACTTTCGTACTGTTAAAGCGTCTATTCGTCGTTTAAAAGACTTAGAAGGCATGGCAGAGTCTGGTAACTACGAAAAAATCAGTAAGAAAGAAATTTTAAACCTGACGCGTGAGCAAGAAAAGTTAGACAAAACATTAGGTGGCATCAAGGACATGAACGGCTTACCAGACGTTATCTTTGTTGTCGACGTAGGTTTTGAAAACATCGCCATTAAAGAAGCGGTTAAATTAGGCATCCCTGTTGTAGGTATCGTTGATACCAATCATTCTACGGATGGCGTTGATTATGTTGTTCCTGCGAATGACGATTCAATGCGTGCCGTTAAGCTTTACACGAGTTTAGCCGCTGAAGCTATTTTAGATGGTAAAGCGACGATTGTTCAGCCCGTTAAGGTAGAAGAAGCACCTAAGAAAGCCGCACCTAAAAAGGCAGCCGCTAAAGCTGACAAGGCTGATGACGTTAAAGCTGACAAGGTTGATGAAAAAAAGGCTGAAGAGCCTAAGAAAGCAGAAGCTAAGAAAGCAGCGCCTAAGAAAGCAGCGCCTAA
>CAYZQE010000024.1:0-26915 GCA_964480635.1 uncultured Gammaproteobacteria bacterium | reverse complement strand
TCACATTATTACGCAGTATTTTTGCGGTTATTGCCATCGCACTTTACATTAAATATCTTAACGAATCTTTCTTACTTAAACGTCCTTTAGATTATTTTATTGCTCTTATTCTTGGGTTTTTCTTGGCAACTCATTGGGTCACTTATTTTCATGCAATGCAGGTGTCTTCTGTCGCTATTGGTATCATTTCACTATATTCCTACCCTGTCATCACTGTTTTTCTTGAGCCTTTATTTCATGGTGAGCGACCACACACAAAAGACATTATCAGTGGAATGGCGGTACTTTTTGGTATCTATTTATTAGTCCCTGAGTTTACTTTAGATAATCAGTCCACACAGGGGGTATTGTGGGGCGTGTTATCTGCTTTTTTATTCGCGATGAGAAACATTATTCATCGACGCTATTTCAATACCTACCCTGCTCGTCATGCGTTAATGTATCAAGGGCTTTTTGTCATCGCGCTATTGATTCCTTTTAGTTTCGAAATAGTGACTCACGTTAGTCAACACCAATGGTTACAACTTATTGTTTTAGGCATTATTTTTACAGCCTTACCCCATACATTATTTGCGAACAGTTTACTTCATTTGAAGGCCAAAACAGTTGGCTTAATAGCCAGCATGCAAGTTGTTTACGGTACTATTTTTGCTTATATGTTTTTAACAGAAATACCAACATGGTCAACCCTTGTGGGGGGTGCTATTGTTATCGTGGCCGCCAGTTATGAGACGCTATCCACTTTAAAGCAGAACCCTTCTGTCGTTAAAAAGTAACCTTTAGATTAGCCCGTTAATACGTTTAAGTTAAGGGCATTTATCCTTACGTTGCCGTTTTAAATGATGAAATAACCATCAATATGATGACGTAAATTTTATTCATGCTTGTATTTATAGTTTTGAGCACTAAATGCCTTACTTCGTTAGACGCAATAAAAACAATGCCCCTATAAAGCCTGCATTTTTCATTTTTTACTGACTTTACTGATAAGATCATTATTCTTTTATCGAGAATAACCCCCTTGTTGCCCATTGCACAGTTTCTACCGCAAATAAAAAATAGTTTAGAAATTTCGAACAATCTGGTGCTTCAAGCAGAACCAGGTGCAGGGAAATCAACTGCCTTACCTATTAGTTTATTGGACTCAGCGTGGTTAAAGGATAAAAAAATACTGATGCTTGAGCCACGTAGAATTGCCGCCAAAACGATAGCTCATTACTTAGCGTCACAGTTAGGAGAAAAGGTAGGACAACAAATTGGTTATCAAATAAAAAATGATAAAAAAATATCACAGCATACTCATTTAGAAATCATTACCGAAGGCATCTTAACCAAACGATTACAAAATGACCCCGAACTTTTGGACACCGCTTTAATTATATTTGATGAATTTCATGAACGCTCACTGCATTCAGATATTGCGCTGATGCTAACGCTAGAAATACAAAGCACCATTCGTGAAGACTTAAAAATTCTAGTCATGTCTGCCACCATAGACACCGCATTCATTGCCGATTATATGGGTGGTGCCAATATCATCAAATGCCCGGGGCGAGCGTTCCCAGTTGATGTTAATTACATTAGTGCCAATAAAACGCCTTTAAGTCAACAGGTAATGAGTGCATTGAGCCCTGTTTTAAATATTGAGAACGGTGGTGACACCCTTGTTTTTCTGCCCAGTCAAGCAGAAATAAACAAATGCATGACTCATGCGATTGAAGCCTTTAACTTAAGAGCTGATTTAGTTTTTTTACCACTTTTTGGCGCCTTGTCCATACTGCAACAAGAACAGGCCTTAATGCCCGACCCAAAGAGACGAAGGCGCATTATTTTTGCCACCAACATTGCAGAAACTAGCTTAACTATTGAGGGTGTGACGTGCGTTATTGATAGTGGTTTAGAAAAAGTATTGGTCTATGACCCATCCAGTTATATGACCCGCTTAGAAACAACGTACATATCCAAAGCCTCTGCCGAGCAAAGAAAAGGGCGTGCTGGACGAACTCAAGCAGGTTCATGTATACGTTTATGGGATGAAGCCAAACAAAAAACACTGCACGATTTTCAAGGTGAAGAAATTTTATCAGCCGATTTAACAGGGCTAATATTAGAATTGTTTCTATGGGGTGAGAATGATTTTAATAAAATCAATTGGCTCACTGAACCACCAAAAGCAAATTTTGATTCGGCCATAAGCACTCTACTGTCTTTGAATTTAATTAATTCATCTCACCAGCTCACTGCTCTGGGTAAGCAAGCAACCGGCCTTGGCTTAAGCCCAAGGTTAGCCGCCATGTTGCTGCAAGCTAAAGATAATATGCAACAAAACATTGCTTGTGAGCTTTCGGCTTTATTATCCGAAAAAGATATTTTTACGCGCAATAAAGGCAGTGACATCGTTCAACGCCTTATCGCAATACAAGATTACAAGAATAATCCACGCCAAGCCATTAAGACCCACCCTATCAATCGTTTTGCTGTTGAGCAATTAATCAGCAGTGCCAAATTGTTAAGTCGAACTTTAAAAATTGGTCGCTTAAACAGCCCCGTTAACCTTGTTCAGCTACAAAACTCAATTGGTAGTTTATTGCTTTATGCCTATCCCGATAGACTGGCTCAACGGCGTTCAAAAAACGGTGGGCGTTACAAACTCGCTAATGGCAAGGGCGTCTTTCTTTATGATGATGACCCACTATTTGGCAGTGAATGGTTGGTAATTGCTAATTGTGATGCACAAAAGAAAGAGGGTCGTATTTTTAGCGCGGCTCAAATTTCATTCGATTCACTATTAAACACGTTAAAAGATCACTTTATCGTTCGAGAAGAGTTTTCTTTTGATAAAAAGAAACAGAAAGTCATTGGTCGTAGTATCACTCAATATAACTGTATTGAATTAGAATCATCGGTCATCACAAAAATCCCCACGGATCAATTTCAACGATGTTTGTTACACATTTTTGCAGAGGATGGTTTGACTATATTAAACTGGACTAAAAAATGCGAAGACTGGCTCACAAGAGCAACATGGTTAAGCGAGCATTTAGACAGCTTTCCATATATTTCAAAGCAGTCTTTAATTGAAGGTATCAGCCAATGGTTATTACCCTACATCGACAACATTAATAGCATTGCTGAGCTTAAAAAGGTGAATATTTATAACCTAATGGTGAGTGTATTAACATGGGAAGAACAGCAGTTTTTAGCCAAAGAAGCGCCTACCCATTACATCACACCCAGTCAAAAATCAGTTTCCATCACTTATCAAGGCGCTCAAGGCCCTAGTGTGTCTGTCGTTTTACAAGAAATGTTTGGTGAGCTCAATTCACCCATGATAGCGGCTGGAAGCATTGCACTAAGGTTTGAATTGCTGTCACCCGCTCGAAGACCCATACAGACCACAAGCGACCTTGCCCACTTTTGGAACAACTCTTATTTTCAAGTCATCAAAGATATGAAAGGTCGCTACCCCAAACACCGTTGGCCAGACAAACCTTTATTGGAAAAGGCAGGCAAATCATATAAGAATTAATTAAATGGCTTTGTCTGTTGCAGTAAAGCTTAATAATACTTTTGCACGAAAGTGATCAATGCTCATTGCTGCTGCGATAAAACCAATGGGCATAAAAAAACCCAAGCAAAATTAATTGCTTAGGTTTTATGTATGGCGGAGAGCGAGGGGTTCGAACCCCCGGTCCCTTTCGGGACAACGGTTTTCAAGACCGCCGCATTCGACCACTCTGCCAGCTCTCCAGTATTCTATCGGTGATATTAAATATCTGATCAAGTAGTCTTTAATCAGCTATTTCATGCGGCGTACCGCATTATTCAGGCTTCCTGCCAGCTTTCCAATATTGTTTAGTTTGTATCTAGGTAGTTGATTAGTGGTCTACTAGTCGTCTAGATATTCTTAAAGCTTTTAAATTAACTCAACCTAAGAGCGACGCGTATTATAGACAATTGTCGTTACGAGTCACTATATTTTTCACCTAATTTAAGGTTTTTATCTATAGCCCTTGTAAACCACTGATTCAACATTATTTATTGACTAATTAAACAAGTTTTACTTGTATTCTTTTAATTGGAACTTAAACTAGAGTTACTTTTCTATATTATTCTTTTATCGGAGATATTAATGAATATTCAATCTGCTGTTACTCGTTCACCTGAATCGATCTTATCGACTAATAAGGTTATCCGTAACACTTACATCCTTTTATCTATGACACTAATGTTTAGTGGTGTTATGGCAACTGTCAGTGTTTTAACCGGCTTATCATTTGGCATTGCTTTTGCCTCAACCATTGCCGCCATTGTTATGCTTTGGTTTGTTTTACCTAAAACCGCTAATTCAACAGCAGGCATTCCAACAATTTTTGCCATTACTGGTTTACTTGGTTTAGGTCTTGGCCCAATGTTAACTCGTTATCTAGCCGTTGACCCAGGCCTTGTTATGACGGCTTTAGGTGGCACGGGCGCAATCTTTTTAGCATTATCTGGTTATGTACTAACCACTAAAAAAGATTTCAGCTTTATGGGTGGTTTCTTAATGGTCGGCCTGTTTGTCGTCATTGGCGCCATGCTACTTAACATATTTTTACAAATTCCTGCTTTGTCACTGGCTATGAGCGCTGGTATCGTCATATTAATGAGCGGTATGATTTTATATCAAACATCATCCATTATTAATGGTGGTGAAACAAACTACATCATGGCGACTGCTAGTTTATTCTTGTCCATTCTTAACTTGTTTCAAGCTCTTTTGCATTTATTAGGTGCTTTCCGCGATGAATAATATTAGAATACTCTAATATTGCAAAAAAACCTGCTTTGTAGCGGGTTTTTTTTTGACTGATTACTATTGATTCACTATTCTGAGTAAACAATATGGACTGGATAAAAATAATATCAGCCGTTGTCATGATCGGCATGATGGTGATGCTCTTCCCAATGATTAAGCAAGCCTCAAAAAATTCTAAGCCCGCAACATCTGACGATTGGATGTCTTTTATAAAGCCAATGGCTTTAGTCATTCTTTTTATAGTTGCTTTGATTGTACTATCCCGCTAAATAGCGCGTAGCACGTAACGATTTTAAACTTTATTGGAAATAACATTATGAAACGTTCACTACTTTTTATTGCATTAATACTGTCTAGCTCTGCTGCTATGGCACAAAACAATGGCTCTTGGGGAAACAATAACAACAATTGGATGAATAACATGATGCCTTGGGGCAATCAGTCATTCGGCAATCAAAATTCAATGCCCTGGAATAACAATAACTTTCGCCCAAACCCAAATCAAGCTCAAGCTCAAGCTCAAGCTCAAGCTCAAGGCTATCCGCAACAAGGTTATAGCAACGGTTTTAACCGAAACTTTAATTATTCAAGCGGCAATAGTGGAATGAATGGCATGTTTGGCCCTTGGAATAACTTTTATGACTCTTACTTTGATGGCATGGGCAATATGGATATACAAGCTGACTTTGACATTAAAATGAAAGGTTATGGTAAATTTGGTGGCAATAACAGCAACAAGAATAACTTAAACTATTACGGTAACAACCGTAATAGTGCTCAACATAACAATGAGTATCGTCGCCAGTTTAATGGCTATAACAATGCTCCTATGCCGACTCAGGCTCCTGCAGCACAAAAATAATTACCGCTTCTAAGAAGTACGACATACTCGCGCTTCTTAGAACGCTCTTGTCACAACAAATCGCTCATCTGCTTAGCCTGCACAGGCATAATCAAAACATGAACTGAGCTTGCAAAACCTTCGTAATGATCCGTTAAAAGGTGTAAAAACTGATTGTCTTGCTTAGTCGTAAAAAATATAAACTTTGGCTGATAGTCACTGTATTTTTGCAACGATGCTAATAATGAATCGACATTAGAAATATGATTACTCGCATAATCTGAAACATATAAGTAGTGAAACTTCACAATCACCACATCTGGTTTTTGTTTTTTTAATGCAGATATGATTTTACGCACTGAATAAAATACCTTTTCGTCATACCCTTTATCCATAAATAATTGCGAAAAATTAGGGTGTGCTGGTGATTCGACTAGCGAAAAGATAATTGGTTTTTTCAAAATAAGCCTATCGTTAAAAGTATTAATTTATAACCCAATAAATATTAAGTACATTGTTTACCAAACTTCGATAAAATGTGACCTTAGCCATTCTATCATTGATTGTGATATCTCATGCAAGCAGACACCCCCTCTTTATTTTCTTGGAAGCCTTATTGGGCTAAACGATTCGGTATCGCACACGAATTACCTATGTCTCGTGCAGAAATGGATAAGCTTGGCTGGGATTCTTGCGACATCATTATTGTCACGGGTGATGCCTATATTGATCATCCTAGTTTTGGTATGGCTGTCATTGGTCGATTATTAGAATCACAAGGCTTTCGTGTTGGTATTATTGCTCAACCCGATATCAATGATGACAAAGCGTTTCAAGTTTTAGGCGAGCCTAATCTCTATTTTGGCATTACTGCTGGTAATATGGATTCGATGGTTAATAACTATACGGCCGATAAAAAAATTAGGCACGACGATGCCTACACCCCCGATGGTGTGCATGGTAAACGCCCAGATCGAGCGGTCATTCGTTATACACACAAAATTAAACAACTATATAAACATGTTCCAACCGTCATTGGTGGCATCGAAGCCAGCTTAAGACGTGTGGCTCATTTTGACTATTGGTCTGAAAAAGTTCGTCATTCAATAGTAATTGATACCAAAGCGGATATTTTATTATTTGGCAATGCAGAAAGAGCCTTAGTTGAGGTATCTCATCGCTTAGCGAATGGTGAAAATGTAAAAGACATTAATGATGTTCGTGGCACTGCTTTTTACACCAACAAACTACCTGATGACTGGGTCATTATTAATTCTTCTGAAATTGATAAATCCAGTTCTATTGAACAAGTCCCTGCGATGAACCCCTATGAGCAGAAACAAGATTGTGATAAAAAGGATGATGAGGGTAATTTATTAGTTAACAAAACTGTTCACGAAATAAAGCTCGATAAGCGCATTAAATTACCACGCAGTAAAACAGCTATTCGCATTCCTTCGTTTGAGCAAGTGAATACCAGCAAACCGCTTTATGCGCATGCATCGCGTGTGTTTCATTTAGAAACCAACCCTGGTAATGCTCGCGCCTTAATACAGCAAGATGGAGAGCGCTATGTGTGGCTTAATCCGCCCCCTATTCCATTAGAAACACATGAAATGGATGCGGTATTCGACATGCCTTTTACACGCCGCGCACACAGCAGCTATGGCGATAAAAAAATCCCCGCATGGGAGATGATTCGTTTCTCGGTAAATATTATGCGAGGCTGTTTTGGTGGCTGTACTTTTTGCTCGATCACCGAGCATGAAGGTCGTATTATTCAAAGCCGTTCTGAAGAATCGGTGATTAAAGAAATAGAAAGTATTCGCGATACGCAGCCCGAATTTACCGGCCACATTTCTGACGTTGGCGGCCCTACCGCTAATATGTATCACATGACGTGTAAAAGCAAAGTCATTGAAGAGTCATGCCGCCGTTTGTCTTGCGTATACCCCACTATTTGTAAAAACTTAAATACGGATCATTCTAAATTAATTAGTTTATATCGACGCGCACGCAACCTAAAAGGCATTAAAAAAATTAATGTTGCATCTGGCCTACGCTTTGACTTAGCCTTAGAGTCACCCGAATATATTAAAGAATTAGTCACTCATCATGTTGGCGGATATTTAAAAATTGCCCCAGAACATACCGAAGAAAACACCCTTTCTAAAATGATGAAGCCAGGTATTGGTGCCTATGACAAATTTAAAGAATTGTTTGATAAATATTCTAAACTAGCGGGTAAAGAGCAATATCTTATCCCCTATTTCATTTCGGCCCACCCCGGTACGACTGATACCGATATGATGAACCTAGCCATATGGCTAAAGAAAAACAAGTTTAGAACAGACCAAGTTCAAGCTTTTATTCCAACACCCTTAGCTATCGCAAGTGCTATGTACCACAGTGGTAAAAACCCACTTAAAAAGGTCAATCACCGATCAGAAAATGTTAAAATTGTTAAGGGCGAAAAGCAACGCCGTTTGCATAAGGCATTTTTACGTTATCACGACCCAGACAATTGGCTGTTACTCCGTGAAGCATTAAAAAGCTTGGGAAGAGCTGATCTAATCGGTAACGGTAAACATCACTTGATACCCAGTTGGCAGCCTAAAGATAAAGATGGCGCCCACAAAAAACCGCATCAAAAACGGGCGAATAGTAAAATAAACCAAACGCGCACCCCGTTTAACGCAAAAAAGAGAGCTCGTAATAAGCCCTCATTGCCTTCTAAAGCTCGATAAAGAAGCGTGCAAAGCCAATGCACGACAAGCTTATTAAAAAGACTAACGTAACGCGTTTAAATGATGTTCCAGAAGATTTTTTAAACCAATAACTGCCTATTTGAACCCCTAATAACAATGAAGGGGTCATCAATAGAGTAATGTAAAGAAGCTGTTCGTCTATTAAACCAAAAGACCAGGCTAAGGCAGTCGCGTATAAATCTGTTGCAAAAAACAGTGCGACCAATGTTGCTCTAATGACAATGGCTTCAAGCTGCAACGATAAGAAAACAACAGCGACAACTAAACCACCAATGGTAGCGATGCCATTTAAAGCCCCAGAAATAAACCCCGTCCCTAAGTCTAAAGCCGAGCTATCGAATCGATTAAAAGAGTAACCCCGTAGTAAAATTACACTCACGATTAAAATAAACAAAGATATTAATAGACGGGTGGTATTTTCATCTAAAACTGTCAGCCCCACTATACCAATAGGAGTACTGATAGCAGATGCCACTAATAAACGAGATAACCTAGGCCAATGAATATGCGCCCAAACTGATGGAAGCAATTGAATGCTTGCGATCAATTCAAGCATTAAAATAATAGGCACTGCCATAATAGGCGGCAATACCCATGTTGTTGATAAAATTAATAAAGCCGAAAAACCAAAGCCACTATAACCGCGAACAATTGCCGCTAAAAAGCAAACTACCATCAAATAGCTTAGTAAAAAAGAATTAAGCTCTATCATTATTTATACATAAAAATCATGATTCTGCATTGATTTCTGAGCCAGCAAGGAAAAAATATACTGCCTATGATACTCTTATAAAAGTTTTTCTAAACCCCTAGCGCTTGTAATGCAGGTTTATAATTTAAGCCCATTTAACAAATAAGGATCATTCGCTAACGCCTGTTGATAACCTTTATCAGCTAATGCCGACACAATAAAACTAAACGATAGTATGAATTAATTCACAAAGTCGCTTTAAACCTGGATCAATTTTATCTTCTGAAATCGATGAATACCCCAGCCGAAAATAATTTTTATGTTTCTCTGACGCAGTGAAAAATATATCACCCGGCTCTACTAAAATACCATGCTTACGAGCCAATGATTCTAATTCTTTGGTATCTAAATTTGGCGGCCCTTCAACCCAAAAAGCAGTCCCCCCAAATGTGGGGGCTTTTGTTGATTCAGGTAAGTATTTGCTCAGCGAGTCCCCCATAATTTCCCAGCGTCTCTGATAACTCTCACGCAATTTTCTCAGTAAAGAGTCATGATGTCCCATCGACAGAAACAAAGAGACCAAACGTTGATTATTCATTGGAGGGTGGCGAATCATTAAACGGCGAATGGCACGAGCTTCGTGAATAATTGCTTTAGGTGCCACCATATAACCCATGCGTAACCCGGCTGCTAAGGTTTTAGATAAACTGCCAACATAAATCACCCGATTATTTTCATCCATGCTTTTAAGCGTGGGTGTGGCTTCTTCACCAAAGTTAATTTCACTTTCATAATCATCTTCAATAATCATGAAATCATGTTTTTCAGCATCATTTAAAAGCTGTTTACGACGTTCTAAACTTAAGGTGACTGTCGTGGGGAACTGATGGCTAGGCGTGACATAAATCAAATCACAAGCATTAACTGAATCACCTAACACCAGTCCATCATCATCTATTTTTAAAGGCTTTAGCAGCCCTGTTTTTAATGAAAATATATTTCTAGCATCAACATAACCTGGGTTTTCAATACCGACAACCGTCTCTTTATCAACCATCAGTTCTGCTATGATATATAAAGCCTGCTGAGTTCCCATGGTGATTAAAATTTGATTGGGCGTTGCCCAAACGCCGCGTCTTGATAATAACCGTGCTTGTATTTGATCAACGAGTAAAGTGTCATCGGCATCATATTGGTCGGGTGTAGAATATTTAATATCAGAAACGCTTAATGCTTGACGACAACAATCACGCCAACCTTGTATCGGAAATAATTTTTCGTCAAGCTGACCGTATAAAAAAGGGTACGGGTATTGGCTCCAATCTTTAGGTTTTTTTATACTACGCTGTAACGACGGTTGAATTTTAATTTTATTTTCTAAACCATTAGGCGCATCATCTTCCATAGCTTTTTTTGCTAAATGATCTTTTATAAAACGCCCTGTCAAAATTTCTTTATTGACATAATAACCACTTCGCTCCTTCGATATAAGGTAACCATCATCAATTAATTGTTGATAAGCATTAACCACTGTATTTCTCGCAATACCTAACTGTTTTGAAAGTTCTCTAGACGAAGGTAAGGGCGTATTAACCGATATTTTTGAATCTAAAATAGCTGACACAATAGTTTCTATCAACTGACGTTGATAACTGCGCTTTCTATCGGTGGATAGCTGAATAAGATTTTTCCACATGAAATGGCTCCGGATGTGGTTTACATTATTGAAAGTAATTTGAAGCGTTTAATCAACGACTCTTCAGGCTTGTATGTTGCTATAGAACTACACCTAAATAACAAAATCCCCACTCATTCTAATGTAAAAAAGCCATAAATTAGTAGATTTGTAAACAATAAGCATATGTAATTTAAGCGCCTAATTTGGCCGTTCTTAATAATCTATTAGTGAATACGTTATACGATAAATTATAAATAAAGTATGAGGTCGCTTAGGCTTTTAAATTCTGGCTATCGTTAAAATGTTTTAAATTAAGAGGGCGTGTCATGTCGTACATGACTAAATGGATACAACCTAAAATAGAGAATGACAGAAAAAGTATTGCTTGAAATGCCCTATTCTTTTAAAAGTTCTTCCCAGCGATGACAAGCGACATCATGTTCAAAACCAGTTTTAGATAAAACGGGTTCTTTTTCACGACAAATATCAATAACATGAGGGCAGCGGGTATGAAATTTACAACCAGGTGGAGGGTCTGTTGGTGAAGGAATTTCTCCTTCTAGTTTTTGAATATCACCTTGGTAATCAGGGTCAATATTGGGAATTGCTGATAACAAGGCTTTAGTATATGGATGTCTTGGCTGTGCAAATAATTCACGGGTTGGTGCTTTTTCAATTAAACGCCCTAAATACATGACCGCAATATGGTCACAAATATGTGCTACCACCGATAAATCATGGCTGATAAATAAATAAGTTAAGCCCAATTCATTTTGTAGGTCTTTTAATAAGTTAAGCACGTCTGCTTGAATTGAAACATCCAAGGCAGCCACACTTTCGTCTGCCACAACAAATTTAGGGTTAGAGACTAAGGAGCGTGCGATTGAAATACGTTGTCTTTGTCCACCCGAAAAAGCATGGGGGAAACGTCGTAAATGCTCTAAATTAAGACGACATTTAGCAGCAATATTACGCACTTTTTCGTCTGTTTCTTCGCGAGTTTTTGTAATCCCCATCACTTCTAGAGGTTCTGCAATGATATCCCGTACCGTCATGCGGGGGCTTAAAGCGGCATAAGGGTCTTGAAATATAAGCTGTGCTCGCTTACGAAATTCACGCAATTGAGCATCAGGTAAGCCAACGAGTTTAATATCAAGCTCGCCATCGTCATAGTGCACATCGCCACTGGTGATAGGCACTGCGCGTAAAAAAGCACGACCTAAAGTTGTTTTTCCCGATCCACTTTCACCAACCAAACCATAAAATGAGCCTTGAGGAATATCTAAATTAATGCCATCAACGGCCTTAACAAACTTTTTAGCCTCAAAAAGTCCACTACCAATAGGGAAATGAACGGATAAATCACGAGCGGTTATAATCGCTCTATTTTTCTTTTCGCTCATTTTTTATCCCCTTCTTCTGCGGTGACAAAACAAGCAGCCACATGTCCATTTCCTTGATCCAACATGTCAGGTTTATTTTGGCTGCATCGGTCTTCAACCATCGAGCATCGCGTATGAAAAACACATCCTGATGGGCGCTCTAATGGGCTTGGAATATCACCAGGTATTGGTGTTAAGGGCGAATCTAAATCATCCAACTTAGGTAAGGCATCAATCAAGCCCCTAGTATAAGGATGAGCAGGGTTTTTAATCACTTGACGAACTGTGCCATGCTCAACCAACTCGCCTAAATACATAACGGCTACTTTATCAGCCGTTTGCGCTATAACGCCTAAATCATGAGTGATAAAAACGATGGCCATGCCCATTTCAGCGACAATATCTTTCATTAAGTCGATAACTTGAGCTTGTATCGTGACATCCAAGGCTGTTGTTGGTTCGTCTGCAATCAATAACTTTGGGTCAGTTGTTAGTGCCATAGCAATCATGGCTCGCTGTCTCATCCCTCCTGACAATTCAAAAGCATATTGTTTAAAACGTTTATCAGCATCCGATATACCCACCTTATCTAGCATATCTATGGAGAGTTTAGTGGCATCTTTTTTAGAAATATCTTTATGAATAAGAAGTTGCTCAACCATTTGATCACCAATCGTAATCGCTGGCGCAAAACTCGCCATCGGTTCTTGAAAAATCATCGAAACGGCTCCACCTCGAATAATTTTTTGATCAGGCCCTTCTTTTAAAGAAAGAACATCTATCTCTTTGCCATCAATATTTAAGATAATTTTACTGTCTTCGCTGTAGACAGAATTAGATGCATTCAACTGCATAATCGATTTGGCTGTCACTGATTTACCAGAACCAGATTCTCCGACTAAACCAAGCACTTGCCCTGCTTCGAGATCAAAGGAAATTTTATTAACAGCGGTAATACGCCCTTCATCGGTATCAAACTGTAGGGTAAGGTCTTTTACGGTAAGTAATGTCATTATTTTGATTTCGAGTAAGGGTCAGCGGCATCACGTAAACCATCGCCAACAAAAACAAAAGCGAGAACAAAAGCGATAAAAAAGATAACGGGGATGAAGTACCATTGATAATTCAATAACACATCCGCTTTTGACACGTTTTGCATCATTGACCCTAGCGAATTAACGGGGTCAGTTAATCCCAAACCAATAAAGCTTAAAGCCGTCTCAGATCGTACGACATAGGGAAAGGTAATCATCAAATCGACTATGATGTAACTGGTAAAGCTAGGTAACAAATGTTTACGGATAACATGGCTTGCTTTAGCGCCACATAATTCTGCGGCTAACACATACTCTTGATGACGTTCAGTTAATAAATGAGTTCTAATTCTTCTCGCTAAGGTTGGCCAGCCAATTAAGCCTAAAATACTCGCTATAAAAAAGAACCGAGTTTCAGAACTCCATGTATCTGGCATAAACGCGGCTAATGCCATAAACAATGGTATCGGCGGCACCGTTCGTATGGCATCTGTAATCATTTGTAATACAGAGTCAATCCATCCGCCAAAATAACCGGCTACACCGCCTATAATTAAAGCCAATATAAACGAGATGAACACACCTAATGAGCCAACGGCTAGTGAGGTATAAACAGCATGTAATGTTCGAGAAAAAATATCCTTACCAGTGGCATCGGTACCAAACAAATGAATACCCCCTTTATCCATACCAAATAGATGCGTCGTAAAGGTTAAGGCATGAATATTGACATCAAAAAATGTCCCTGGTAAATCCCATTCGATATTAATCAAACTATATTGCCAACCATCAACAAAAAAATGTAAATAACGTCGATCTTTACGGTCTTCCGTGAGCACCCATCTAAAATTAGTTTTAATAGAACGATGACGTGTGGTCGAATATAAAAAAGGTCTTGCTGAAAAACCATTTTCATCCCAAAACTTAGGGAATTGAGGTGGCCCATTTTCATACAGTTTATTTCGCCCTGAAATATCTGGGCTATAAGGTGATAAAAATGGCGCAAAAATACCTGTTAAAATCATGGCAAATAAAACAATGGCAGCAAACCTTGCGGTTTTATTCTTTTTAAAGCGAGAACGAATTAACTGACCTTGAGACGCTGTAAAGTAAGCTTCTTTTAGCTGTTGATCATTAAGCGCCGCTTTTTCTTCTTTTTTCCAGAACATTAATTTCATCATATTATCCCATCAGCCCTTTTCGTACACGTGGGTCCATTATTGCCAACATGATATCGGTTATAAAATTAATAAAGACAATGCTCGCTGTTAACAAAAAGATAATAGCACCTGCCAATTGCTGATCGTTCGAGCGTGCTAAGGCTTCAATGAGCAAGGCTCCCGCCTCAGTCAACGTTAATATTAATGCGACGACTGGTAGTTCATTAAATATTCGATTTAAATCAAAACCTAATGAATTAATGACTGGCCCCATAGCATGACGTGCAGGGTAACGCCAAAGTAGTTTTCGACCATAAAGGCCTCGCGCAGAGGCGGCGGTGACATACAGTTTACCAATTTCATCAAGCATCAGTGCGCGCACTGTTTGCATTGCAAACGCGGTAGCGGACCAACCTAAAACAAATATAGGTAGCCAAGCTCTGGATAAGAAATCCATAAATTTTTCGACTGACCAAGCGGCGTCTCGAAACTCTTTAGAAAATAGCCCTGTGAGTGATTCACCAAAATAAATCGTGGAAAATAACATGATGATTAGAGCTAATAGAAAATTAGGGAGCGCAAGACCAAGGTAACTCACAAACCGTATCGAGTTATTGGCTAAGGCATTTGTTGTTGTTGCGGAGTAAATGCCGACTGGCACAGCGATCATATAAGAGAAGATTAAAGCCGCCATACAAATACCTAGGCTAATCCAAAACTTATCACTTAGTAATTCGTTAATGCTCAAGCGTAAAATACAACTATCGCCAAAGTCACCTTCTATAAATACATTACCGACCCAAGTACCCCATCGAGTAATAAATGGTTGGTCTAAGCCTAAACGCCGTTCTTCTGCTGCAATATCTTCAATGGTAATGCTTTGCCCTTGGGTATTTTTAAAGGCAAGATATCGTTCAGCGCAATTGCCTGGCACCAATTCCATTAGTGAAAACACAATGAGTGAAACGGTTAACAGGGTAAATAAAGACAATAATGCCCTTGTTATAGTGAACTGTATAAACTTAAACATGAGTTTTTTTAAACTTTTTGAGTTTAGAATGAAAGCTAGGCTGAGAAATTAGCCTAGCTTTAACGTTATATAAAAATAACGAGTTTACTTATCTAAGTACCACTGAGTACCACGATATGGAAAGTTCCAATAGTACTCATACGAATGCGTTTTAAAATCAGTGACATTCTTCAAGCTATTGTGATGGTAGATAGGCCCAGATGCTAAAACAGTACCGATAAACAGTGTATTACCGACCATAGTCTCAACTAAACGCGCACCTAATTGGTTTGATTTTTCAGAACCTGTTGGCTCTGATTGAAAGGCATTAATGTCTTCCATCATGCTATAAGCCCATTTAGGTGGTTTAACGCCTTTTTTACCATCGGTATCAATATATTCAGCCCATAATAAACCCGTACGTAAGAAAAAATAACTTTCATACGGTGGAACGAACATACCACTATTACCCTGAATAATGGCTAAAGGATGCCCTTTTTTCCACATAGTTACGTCTAAGTTATTAGACGACTGTGACGAGCGAAACTCATCAGACGTGACTTCTTTAACCGTTGTTTTGATACCCACATCAGACCAATGCTGAGCGACTAATTCAACCACAGTTCCGGAAATACCTTGGGTAGCAAACTGCATGTTTAAGACAATTTTTTCACCGTTTGGCAATTCTCTAAAGCCGTCACCATCTGTATCTTTCATGCCCACTTTGTCGAGTAATGCATTAGCCATTGCTGGATCATACTGAGCCATATGGTTTTTCCATTTTGAATCAACAAAGTCAGGTGCTGGAGAAAAAGCGATATATTGTTGTGGTACACCTTCACCAAAGAAAGCAACATCATTAATTTCTTTACGATTAATCGCAACCGACATCGCTTGACGGAAACGAAGATCACCAAAAACTTTACGTTTTTCTAAATTAGCTGAGGTCACATTAAAGGCAAACGTAGGCGCTGCAATTTCAGGCTTTAACTGTATCGAATAATTACCTGCTTGTTGTTTTTCTAACAAAATAGGCGCACTAGACATATCTAAACTCTGTGACTTAAACGTGACTTCACCATTCACTAACTTAAGAATACGTACTTGAGTATCACTCACATAAATCTCATCTTGCTCATTGATATAAGGTAATTGCTGACCTTGAGTATCTACTTGAAAGAAGTATGGGTTAGCAACAAGATGACGTCCATCTGGTGTATCGGTCACATAAATGTGTGATTCTAGCGTTGGCATAGTATCAGCCGGTAAATTACCTGCCAGTTTAGGCACTTTAAGCATTGGGGTCGGTGTATCCATCCAATCTGAATTACCAAAATAAGCGGATAAAACGGCTAGGCCATTTTCAAAGCCTGCTGCTTTTGCATTTTTGTCAGCATCTTTGTTAAGCTTTGGATCCCATTGGCTTAAAAAGTGTTTAGGTTGAAAACCCTGTGCAAAAGAAGAAGCAAAATGCGCTAATAAACCAGGCTTAGGTGAAGGTAAATTAAAACGTACTGTCGTTGGATTAACCACATCAACGGTCATTCTTTCGCCAGCTACTAATACATAACCTTTAGGCTTTTCGATAACATCAGGGTTTAATGCCAAATTGTCATACCAATATTTTACATCTTCCGCTGTAAAGGGATGTCCGTCAGACCATTTATGCCCTTTACGCAAATTAAACGTGAGTTGAGTGTAATCGTCATTCCATTTCCAACTCTTAGCAACCATTGGCACAATTGTTTGAAGATCATCCGAATAACGGACTAAATTAACGTGACGTACAGACATAAAACCGGCCGTGCCCGCTTCAGGTGCATTAGACAAGTTGTCATAAGTGCCGCCATAATGGCCAATAGAATCATAAGGCGCAACAATTTGTGGCTCTGCAGGAATTCTATCCGATAAATTTGAGGGTAAGCTTGGGTTACCTCGAATCTTGCTGTTTAATGCAGCACTGGCTGGATTAGCACTGAACGTCAACGTGCAATTAGCTAATTTCTCAAACTCTGCAAGTTCGTATTGTTGTGGAAATGCACCAGCTTTTACACCTTGAGCATCGCTAACAGTGACTGCAGGGCAATTTGCGGCTTGAGCTGAACCTACAAAAACACCTAACATCGCCATATATAATAGCTTACGTTTCATTTTCCTAAATCTCCTAATATGTCTTTAATTATTATTTGCTACTAATCAAAGCTGATATAAAACTTTACGATATAAGTTTTAATTAATAGCTGCTGTAGTCTTTATTATTGTATTTTTAAATTAACATACGGAATTTTAACGAACAGGAACCAATGAAAAGTATAAGCTAGTCCAAAGTTCACAAACTTCCATTTACTAATTATCAATTGATACTATAGGAGTGAACAGAAGCTTGCAATGCAGTAAAAACAGCAACGCCTTTCATAAAAATCGGTTTATCTATTCTAACGATAGTCTATTAACTTCTTCGAAAACCCATTAAAAACAACTTAAAGTCATTACAAATGCTCTTAAAATTTACTTTATTGCTATTTTAGAGCTTACTTATTTAGCCCTAAATTCTATTGATTTTGGCCATTTAATTATATAATTATTGAGGATTCGTCTAGGTGTTAATTGCTCAAATCAGTGACTTACACATTTCTAAAGCTGGCACCAAGACCTTGGGCATCGCACCAATGGCCAGAAACCTTGAACGCTGTGTTCAGCATATTAACCAATTACGTTTACGTCCCGACCTTGTATTAGTCACGGGTGACATTTCAAATAGCGGCGAAATAGAAGCACTTGTTTGTGCATAAAATATTCTTGATGGTTTTTCTATGCCGTATTACGTCATTCCTGGTAATCATGATAACCGCCAAGATTTGTTATCTATTTTTGGTGTGAAATCTTGCCAAGAAAATTCAGATCAACTCATTAATTACAGCATTGATGACCATGAACTTAAACTTATCGGTCTGGATACCAGCATTCCCCACGAAGCTGGCGGAAAAATAACGCTATCAACCGCGAATTGGCTAGAAAAAAAACTTCAACAGTTTAAAAATAAACCCGTGATTATTTTCATGCACCACCCGCCCATTGATGTTGGTATTGCCGAAACAAAACTGGATAGTTTTAGCGGTCAAGAACATTTGGCTAAAGTGATAAAAAATCACAATAATATCGAAGCTATCCTGTGTGGGCACCTACACTTAGCCACTCAAACTCGTTGGCATGGCACCATTATCAACACCGCCCCTTCAATCGGCATGAGACTCGTTATTGACTTTAGCATGAAACATGAATCTCAATTTATTCTTGATGAGCCTAGTTACCTGTTGCATTATTGGACTGATAATAAAAACTTAGTCTGCTTTAACGTTAACGTTAACGACCCTCATGAAGGCTATCCTTTTGATTAAATGCTACTAAACCCAACTTATGACAATCACAGCTGTAATTCTTATTCTTATCTCTGCTTGCTTACACGTTACTTGGAATTTAATCAGCAAAAAAACAAAGCCTAGCTTAGCGTTCTTCTTTTTAGCCAACCTCTTCGGTGCTTTGCTTTTGCTCTTACCAATCAGTTTATATTTTTATGATTATTATCAATTAATATCATTTAAAACATTAGGTTATGCCGCCTTTGCAGGTGTTTTTCAAGGCATTTATTATGGCGCCTTAGCCCTAGCCTATCGCTCAGGCCAAATGTCACTTGCCTATCCTATTGCCCGCTCTTTTCCTGTTCTTTTTGTTACCGCCACCATGTTGCTATTGGGCTATAACGACATTTTTAACGCTTCTTTCTTAATGGGAGCAGGACTCATTGTTGTTGGGTCTATTATTTTACCCATGCTTCATTTTCGTGATTTCAAATTATCAAACTATACCAATAAAGCGACGTTTTACGCATTAATAGCTGCTGTTGGTACCGCAGGGTATTCAATGATTGACTCTAAAGCGATTACAGAACTCAACCTACAGCTAAACAATACAGAGGCCATCATTCCTTTAACTTTAGTCTATGCCTTTGTAGCCGCTATGATGTCTTCAGTGTGGATGGGCATTATCCTGTTAAATAATGCATCCAGCCGCCAAGTCGTCGCCCATTTATTAAAAACTCAATTTAAAACCTATTTATCAGCAGGTATAGCCATTCATTTGGCGTACACCTTAGTGTTAGTCAGCATGTCGATGGTCGACAATGTCAGTTATATTGTCGCCTTTAGACAGGTCAGTATCCCTTTAGGTGTTTTATTAGGCATAACTCTATTAAATGAACCTCATTCAAGACCTAAAACATTAGGTGTTTTAGCCATGTTTATCGGTGTTGTTTTGGTTAGTATTTAATAACGATTACGTTCATTGATTTGAGCTATACCGTTTTCGCCTATCTCAGTTAACATAAAAGCGGTACGATTTACGGTTATAAGCTTTAAAGCATTTTAAATTTGCAATAAACCCCATCTTTTACTACAGTGTAATACATAGTAATTAATTATTTAGGTATTGTCATGGGCGTAACCAGCATCAGACTTCAACCAGAAATTGAAAGTCCATTAGAAAAATTGGCTCATAAGCTTGATAGAAGTAAAAACTATCTTATTAATCAAGCTATTAAAGAGTTTCTTGCCCGAAAATCTTTAGATGAAAAACAATGGGAAGAAACATTAGTAGCATTAGAGTCAGTAAAGTCTAATAAAGTCATTGAAGAGAAAAATGTCAATGAATGGCTTATTAGTTGGGGAACAGATGACGAACAAGAGCCTCCTAAAACATGAAATTATCGTACTCTCAAGAAGCCATTAGCGACTTGATACGATTAAGAAAATTCATTGCGTCTAAAAATACTAAAGCAGCCCAAAAAATTGCCATCTCAATACAAAAAGGAATATCTCAATTAAAGGATTTTCCATATTTAGGCGTGGAAGTCGAGTTAGCACCAAACCCAGAAATGATACGTGATTTAATAGCTGGCAATTATATTGCACGTTATTTGATTCTACAAAATCATGTCTATATTCTAAGAGTATGGCATCACAAAGAAGAACGCTTATAATAAATCAAATACACACGGACATTTACTACGCTATCGCCCCGCAAATTCCGGTTATTTTGGGCATTAGCTGTATAAAGAAAAATAAATTGAAGCGCAAACATTCACATATATTTATTACAGCATTAATGGGGACACGAGACTCAATGTTCACTCACTAATAAGTATCGTGTCCCCTTTAATACTTATCAAATCAGCTGTCTGATAAAGCTATTTGTTATTTTCACCCTTCGTTACCCTCTTTCTATATTCTTTTTTTCAAGAATAAATTCTGTAATTTAAACCCCGTTAATTAAGAGATGAAAATAATGCCTATAAAAAATCAAAAACCTACGTTTTTAGTCATGATGTTTATCATGTCGCTAAGCCTTGCTTCATGTGGAGGAGGAAGTTCAAACACTAATGACCCTTCAGGCAACAACAATCCTGATTTCAGTATGGGAACCCCAATATCTCGAAGCATTATTATTGATGGCATCAATGATGGAATCAACGAAGACAGCCACACTTTTAAAGCAACGGTGACAGGTCAATACAGCCTATTACTCACTACTGCCAACTCAACCTCTTGTAACTATGAAGTCACAAAAACAAACAACAACACGAAACACATAGATGCCAGCCCAAGAAGGTGCAACAACCATGAACGATTGACTGATCTTCCCTTGATTGCCGGTGTAGATTATCTATTTAAGTTTAAGGCTACTGATGCCACTAGTTTTAGAGCCAATTTTCTTATCAATTCAGAAGGTACGCCAAACAATGCACTGATGTTAAGCACTGGAGAATATAGCACCGTGGTGGGAACTCTTTCTACCGGCAATAGAAACTCTAGCTTTTATCGAGTTAACTTACCAATGAATGCCACTCTGACTATAGATAGGTTTACTTGTGGTGCTGGTCACACACTTTGGTTAAAACTCTTTGACTATGATCTCTTTGCAGGTATAAACTCAAATCCTGTTGCAAGATCACAAGTTGCTGATGCATGTATCCAATCCTTACCTTTAGAAGATAATAGAGATTATTTAGTGCATGTGAGCAACAACTCACCCAGTAAAACTTTTTTTGAGCCTGGTGTTCAATCCGTTAATTTTAAAATTAACATAACGCCCTAGGCATGATAAAAAATAATAGGCAGGCTGTTGAATTAAGTGAAATATCTATCACACTATGTAATAGTAGAATGGTTATTTCATTCGTTCAAAGACAACAAAGGCCTAAGCAGTCAATTGAGCAACTCAAGGATATGCGGTATGCGCTTTATCAATAAATTTTTAAGTAGTGGACACTCATTCACTAAAGAAGAAAGTTTACTGCGCTTTAGGGTTTCATTGTTAAATATATTGATGCTTGTGGCAGCCTTCTTTACATTAATGAACTCCTTAGCATCTTTGACGGGAGCAGTCGATTTTGGCTCTATTTTCGAAACAGTAACCTTACTTTATGTGGTTATCAGCCTTTTAGTGATCTATTCATTAAGGCTGAAGCGATCTTTTTATCCTTACGTCGCCAATTTTTTTATTATAACGTCCTTGTTATTGTTTTACTCGGTGTTATTAACTCGCCCAGAAGATGAATTTCGTTTAATCGCCTTTTTCTTAGCTTCGTTTATCTCATATGTATTAATGGGGAAAAAATATGGCTTGATTATGTCACTGTTGATTATGGGGTCTATTTTTGTCATTAATAACACTTATAGCTTAAAGCTTTCAGAATTCGCATTATCAACATTTTTTACTTTCTTTTTAATTTTCACTGCATTTTTATATTTTTTTTTAAACAAGGTAGAACAAGACTCTTTAGCATTTAAGACATTAAATAATGCGCTTCGAGACAATATTTTAAAAGAAAAACAACAACGATTAGATCAAGAGCAAATATTACTGCGGCAATGTCGAATGGCTAGCATGGGCGAAATGCTAGACTCAATTGCTCACCAATGGCGGCAACCCCTGATGCATGTGAATGCTATTTTGCTTAATATGCAACAGGCTATTGATACTCAAAAAAGTGATAAAGAATATTTCACTGGAAAGATCAATGAATTAGATACATTAACTCAGCACATGTCTCAAACAATAGAAGACTTTAGATTACTTTCTAAAACAGACCAAAAGTTAAGTGAGGTAAATGTTGAGTCTGCTATCGAAGATACCTTGTTTCTGATGAAAAATCAGCTTTTTGATATTGAAGTAAGTACCTTCTTGGATGAAGTAAACATCCTCAATGGCAATAAAACTGAATTGATTCAGGTATTTATTATTGTTTTAGCCAATGCGGTAGAAGCCCTAAATTCGCATAATATCGAAGATAAAAAAATAACCATAAAAATAGTCAATGGCAATAAGAATGTCTCTATTTTTATTAATGATAATGCTGATGGCATTGCAAACAATGAGCTAACAAAAATATTTGACCCCTATTACACCACCAAAGAACAATTTGGTGGGACAGGCTTAGGCTTGTATATTGCTAATATTATCACTACTAAAATGAACGGGTCGATTTTGGCATCAAACACAACTGAGGGCGCATGCTTTCAAATAACGCTACAAAAAATCAATGCTATCAACGCTTAAAACGCATTCGGTCTTATATGTAGAAGACGAACCTGAGATACAAGCCAGTATTGCCGAATATTTATCCACTTATTTTTCTGCGGTATATTTAGCATCTGACGGACGTGAAGCTTTAGCTCTATTTCAACAACACCACCCAGATGTTGTGCTTTTAGATATTCAATTGCCTTTAATTGATGGCCTTAGTGTCGCCAAAAAAATGCGTGAACACGATCAACAGGTAAAAATCATCATGCTTTCTGCCTATTCGGATAAAGACAAACTATTGAAAGCAACGGAATTAAAGCTAACAAAGTATTTAATTAAACCTGTTTCGCCTAAGTTATTTAAACAAACACTCGATCAGTTGGCCCATGAGTTATTACGCAATCCATCACGGTTTTTTTCTTTGAGTAATCAAATTATTTGGGATAAACAACGTGAATGCTTAAAGGTTAATGCTCATCAAGTGTTGTTAACAGAAAAAGAACGTCGTTTGCTAAATTTATTGATAAAAAATCATGGGAAAATGGTGAGCTATGAAAAAATTATTGTCACCCTTTGGGACGATGCTATTGAGCGAGACATTTCAATTGATTCCGTTAAAAACCAAGTCAGTAAATTAAGAAAAAAATTATCCTATAACCAAATTTCTAGCGTGTATGGCGAAGGTTATCGCTTAAAATAAAGCCAAAGAGCAAACTCTTTAGCTGGCAAGTCAATCGCCCATTGAACTTTCACGGTTCGTTACTCTTTTTTGTCATACTTCTTTTTACGAAAAATAAATCGTATTTTTTCATAAAAAAGGAGTGGTATACATGTACATTAAAGATAAAAAATGGGTTCTAATAGCTAGCAATTGTTTTTTAGCATTAAGCTTGGTCTCTTGTGGTGGAGGCGGGGGAGAAAATGATGACACCCCAAATAATAATAACCCAAGTACGGGCACTAAATTGGGTATAGTCACTGTCGGGATATCATCTAATGAAGTGGAGTTAGATGCCACATTTTTACAGAGCAGTATCGTGATTAGCGAAAGTCAATTAAGAGCTGATTTAAAACCTAGTGTCTTAGATGTTTGTAGCGTAACGACATTTAATACCGAGATAGAAACACCGCCTAGGTTAGAGGGCAATTTATCAGCCCTCAGTGCAGGCAATACACTACAGTTTTCTGAGCCTGTTGGAGGGTTGTTTGCTGAGATTAATAAACAAACAATATTGGGCTTTACAACGTATATTTATGACGACAACAATGGTAATAACCCGCTCCTAGGGCCTATCCCCGATGACTTATCAATTAGTATCCCAGGTGATCAATTCGCCTCTTTTTCTAATGTTTCTGTACCTAATATCGAGCCGCTCACCTCAGCTAGCCCCGCAATATTTGCACCTGTTACGGTAGACACCGATTTTACTTGGGATGCCCCGTTAAGTGATAGTAGCTTTATAGAAATATCCTTTATTTCTTTTGGAGCTAACAATCTTTATATAGAATGCCTTGTTGTTGATGACGGACTGTTTTCTTTCTCCCAAAGCACAAAAGATGAATTAAGTGGGGCTGGGTTTACCCAGACTTTTGGCGTTGATTTTGTTCGCAAGGAAGTCAACTTTGTTAAACAAGGTGATGACTATTTAGTCATTGAAAGTCAGGCGACAAATTAACCCAAAAATAGCACAGTAAAAAGGCGCAGCTCCATAATGGAGCTGCGCCAATCAATTCAAAAATAGAGACATCAGCCCCTACATTTTCAACACCGTAATGAGCTAAATTTTACGCAACCTAAACCGCTAGTAAAACTCTAGCATTCTAAATAACTGCCCAGCATTACGCTGAGATAGTTCACGATATGTTTTCCAATCGCTGTATTCACTTTGGTCAATTTTATAGGCATCTATTAAGGGGACACGATACTTAATGCCATTTTATACATGTTAAGATTTTACTTAAAGTCGACATTGCTGAGTTTACTTTCTATTCACCAAAAGCAATATTAAATAAGTTAAATCATCTTCAAACTAATTTCAGTGGTGCTTGCCAGCTCTTTTTTATCAGGCAATGTTTGTTTTAATTTCTGTAATACTTTATCTGATGTTGCTCTATAAACCGTTAGCTTTCCGCCATAAAGAGAAATTAATCTGGGTTGTTTATCGTTATCAGTCACTAAAACTGTATCTCTAGAGCGTTTAAATACACTGCCCTTAGAAATGGGTAAAACTCTTAAACCGGTCATCACATCGGCTACTTTAAAGGTTTGATTGGGGAAATAGTGCTGTGCCACAGACAGTAGATAATCTTGTTCAGTTGGTAAGGCGCTTATTTGAGATAAATCACCTTTAAAAATACTCTCAGTCGTCCCCAATAAAGAACCGCCCTTCCAAGGTAATAAAAACACAGCACGTTGGTCACTGGGTGATTCTAAATAGTAACAAGCTTTCACCACGGGTGATTTAAGTACCAAATGCGTTCCTTGAACCAGTTCACAGCCCAACGATTCGATTTGATTTACGGTGGAATTTACGTGTTGATTCACTTGATTAACCCAAGGCCCAGCAGCATTAACCACACAATGGCAATCGACCGTTTTTTGCTCTCCACCTACGTCATAGACAACACGACAGCCTTTCGCATTGATATCTGTTTTAAGCACTTCTGCTGGGCATTCTAGTTCTGCACCAAATTGCATGGCAGATTGCATCACTGCCTTTGTTAGAGCGGCATCATCGGTTTGTGCATCATAATAACGAAATACATTTTTTAAACCTTTTGTGCTTAAACCATCTAGCTCAGTCCATTTTGAACTAGCCACTCGTTCATATCTTAAGTTAGAATTTAAACTCATTGAGCTTAAGCTAGCCAGAAATGAATATAGCCCTAAGCCTGCATGTAAAACAAGTGATTGCCGAGAGGTCTCTTTATAAACAGGGATATGAAACGGTGTTAATTTGACTAAGTCTGGAGCAAGCTTTAGCAATAAACTTCGCTCATATAAACTCTCTCTCACTAAGCCCAAATCCATATGTTCTAGATAACGTAAACCACCATGTATGAGCTTACTGGATTTGCTTGACGTTTCTGCTGCCAACCCTGTTTTTTCAATTAATAGGCATGAGTACCCTGCACTTGCAACGGCTTGAGCCACACCCACACCATTAATACCACCACCTACAATCACCACGTCATAAAACATTAATCGTCGCCTAATGCCGCGCTGTGGCCGGAAATATCATTGGTTTCAAATAAGTTAAACCCCATTGCTTCATACATTTTATAGTCATTAATATCAGCAATGTTATAAATCGCTTTTAACCAATGACCTTGCCAAAATTTGCTTGTTTTTAAAGGCAAAAAATCTTTATCACAAAACACGTAAAGGGGATTTAATGTATCGCACATTTTAATGCATTCTTGATCTTCTTTTTCTCCAGCGCTGGCTTTATCTGGCCAAACCCAACCTAACGATAATTCACTCTCTTTTTTTGCTTGTTGCAAAATAGAGTAGTCAAATGAGATGAGAATCACTTGGCTTTTAATGGCTTCAATCGCCGCAGCAACAATGTCTAGCGCCTTATGACCATGAGAAATAACACATTCGTGTTTAACCTCTAAAAAAAATATGACATTAGGGTATTGCTCTAACAGCTCACACAGTTGAGTCAATGTCGTAAGCTTATGATCGCAATATTGGTCACCAAATTTATCGGTATATGCGGCTGGCAACTCTTTAATATCATCAAAATAACACTCCGACACCATAAGGTTTTGGCCTGTTATTTTTTTTAAGGAAGCATCATGGCTTAAAATAGCCACGTCATCTTTTGTTATTTGAATATCCGTCTCAATAAAACAGGCACCAACATCTAAAGCGGATTGAAAGCCTTGTAATGAATTTTCAGGGAAATGGTCTGAGTTACCACGGTGTGCAACTAATTGTCGTTTTAACGTCATTTGAATATTTGAT
>CAYZQE010000023.1:0-27087 GCA_964480635.1 uncultured Gammaproteobacteria bacterium | reverse complement strand
GGCGATTACGCCTAGTATTTTGGATAGGCGCAATAGTAACAGGCCTTGTTGCAACAGCTTTTGCCATTAGTGCCGAATGGTCTGACCATACTTTTAGTTCTATGGTCAAGCAATACCCTTGGAGCCCCTTTATTATCACGCCACTGGGCTTACTGTTAATCCAATAGATCACTCGCACCTTTATTCCTGAAGCTTCTGGCAGCGGCATTCCACAAACCATAGCGGCCATGACCTCAAAAAATAAAGCGGCATTATTATCCATTAAAATTGCTGTTAGTAAAATGATTCTTACGCTAATGGGTTTATTATCTGGCGCATCTATTGGGCGTGAAGGCCCAACTGTTCATATCGGCGCATCTATTATGTACACGATGGGTCAATATGCGCGATTCCCACTGCATTATTATCAACATGGTTTGATTGTTGCTGGCGGTGCTGCAGGCGTTGCAGCTGCCTTTAACACCCCTTTAGCGGGCATTGTCTTTGCGCTTGAAGAAATTGTTCGCACAATGGAGTCTCGAACCAATGGCATCATCATGTCTGCAGTCATCATTGCAGGTTTAACCGCGCTATCGTTACAAGGAAATTATATTTACTTTGGTCAAGTTGATGTGGCACTACCTGACAGTCTCTTTGCTTCGGCTGGTGGCATTTTGTTATGTGCGATTATAGGCGGGTTACTTGGTGGCCTATTTAGCCAAAGTTTGATTAGTGGCAGCAGAGCGATTAAACCTTACTTGATTAACGCCCCCACCATCACCGTTATTTCTTTAGGGCTAATGATCGCGTTTATTGGCTATCTATCGGGACATACAACATACGGCACAGGCTATGAAGCCGCTTACAATATTGTCACCCAACAGGGAGAATTTGACCCATTATTTCCTCTATATAAATTTATGGCTACTTTAGGCTCATATTTAACAGGTATACCCGGTGGTATTTTTGCACCCTCTTTGGCAACGGGCGCTGGCATTGGTGCCGATATTGGCCACTACTTGCCTATAGCACCCATTAGCATGATGATATTGCTAGGTATGGTTGGATATTTTTCAGGTGTTATTCAAGCGCCTTTAACGGCTATGATTATTGTTTTAGAGATGACGGCAAGCCAGCATATGATTTTACCGATAATGATTTGCTCATTTCTAGCAGCTGGTATTTCGAAAGTAGTTTGCCCTAATTCCCTATATCAGGTCTTGGCACTAAATTTTAGTGATGCTAAGGCTAAGGCAAAATCTTAAAGACAAACATAACGAATAATGAGGGCATCGTTAGAGTTATTGCTTTCACCTAAGCATATTTGCCCTGTGCCAAACATGGTTAGTTCTTCACGGCGAAGAAAAACTTCCTGACCATTTTCTATTTTAATAAACGAACCATTTGTACTTTGGTCGGTAAATACAAATTTACCGCGATTAATAACAATGGAAGCGTGAAGACGTGAGGTTAAGTCTCCATCTATCGTTAAATCACATCCACTCGAGCGGCCAAAAGTAAATTTTTTAATGGTTAATGCAATTTCATATTTTTTGCCAGCAAAGTCTAACAATACGGTATTAACTTGGGAGTTTTTGGCTGGATTGGTAAAGCTGCTAGCAGTCGCCATATTGGTCACTTCACCATCATCCTCCCATGAATACATATAGACATCGAGAGTTTCATGCCTACCTTTGACCTGTATACGATCAAAAAGGCGCGTATTTTCAATCAGTTCGTGGCTTTTTATTTTGGACGTTAACTCAACAGGATAAAGTATTTGTCTTGCTTGAGCCAATGAAGCAACTCTTGACGCCACATTGACTATATCACCAAACAAATCATCATTATCTAAGATAGCTTCGCCGTATTGCATTCCGATTCGAATAGAAATACCGACAGTTTCGGGTGAACGGTCATCTTCCATGGTTTCTTGAATGACTTTTGCCGCCAATATGGACATATCAACATCTAAGAAATAAACCATTATTTCATCGCCAAGGGTTTTAACCAGCTTGCCTTTATGACGACGACAAATAGAGGTCATCGCATTAAGTGCTTTAGCAATGCGGCTTCGCGCAGCTTCATCGCCCATATTTTCATACATAGCCGTACTACCGACTACGTCTGCAAACATGACAATGCAATTTATTGATTTACCAGTCATTCCCTTTAAGTATCTGTTTAGATTAGTTTAGTTTATTTGTCTTAACAGCTAGTATGGCAAATTATTAGAAAATATGTAAAAAGTTTAAGAACCTGCACTTTCGGTTCTTTCTTCAATAAAGTTTAAAGCCCGCTTAATACGTTTAATGGTTGTATTTTTGCCAACATTATAAAGCGTTTGGTTAATAGCAGGAGAAAAAGAGCCTCCCGTCACCGCAACGCGCAAAGGTTGTCCTACCTTGCCCATATTCACGTCTAAAGATGTCACTGTTTCATCAATACATTGCTGTATATTATCGGCAGTCCATTCTGTTAAAGATTGTAAACAGCTAAGCATGGCCTCTAATGGCTCTGTCGCAACAGCCCTTAAAACTTTCTTTGCTGCTTTGGCATCATAAGCATCAAAATCTTTAAAGTAATATAAAATTGATTCTGCTAATTCGTTAATGGTTTTGCTGCGCTCTCGATATAAGTCAACAATCGCTGACATATCGGCTTGACTAACATCAGTAACCTCTAAAATAGTTAAACGTTTAGTCACTAATTGAATGATTCGATCTAAATCAGCTTCTTTTAAATAATGTTGATTGAGCCAATTTAATTTTTCTGTATTAAAGCTAGAGGCCGCTTTATTAATATCCCCTAATGCAAAAATGTCTTTAAGTTCATCAATAGCAAATATTTCTTGGTCACCATGTGACCAACCTAAGCGCACCAGATAATTAATTAAAGCTTCGGGTAAATATCCATCATCTGAGTATTGCATAACGCCGACAGCGCCATGGCGTTTCGATAATCGCTTACCATCCTCACCTAAAATCATAGGAACATGCGCATATTCTGGCGTTGGCGCGCCAAGTGCTTTTAATATGTTAATCTGTCTAGGTGTATTATTAACATGATCATCACCTCGAACAACATGGCTAATGTCCATATCCATATCGTCGACAACCACTGTCAGGTTATAGGTTGGCGTGCCATTAGTTCGTGCGATAATCAAATCGTCTAACTCTGCGTTTTTAACACTGATTTTACCTTTCACTAAATCGGTGAATGTCACTACGCCTTCAGCGGGGTTTTTAAACCGAATAACATGGTCACCAACATCATCGCTTAAGTTTAAACCACGACAACAGCCGTCATAACGCGGCTTTTTCTTATCGGCCATTTGCTGTTCACGCATTGTTTCTAAGCGTTCTTTCGAGCACGTGCAACGGTAAGCATGACCCTCAGCTAACAACTGCTTAATCACTTCTTCATAACGATCAAAACGTTGTGTTTGGTAAATTGGGCCTTCGTCATGCTCAAGCCCAAGCCACTTCATACCATCCAAAATAGCATCAACAGATTCTTGAGAGGAGCGCTCTAAATCGGTGTCTTCAATTCGTAACACAAATTGCCCGCCTTTTTTGCGTGCGTAGAGATAAGAGAATAGAGCAGTACGAGCGCCGCCAACGTGTAAATAACCCGTGGGGCTAGGTGCAAATCGAGTTTTAATCATATTTAAATCGTTAAGGAGGGAAAAACAGTATTAATTAAGGCCTAAACCAATAACCAAACCAGTAGCAATACCGATACCAACAAACATCCCTGAAATCATCAGTCCAACGGCAATGTTGCCTTTTGCCAATTCGTCGCTAATATTAAAATTAACGATTTTATTAAAGCTACTACAACCGAACTTCATAAATGAGATGGTTAAAAAACCACCTAAAATCACGTATATAAAATTAAGAATAATAGGGTTTATCGCTTCTAACATAATAGCCTCTTTAGTGTTTTTTTTGTAGCGTCATCGCTGTGCCACTATGTTCAACTTTAAGATTTTTTAAGTATGACATACCTAGCAATACTTGGTAAGGATGATCTCCAGAAATAACAGCCGCAGGAACGAAACTTACTTTCATTCCGCCAACATCGACAGAATCAAGCTTAATTTCCCATGTTGTTACAATGCCACCCGCTGTTTGCGCAGAGCTTTTAACACCCTTTTGCTTATAGTTTAAACCCAGTTTTTTAGCGTGGCGCTCACTCATTGCAACATAAGTTGCACCGGTATCAATTAAAAAGGATATGGGTGTATTGTTGATATGTCCATTGACGTGATACATACCGTTTTTATTAGGGTATATTTTTAGTTTTTTTCTTTCGGGTTTTTTATATGAACTGCCAATGGTACCGCCGATTGACACTTTAAAAATAGAGCCGTCACTACTTTTTACCTTAGCCCAGCGCCCAGTCGCTTGAATAAGAGTGATCCCTTTATAGCTTTCGCCATCACTTAATAATTTATTATTACCTGAAATACTCAAATAGGCTTTGCCATTAAATAAACCTAATACTTTTATGCTTTCAGCGGCGACCGCATTAAAACTTAAACATAATAAGCAGATGAATATTTTCATAACAGAAACAATATGCCATGTAAACACGCTAAAGCAAAGATACCTGCTAATACATCATCAATCATGATTCCAAACCCACCACTTACCTTTTCATCTAACCATTTTATAGGCCAAGGCTTCCAAATATCAAATAATCGAAACAATAAGAAGCCAATGACAATATTAACCATGCTAAATGGCACTGCAATCATGGTGATAAAAAAACCCACTATTTCATCCCAAACTATACCTGAATGATCATGCACGCCAAGTGCCTTGGAGGTAAAATCACACCAATAAACGCCAATGGCAAAGGCCACAGCAATTAATAATAAATAGTTTTCTAATGATAAATCACGGCATAAATAATACAAAGGTATCGCTGCCAATGTACCAAATGTACCTGGTGCAAATGGGGCCAGACCAGAACCAAACCCTAGTGAAAAAAAATGCCAGGGATGCCTCAGTAATTTAGCGGGTATTTTAATATTGTTTTTAGCCAAAATGTTTAAACCCTGTTAGCGCTGATAAATCCATCGTTTCTTGTCGATTACTTTTATACACATTAAAACCATTTGTGGTTATTTGACCAATATCATAAACGTAAATATTGCTGGCATGAAGGTTTGTATTCATTTTATCGATGGCATGCTCAGGAACTGTAAAGCATAGCTCATAATCATCGCCTCCACTTAACGTATATTGGTATAATTCATTTTGACGAATATGATCTAGCATCGGTATTTTATCTAAATAAAGATCAGCACCACATTGGCTAGATTCTAAAATATGCCCTAAATCAGCCAATAAACCATCGGATAAATCTATCATTGAATGCGCAAAAGGCTTCACTAATTGTGACACATCTAAACGCGGTACAGGACAATTTAACGCCTGAATACATGCGACTTCATCGCTAGTGGGCTTTATTTTATTTTGTATTATTGCCAAACCCATGGCAGCAAGACCTAAACGACCACTGACAAAAATGTGGTCGCCAACTTTAGCGCCCGAGCGTAAAATGGCAGGGTCTTTAATGACACCAGTTGCTTGAATAGTAATAGATAAAGGGCCTTTACAAGTATCACCACCAATCAGTTTAATGGCATATTTATTGGCTTGTTCATGTAATGACCGTGAAAACTCTTGTAGCCACGGCTCGTTAGCATCAGGCAATGAAATAGATAATAAAAACCAAGCGGGGGTTGCGCCCATTGCCGCTAAGTCACTTAAATTAACCGCGAGTGCTTTATGAGCGATATCAGCAGGGCTGGTTAATGCGGGGAAATGAACATCTTCGATGAGCGTATCCATAGTCATAACCAATTGTGACCCTTGCGGCGGTGTCATTACAGCAGCATCATCACCAATACCTTTATCAACGCAAAACGGTGATTGCCCACAGTTCGTAAAATATTGATTAATGATGGAGAATTCATTCATGGCAGTATCATGCACTATTTAACGTCGCCACTCACTGGCATTTTGTGGAACGATAGTCGAATAAAATTTCCATGTGCACTGGTATTGTTATTGCTAATTTATTTTATTAAATGATCGTATTCTTCATGAGTACCTAACCATAGCCAAATGTAATCACCTTCATCTTCGACTGCAATTGCACGGTAATGTATTCCTATCCTAGCCGACCAATAGTCACCAACTTTTTTAAAATGTAATGAAGGGTGTTTTGGATTGCCCTTGAGCAGTTCGTAATTTTTACGTGCTGTTTTTTGAACTGGTGCAGGTAGTTTATCTAAGCATAACCAAAACCTAGATGCTGCTCGATGCAATTTAAAGTTTCCGTAACTTTTTGTTTTTCTTTTCGGCAAAGGCTTCTTTAGCTAAAAAGTCCAACTTTCCAGATTTGGCATCGACTTCAAGCTGTTTATCCCAATCACTCCAGTCTTTATCATGAATCCACCCTAATAATTGAATGTAATCTTGATGAGGTAGAGAACCAATCGCTGATTTAATTTCTTTTATTGTAGTCATACTTATAATTATAGCACGCTCTTAAATTCAGATTATTTAATAGCACAACATGCCATTATGAGCAATATGAGGTTAAGAGGCTTTTGTCTCTAATGCGCGTAGCTTTTTAGATAAAGGGTCTAACACGCCATTGATAAACTTATGGCTTTCATCCGCACCATAGACCTTAGCTAGATTTATCGCTTCATTAATGATGACTTTAAAAGGAATTTCTAGATGATTTAAAAACTCATAGGTCGCAATACGTAATATACATTCTTCGATGGGGTCTAAATTATTTTCCATACTCGTCAGATAGGGGCGAAATTGCGCATCAATTTCGTCTTCTGCCTCGTGTATTTTATACAACAGCTCTAAAAAATACTCCTCATCACCTGTTTTGACACCTTGATCAGCTAAATAATGATCCCGTACCCAATCAATTTCTTCTTTAGATATTTTAAGTTGATACAGTGCTTGCATTGCTTTATCACGCGCATGCTTTCGCTTTTTTATAAAGCCCGCTGGATGTTTTTGAGTTGCTGTATCAGTCATTAAAGTTTACGCAACAAACTAATCATTTCTAAAGCAGTCATCGCAGCTTCTGCACCTTTATTGCCTGCTTTCGTGCCTGCACGTTCAATGGCTTGTTCTATACTATCGGTGGTTAAAACGCCGTTAATAACAGGAATACTATATTTCAGAGCTAACGCTGATAACGCTTTTGCATTTTCACCCGCCACAAAATCAAAATGGGGTGTAGAGCCTCTAATCACTGCACCAAGGCCGATAATGGCATCTATGCCACCTTTTTCAGCATACTTTTGTATCACTAAAGGCATTTCAAAAGCACCCGGTACATGACTGACAGTAATGTCAGCTTCGTTAGTGCCACCACGAATAAGCGTATCGAGAGCACCTTGTAATAAACTGTCGACAATAAAGCCATTGAAGCGACCAACAACAATTACAATTTTAGCGCCTGACGCTGTTAAATCACCATTTACAGTTTTTACATCACTCATACGTTTTCTCTTTATCTTATTTGATTATTCTTAACTAATAATATTTTTACTGGGCTTTTAAATATATCAGTTCAAAGCAAAAAATGTGGGTTTACATGTGTAAACAATCATTTTTAAACGCCGAAATGGTGTGTTTAAAAGCCCAGTAAAAGTGTTATTCGGAAATATACTCTGTCACTTCTAACCCAAAACCAGCTAATGCATGGAATTTTTTAGGGGCACTGAGTAATTTCATTTGTTTAATGCCTAAGTCCGCTAATATTTGCGCACCAATACCATAAGTACGCAATTCATCACCACTATCCTTTGGGGTTTTATCGGGTTCTTTCATTAATTCTTCGATCTTTTTAACCATGTCGCGAGGTTTCTCTGACTGCCTTAAAAAGATCACGACACCTTCACCAAGGTCATCAATTTTTTTCATCACATCTGCCAAAGGCCAACCTCGACCTTGAGTACCAAATAATGAATC
Source organism: uncultured Gammaproteobacteria bacterium (assembly GCA_964480635.1). Lineage (GTDB taxonomy): Bacteria > Pseudomonadota > Gammaproteobacteria > CAYZQE01. The sequence goes on along the minus strand of CAYZQE010000023.1, from coordinate 19,087 downwards.
GGTTAATGTATTTTGAACATGCACTCTAACCGGCACTGGTTTCGAGGTATCTAGCTTTCCTTTTACCAAAGCTAAATGCAATTCTTTATCAATCGCATCTTCGTAAGCATGTAACCTAAAATCACCAAAATCTGTTGCAAAAGGCGTCTCAACAATCTTTTCGACCGTTTTTTCATTTTCGATACGAAAACGGATTAAATCTTCTATTGTGCCTAATTTTAAATCATGTTTTTGAGCAAAAACTTCTAAATCTGGACGACGCGCCATAGTGCCATCTTCATTTAAAATTTCAACAATAACTGATGCAGGCTCCGCACCTGCTAAACGCGCCATATCACACCCTGCTTCGGTATGCCCTGCTCTGCTTAAAACACCACCGGGTTTTGCCATTAATGGAAAGATATGCCCAGGCTGAACAATATCCGAAGGCGTTGCATCTTTTTTAACCGCTGCTAATACGGTTGCCGCTCTATCGGCAGCAGATATGCCCGTGGTCACACCCTCTGCTGCTTCTATCGAAACCGTAAAGTTAGTGCTTAGTTGAGCGTTGTTTTCACCTACCATTAACGGTAAACGTAATTGTTGGCAGCGTTGCTGACTTAAGGTTAAACAAATTAAGCCTCGCCCATACTGTGCCATAAAATTAATGTCGGCAGGCGTTACTACCTCGGCTAACATAATTAAATCACCTTCATTTTCACGGTCTTCATCGTCCATGATAACAACCATTTTACCGGCTTTTAGGTCTTCAATGATTTCTTCTGTCGTATTTAATTTCATATTTTATTAAGGCTTAATAAAGCCTGAGCTCGTTAGTGTTGCAAGCAATGAATCATCGTTAGAATCATCTGCTTTTAATAAGCGCTCTAAATAACGAGCAATAATATCGACTTCGATATTAACTTTTGTACCCGTCACATAGTGCTTAAAAATGGTATTTTCAAGCGTATGGGGCACTATATTAATGCCAAAACGAGCTTTTTCAATTTTATTGACCGTCAAACTTGCGCCATCTATGGTAATTGAGCCTTTTTCAGCAATGTATTTTGCTAAATCAGAAGGCGCTTCAAATTCATAACGAATTGAACGCCCATCATTATTCATACTGATTAATTCAGCCTGCCCGTCAACATGTCCACTGACAATATGACCACCTAATGCGGTATTTAAAGTGAGTGCTTTTTCTAAATTCACTTCACTGCCAGTGGCAATATTTTTAAGGCTAGTTAAGCTTAAAGTCTCATTAGAAACATCAGCACTAAATTGGTTTTTACCGTATTCAATAGCCGTTAAACACACGCCATTGACGGCAATGCTATCTCCCAAATCAGATTGTGTTAAATCTAAATCACCGACATTAATACTTAATCGTGCATCGCCACCTTGTGGTGTTATTGAGGCTATCGTACCGACTGATTGAATAATTCCTGTAAACATAGTTTATTTTTGGGTCTATTTTAAGTCGATAACATAAGAAGTCATAGGCAGACTTGAGGAGCTATCAAATTCAGCACCTGCTCGCACACCTATCTTAGCAATATCTTCTGCACTATCCAGCGCATCATATACACTAAACATGGCACCTAAAGCAAATTCAGAACCTGAACCAATCGCCCAATATTGCTCATATTGATCTACTTCACGTAAAGAATAGATGCCATAAATACCCGTCGTATTCATCAGTAAAGCATCTAATCTAGACGATTCATAAACATCGTCATCTTCTTCTTTGCTATTTAAAAAATATTGCTCTTTTAAGATGGGGTGTAACTTGCGTAAACTTTCAAATATTGAGAGCCGATCAGTCAATTTCATAATGTTTGACTGGTTTTTAAAAATGGACTCTAAAACCAACTGATGTGCAGCACTGCCAACCACACCAAAGTAATGTTCATTAAAATTCAAAATTTTATCGGCATGTTTAATATGTTTTGCCGCTAACTTGGTATCACCAAAACTGGTTAACGAGTCGCCTGCAATGCAAGCTTGATTATTTTTTACGACGGCAACGACTGTAGACATTCTGTTCTCTGTTAATACAACGGCTTAAGCTGTAGTTTTAAATCACGACCAATAGTCGTTACTTTTTCAATTGTAACATCTAATGCTTGATCCATTTGAGTTAACTCACCAAAATCCAGCAGGCTTTGTGACTGAGCCCCTAAAAACTTAGGTGCCATATAAACGATCATGTCATCGACCAACTGCGCTTTTAATAGACCACCTGCCAAACGAGAACCACATTCAGTATGAACTTCATTTATGCCTTGCTGCGCTAACACATTCATTACTTGGGTTAAATTTAAAGGCTGCTCATTGTCACTCAATTGAAACACAATGCACCCTGCTGCCTCTAACTGCGCTGACTTATGTTCATCATTGGTGCTCGTAAAAACCCATGTTTCACCCTCTAAACTCAGCATTTTCGCATCAAGGGGCATTTTTAAGTGCGAATCTAAAATGACTCTAATGGGCTGCTGTATCAGGTTTTCTATACCCAGTTCAAATGAAGTTAAACGCACATTCAAAGACGGGTCATCAGCGATAACAGTATTGATACCCGTCAAAATAGCACAGCTTTGAGCCCTTAATAGCTGTACGTCGCGTCGAGACTCAACGCCACTAATCCACTCACTTTGGCCATTTTTTAAAGCGGTTTTCCCATCCATACTCATCGCCATTTTGATGCGTAAATAGGGCAAATCACAGGACATGCGCTTAATAAAGCCCTTATTTAACGCAAAAGCTTCAGCTTCTAAAATGCCTTCTACGACATTAATACCCTGTTTTTTTAATTTAGTAACACTCTTGCCTGCTACTAAAGGGTTAGGGTCTTGCATAGCAATAACCACTTGTTTAGGCATTGCCTTAATTAAAGCATCGACACAAGGCGGGGTTTTACCCGTATGAGCGCAAGGCTCTAAGGTGACATAAACCGTACTATCTTTTACATCTGCAAGTAACATGCTATTGATCGCATTAATTTCTGCATGTGGCTCACCCGCAGTCGCATGAAAGCCTTGCCCTAATAACAGATCATCTTTGACAATAACACAACCCACACGTGGGTTTTCACGCGTTGTAAACAACCCTTTTTGGGCCAATTGAACGGCCTTTGCCATCCAATATTGATGGTTTTTTTTGAATGGCTCAGTCATCGTCACTGATAAGCGGCATTTGGCTACGTTGCATTTCGGGGGTTGGCTCTTTCGCTAAACGCTGGATAATTTCTTCAAACGATTGCAAGTCTTCAAAACTGAGATAAACCGAGGCAAAACGAATATAAGCCACATGGTCAAGCTTTTGTAACTCGTGCATCACCATCTCACCAATGGCTCTTGAAGCAACTTCACGCCCCTCTAAAGCAACCAATTGTTTTTTTATGTGATTAATAGCATCTTCAATTTGCTCGATAGAAACAGGGCGTTTTTCAAGTGCTTTTTGCATGCCACTGCGTAAGCGCACATCATCAAAAGGTTCGCGCGCATCATCACTTTTCACCACCATAGGCATATTTAAAAAAGGTGTTTCGTACGTTGTAAAGCGTGATTCACACGAACCACACACTCTACGGCGACGTACTTGACTTGTTTCATTCGCCAAACGCGAGTCAACAACCCGCGTATCTGGAGCGCTACAAAAAGGACATTTCATCGTTTAAAACGACACCTTACTTCTCATACACAGGGTTACGAGCGCAAAGTGCTTTTGCCTTTTCTCTTACCTCGTCAGCAATTGTTGTATTTTCAATATCATCTAACACATCACAAATCCAACCCGCTAATTCAGTACAATCTTCTGCATTAAAACCACGCGTCGTGACGGCTGCCGTTCCAATGCGTAACCCAGACGTCACAAAGGGAGACTGAGGGTCATTAGGCACAGCATTCATATTAACCGTAATATGCACATCGCCCAGTGCAGCATCGGCAGCTTTACCGGTTAAGCCTTTATTAATCAGGTCAACTAAGAATAAGTGATTATCAGTACCGCCAGAGACAATGTTATAGCCACGATCAATCATGGTGTTAGCCATGGCTTGAGCATTTTTAACCACTTGCTTTTGATACACTTTAAAATCATCTTCTAATGCTTCTTTAAAGGCGACTGCTTTAGCTGCAATAACATGCATTAATGGGCCGCCTTGAGTACCAGGAAACACCAATGAATTTAATTTTTTCTCAATCGCAGGATTAGATTTAGCTAAAATAATGCCGCCACGGGGCCCGCGTAATGTTTTATGCGTTGTACTGGTCGTCACATCCGCTATATTCACGGGGCTTGGGTAAATACCGGCAGCAACTAAACCTGCAACATGAGCCATATCGACAAATAAATAAGCGCCAATAGAATCGGCTATATCACGAAAACGCTGCCAATCAACAATGCGTGAATAGGCAGAAAAACCAGCAACGATCACTTTTGGTTTATGCTCCTTCGCTAAACTTTCAACTTGCTCGTAATCAATCTCACCCGTTGCAGAATTTAAACCATATTGAATCGCATTATAAAGCTTACCCGATGAACTCACTTTAGAGCCATGGGTTAAGTGCCCACCATCAGCCAAACTCATGCCTAAAATAGTATCGCCTGCATTAATTAAGGCCATATACACAGCTATATTTGCTGAAGAGCCAGAATGAGGCTGCACATTGACGTAATCTGCATTAAATAATTCTTTTGCTCTAGCAACAGCTAAAGATTCTGCCACGTCTACATATTGGCAACCACCGTAATAGCGCTTACCTGGATAGCCTTCAGCATATTTATTAGTCAACTGCGTACCTTGAGCTTGCATCACTCTAGGGCTGGTATAGTTCTCAGATGCAATCAATTCGATATGATCTTCTTGGCGCACTTCTTCTTGTTGAATCGCTGTCCAAAGCTCAGCATCATATTCAGCAATCGTCATGTCTTTTGTAAACATCTTTGTCCCCTAGTGTGTAAAAGATGAATTGTACAAAAGCTAAAGCCTAAACGCATTAAAAATAAACTAACTTAAAGCAACTTTTTAGTTCTTTAGACTTGTCATTACACGCAGCATCAGTATATTAAGTAATTCTAATATAGATAAGAGATCATCATGCCCGTTTTAACATTGTTTTTTAGCCTTCTTTTCGCGTCCATTGTTAGCATTGTTTTAAGCTCACTATTCAATGAAAATGGACATTCGCCTGAATGGATCCATAATGTATTTTTATCCATTATCGGCGCTGGCGTTATAGCCGCAGCCATAACGAAAAAACAAATATGTCAATTATGCTCTTTCTTTTCCATTAAAAGACTCAACATTTGCCAATGCCAGCACAGTTAATCGCGTCATTCATTGATGAGCTGTGCTATTATTACATGAATTATTAAATATCGGAGATTACTTATGTCTAGCTTAGGCGTTTATGCACCACCCACAAAATCAACGGTTCAACACGCACATGTTGAAGGTAACTTTGTTTCAATTTTAAATAAAGACGATCTTGATGTGACAGCGTCAGCTCAAGAAAAATTAAACGAAATAATCTCAGCAAGCGAAGATGATGTATCTGGCATTCGCATTTATGTCGGCGGCGGCGGTTGTGGCGGCATGACATATGGCATGACATTTACTGATTCGGCAACTGAATTTGATACCACATTACACTTTGACACGTTTGAAGTTTATGTTGATGTGGTTGCATTACACTATTTACGTGGCGCGCAAATCGACTATGTTCAAGAAGTAGGTCGTGAGCGCTTTGTATTCAATAATGTGTTTCAAGAAACTGGTGGTTCTGGTGCCTGTGGCGCTTGCGGCTCATCTGGCGGTGGTTGCGGCGCATAAGCACACGCCATCCCTCATCGAACACAACAACAAACCCCGACTTTTCGGGGTTTGTTGTTTTAGTCTGCCCTTCGCGCAGCTATCGCGTTAGCCAATATATTAAGGCAGCCGCTAAACTCAATTATCGACTTATTATTGTTTCTGACAGTAAACATTCTTTGGTATCAGCCATTGCCAATGGCATTATTGTCGACTTTAGAAACCTAGAAAGTGCTTTTGAAACTGCGAAACAAGGTATTGGCGCTCTCACCATTCTAGCTGTTTTATCAACCGACGATTTATGCGCCCCACTCAGCAGTAAAATTGCAGCCTATTTAAAACTACCCCACAACGAATTAAAAGCAGCACAACTCACTTATCGCAAAGACCTTGCTCGACAAGCGTTAAAAAAAGCAAACTGTAACACACCTGATTTTCATGTTATTTCGTATGATGAAATTGCTCTCACCAAGCACCAACTAAGCTATCCTGTCATCATTAAACCTTTAATGCTTTCGGGCAGTCGTGGGGTAATGCGAGTCAATCAAGCTTCTAAATTTGAGGCAAAATGTGAACGTTTATTTACAATAATTAAAGACGATCAATATTCTCTTTATGAGCAACAACATATACTCATTGAAAGCTATCTAGATGGCTATGAAATTGCCATTGATGGCTTTATTGACCATGATAACTTTCAATTACTGGCACTTTTTGATAAGCCAGAACCTCTCAATGGCCCTTACTTTGAAGAAAGCTACTACATAACTCCGAGCCTACACCCCAAACATATCCAGCAAGCTATTATTAAAGAAATAACGCGTTGCTGCCAAGCTTATGGCTTAAAATTTGGTTCTATTCATGCCGAAGCACGCATAACAAAAGAGGGTGTGTTTTTAATTGAGATGGCATCGCGAACCATTGGCGGGCAATGCGCACAATTATTAGAGTATTCATTAGGAATAAAGCTTGAGGAACTTGTTTTACGGTTATTATGTAAAGAAACTATTAAGCTTGAACATAGCACCCTCTACCCCGGTGTTTTAATGATCCCCATTCTGCAAAAAGGCTTATTAAAACGAGTTGAAGGCATGTTAGCTGCCAATAAAGTAAAGCACATTAAAGATATCGAAATTCACATTCAACCTGGCTACGAACTTGTACCCTTACCCGAAGGCAGCAGTTACTTAGGTTTTATTTTTGCATTAAGTGATGACTATAACAAAACCTACCACGCCTTAAAAAAAGCCCATGGTGAGCTAAAATTTATAACTCAAGAGGTTTGGGCTATTACCTAAACCAATCGCACTAATGCATGTGGTTGAGGCTATTTATTTTTTTGCAGCAGGTGGCGTAAAAGGCTGATTAGCCATCTCGCCTTCTTTAAACAAAAAACCTTTCATATGCTCTTCAAGCATCTTTAAACTGGTAGGGTCGACTGTTGATAGGCCGTTTTCATTGATAATCATGGTTTGATTCTCAATCCATTTTGCCCAACCATCGGCAGACACTTCATTAAAAATACGCTGTCCAAGTTCGCCTGGGTAAGGAACATTATTAAGCGCTGGAGATTCCGCCTTTAAAACAACACAAGAAACCATACGATCTGACATATTTTTCACCTAAAAATAATAACTTAGAAACAAAAACGGCTGAGTCACTTTCGTTACTCAGCCGCCATATTAGCATGTAATAATATAAATCAGAAAGCGTAATTAATCCCTACTGATAAGACAGGGTATAATTCAAAATCTGATAACTCCTCAGAGGCTTCAGTTTCTGCCTGTTTCACATCAGCATCCAATATATCTTGATCTGATTGAGTAAAACCAGCACTTTGATTTAAAGTAGGTGCCGTTAATTTTATTGAAGGGTCTAAAATCATCACACCAATTTCTACAGATAAAGAAAAACCGGTCTCCGCACTTGCTTTTCTGCCCCACCCGACGCCAATATACGGCTCATATGAATCCCCAAAATCAAATTCACCACCAATTTCATTAGCAACAAAATCACTTATATTATAATTATTACCATTAAATGAAATACTTCCACTACCATCATCTATAAAACGGCCATTTATGGCAATTTTTGAATTATTTTTTATCATGCCCGCTGTGACATGAAACGTGCCATCAAACACATACCAATCTAATAGCAAACCAGATGCGTCAAAATCAACTTTAGTTTCAGCAATAATTGATACCCTATTACCATTATCATCAAGGTCAAAATCGATCTCGGAATCAGTATCGCCAAAATCATAACTTGTTGATGAAAATCTTAAATTTAATGTGTCTGTCAATACAAAACTAAGATCGACCCCAACCCCTGTCGTACCCCCTTTAAAACCAACGCCAACATCAAGAGCGTTGGCTGATAAAGGGCTTAACAACAACCCTGTTGCTATCACTAAATTCTTATAGTTCATTCTATCTCCATCGCGTTTTAAAAGACTCACGATGAGTATAGACAGGCATTTTAACTTTATTTAATTATCTTTATATATTCAGTAAAATTTTAGCGGGGTCTTCGATACATTCTTTTACCGTGGTTAAAAATTGTACGGCATCTTTACCATCAATAAGTCGATGATCATAGGTCACTGCTAGATACATCATGGGTCTAATCACTATTTCACCGTTACGAACAACGGCTCTATCGGTAATTGAATGCATACCTAAAATGGCACTTTGCGGGGGATTTAAAATAGGAGTAGATAGCATTGAACCAAAAATTCCGCCATTGGTGATACTAAATGTACCGCCGGTTAAATCATCAATGGATAACTTTCCATCGCGAGCCTTACCCGCTAACACCCGAATACTTTTTTCAACACCGGCATAGCTTAGCTGCTCAGCATCTCTTAAGATCGGCACAACTAAACCCCTATCTGAACTGACAGCAATACCGATATCATAATAATCATGATAGACAATATCACTGCCTTCAATAGACGCATTCATAATTGGGAACCGCTTTAAACCCTCGATAACTGCCTTAGTAAAAAAAGACATCATTCCTAGTTTTACATCGTGTGTTTTTTCAAAAGAAGCCTTATATTTATCGCGTAACTCTTTCATAGGTTGCAAATCAACCTCATTAAACGTTGTTAATAACGCGGCTGTGTTTTGCGCCTGCTTTAATCGGTTGGCAATGCTGTGCCGCATACGGCTCATGGGTACGCGCTGCTCTCTATTGACTGTTTCTGCCGCTGAGGTTGGCTGTTTAGATTGCGCTTGTTTGGTCGAAACCGTTTTTTGAGCAAGATGCTGTTCAACATCTTGCTTTGTAATGCTACCCTTATTTCCAGTACCAGCAATTGTCGTTTCGCTTAAATCATTTTGGTGCATCAGTTTACGTGCTGCGGGCCCTGCTTTAGGTGTTGACGCCGGCTCTGCTTTACTTGGCTTTTTCGCATCCGTTTCAGCAACTGCTTCCATCAAACCAAGCACTTGGTTATTAGTCACGGTATCGCCTTCTTCACAATTGATTTTAACTAAGCGACCTGCTTCTAACGCAACAATTTCTAACACCACCTTATCGGTTTCTAAATCAACTAAATGGTCATCACGTTGAATTAAATCACCCTCTTGTTTATGCCAAGCACCTAACGTACCTTCAGTGACAGATTCAGGTAAGACAGGGACAGTTATTTCGGTAGTCATAGGTATTCCTCGGAATGATTAAAAAGTGATTCAGATTCAAATGCATCTGTCACTAGTTGGAGTTCTTGCTCTTGATGAAAGCCCATATAACCGACCGCAGGCGAAGCAGATGCTTCACGTCCGGCATAAATTAATGGTATTCCCTTGGCTAATTGATATAAGGCAGAATGAATGGTGAGCCAAGCACCTTGGTTTTGCGGCTCATCTTGACACCAAGCCAGAACCTCTACATTAGGATACAATTTAAACTGCTCACTTAACTCTTTAATGGGAATAGGATATAACTGTTCTAATCGAATAATTGCTGTCGTTAAAGAGTATTTTTGTTGCCTTGTTTCTAGTAATTTATAATAGATTTTTCCCGTGCAGATAATAAGCCGTTCTACTTTTTCATTATCTATATCAACTTTTTCTTTTAACACGGGATAAAACTGCCCCGTACTTAACTCCGCTAAAGATGACACCGCCGCAGGGTGACGCAATAAGCTTTTAGGGCTCATAACAATCAGAGGCTTGCGTTTTTTAATAACCATTTGGCTGCGTAATAAATGGTAAATTTGTGCGGGTGTTGTAGGCATAACAACACGCATATTATTTTGCGCACACAATTGCAAATAACGCTCTAAACGTGCTGAAGAATGCTCAGGCCCTTGCCCCTCATAACCATGGGGCAAAAGCATCACTAAGTCATTTTTACGCCCCCATTTTACTTCACCAGAACTGATAAACTGATCTATGACGACTTGAGCGCCATTAGCAAAATCACCAAACTGTGCTTCCCAAATCACTAAGGTATCTGGGTCTGTTGATGCATAACCATATTCAAAGCCTAAAACAGCCTCTTCAGATAAAAAGGAGTTAATCACTTCAAACCTTGGCTGGTCTTCTTTTATATATTTTAATGGTACATACACTTTGCCGGTGTCTTGGTGATGAACGACAGCATGACGATGAAAAAAAGTACCTCGCTCGCTATCTTGTCCAGATATTCGAACCGCATAACCTTGTTCTAATAATGATGCATACGCCAACGTTTCAGCAAAACCCCAGTCGCAATCAATTTCTTCAGAGGTCATCAACTGCCTGTTATCCATAATTTTTTTAACGCGGTGATGCAATAAAAAGTCTTGAGGCAAACTTAATAATTTAGCGCCTAATGCCTTAAGTTTTTCTAAAGAAACATTGGTCGATGTTTTATCAATCTGAGTGGTGTCTACTGAATCAAATTCATGCCAGTTACGCTGCAAATTATGTTTCAATCCAGAAATAACATTGAGTGCCACGCCGCCGCCTTGCTCTAAGGCACGGCGATAATCGCTTATCATGTCATCAACTTGCTGTTGATTAACCACTTTTTGCTTAATTAATTCAGCCGCATGTAATTCTACAATTCGAGGATGATTACGAATAGCCGCGTACATTAAAGGCTGAGTAACGGCCGGTTCATCGGCTTCGTTATGGCCGTAACGGCGATAACAGATAATATCGATGACGACATCTTGCTGATATTTCATGCGAAAATTCATTGCCAGCTCGGCGATATAAACACACGCCTCTGGGTCATCACCATTGACATGAAAAATAGGTGCCTGAACCATTCTGGCCACTTCAGTACAATAAAAAGTAGAACGATTATCTTTAGGGTGACTGGTGGTGAAACCAATTTGATTATTAACAATAATATGTACCGTGCCGCCTGTGCGATAACCACGTGTGCTATACATATTAAGCGTTTCCATAACCACGCCTTGGCCTGCAAATGCCGCATCACCATGAATTAAAATAGGCACTACTTTTTTAGCGTTAAGCCCTGGTGTGCGGTGCTGCCTTGCCCTAACAGAACCTTCAATAACAGGGTTTACAATTTCTAAATGGGATGGGTTAAAGGCTAAAGCAATATGCATTGGCCCTGTCACGGTATTAATATCCGATGAAAACCCTTGGTGGTATTTCACATCATAATTGTATTTTTTATCCCAAGACACGTTGCCTTCAAACTCATCGAACAAGTCTTTAGGCATTTTTCCAAATAAATTAGTGAGTACATTTAAACGACCACGATGTGCCATACCAATGACAATTTCGCGCGCATCTTTTTTACCCGCTTGCTGCATTAAACGATCAAGTACTGGAATTAAAGCTTCACCACCTTCTAAAGAAAAACGCTTTTGCCCGACATAGCGCGTGTGCAAATATTTTTCTAAATTTTCAGCAGCGATAATTCGCTCTAAAATTCGACGGCGGCGACCCAGTTTAAAATCAGGTGTTGCTAATGAGGGCTCTAAACGTTTTTGAATCCATCGTTTTTGTTGGGTATCAGCAATATACATATACTCTGAACCGATAGAGCCACAATAGGTTTTTTCGAGGCGATCAATAATGTCACGTAACGTTGCTTGCTCAACACCAAATAATGAGCCCGCATTAAACGTAGTATTCAAATCAGCCGATGATAAATCATGGTCTTGCAACGTTAATTCGACAGGCCTTTCTTTATCAATTAATTTTAAGGGGTCTAAGTTTGCAATTTGATGACCGCGAAAGCGATAAGCATTGATTAATTGCAACACAGACACTTGTTTTAAAGCATACCGGTCAGCCTCATTTTTAGTCGCTGAGTTTTCAACACGGGCTAAGGCTGCTTTACGAATTTTATTTTGAATGTCTAGATGATTTAAATCAGCTTCACCTGATTCATCTTTAAGCGCTTTAAACCAATCTTGCCATTGCTCATCAACGCTATTCTTATCTTCGATATATTGCGCATACAATTCTTCAATATAATGCCCATTTGCACCAAACTGAAAACTATCTTTTTGTCTATCTTGAGAATCCATTGTGGAAATTTTCTTTATCTATTGTTAATTGAATGATAGATGAAAGAGACAAAATTGTTTAAAATTTATTAATAATAACTATAGATTTTATTTTCTGATATCTTTAGATGTTTTAACGTCTCAATAACCCACTAAAAATAAGCAAAGAGCTCATGGCACAGTATATTTTCACAATGAACGGTTTGGGCAAAACAGTCCCTCCTAAAAAAGAAATTTTAAAAAACATTTCACTTAATTTTTTCCCCGGTGCCAAAATTGGTGTCTTAGGCTATAACGGCTCGGGAAAATCAACTTTACTACGCATAATGGCTGGCATAGATAAAGACTTTACAGGCGAAGCCCGCCCCCAAGCCGGCATAAAAATTGGTTATTTAGCGCAAGAACCTGAACTTGATGATAGTAAAGACGTAAGAGGCAACGTTGAAGAAGGCGTTGCTGAAACCAAAGCCCTATTAGATGACTTTAACGCCATCAGCATGAAGTTTGCGGAGCCCATGTCTGACGATGAAATGAATGAACTACTCGCTCAACAAGCAACTTTGCAAGAAAAAATTGATGCCGAAGGTGCCTGGGACTTAGAACGTAAACTTGAAATAGCAGCCGATGCCCTACGCTTACCACCTTGGGATGAAAAAGTAGAGCACCTATCGGGTGGAGAACGCCGTCGCGTCGCACTATGTCGTTTATTACTCTCAAATCCAGACATGCTCATACTGGATGAACCAACCAACCATTTAGACGCAGAATCTGTCGCATGGTTAGAGCGTTTCTTAAAAGACTTTGAAGGTACCGTGGTTGCTGTCACTCACGATCGTTACTTTTTAGATAACGTTGCGGGTTGGATATTAGAGCTAGACCGAGGCCATGGTATTCCTTGGGAAGGTAATTATTCATCTTGGCTAGAACAAAAAGAAAATCGATTAAGCCATGAAGCCAAAACAGAACATGCCAGAGCTAAAGCCATGAAAGCCGAGCTAGAATGGGTAAACACTAACCCCAAAGGCCGACAATCTAAAGGCAAAGCACGGATTAAACGCTTTGAGGAAATTGCATCCGCTGAAAATCAAAAACGTGCAGAAACCAACGAACTATACATCCCACCAGGACCTAGATTAGGTGATGTAGTGATTGAAATTGATAACGGAAAAAAATCATATGGTGATAAATGCCTGTATCAAGATTTAAACTTTAAATTACCTCGCGGTGGCATCGTTGGCATTATTGGCCCTAATGGCGCGGGTAAATCGACCTTATTTAAAGTATTCACTGAACAAGAAAATTTAGATGAAGGCACCCTTAAAATAGGAGAAACCGTAAAAATTGCTCATGTTGATCAATCTCGTGAAGCTTTAAATGGCGACAATAGCATCTGGCATGAGCTTTCTGATGGCCTAGATTTTATTAAAGTGGGTTCCTATGAAGTATCGTCACGTGCGTATGTCTCACGTTTTAACTTTAAGGGCTCTGACCAACAAAAGCTAATTAAAAACTTATCTGGTGGTGAGCGCAATCGTGTCCACTTAGCCAAGCTCATAAAATCAGGTGGTAACTTATTGTTACTCGACGAGCCTACCAATGACCTTGACGTTGAAACATTACGCGCCTTAGAAGAAGCCATTTTAAATTTTCCGGGCTGTGCAGTTGTTGTTTCGCACGACCGTTGGTTTCTTGATCGTATAGCCACGCATATACTCGCTTTTGAAGGAGATAGTGACGTGTTTTGGTACGAGGGTAACTATTCTGATTATGAAGCCAATCGAAAACAACGCATGGGACATGATGCAGACCAGCCTCAACGCATTAAATATAAGAAGCTTTCTTTATAAGATTGCCTTGCCGCAGGTCAACATAAGTATTTTAAAAGATTTTAATATTATTACTTGACCATATAAGAAAACTCTAATATAGTTCGTTCATGTTGAGGGGTTCAAGACTTATTCGAACTCTTCGAAACACTTTTTTATTATATTATTGGAGATTTATTATGAAAACTATCATTACAGCTGCTGTACTTTTAATGGCTTCTTCTACTGTTTCTGCTTTCGACATGCCTTTTTTCGGTAACGGTTCTAACGCTAACAACGGTACTTTCGGTGGCAACGCTATTACTGATACTGCTGGTAACGGCGCTCAAAAAGGCACTGGTTCTGCTGACGGCGAAGGCGAGTTTTCTTTCGCTATGTCTTTCAAAGGTCGCGGTACTTCTAAGATGGATTCTGATGCAACGGCTGCTTACACTGGTAAAGCAAACGGCGATATCAACTCTAAAGCTGATACAGCTGCAAACAGCGAAACTCGCGGTGTAATTACACAGTAAGTTCAGCACAGTAAGTTCGACTTAGAAGTTAGAGTCTACTCTAAGAGCTTTGCTCTTGGAGTGGATCTTTAAGTAAATTACCTTTTATAAGGCTTATAGTTTATTTAAAAATCCATTCCTCCTTTTGTGATTATTGCCCTTACAGGGTATTTTGGCCCCTCTCCTTGAGGGGCTTTTTTTTGCCTTCGAAAAAATCCCCTCACACACTAGAGTGGCGTAGTTAATTTGACGACTACAAACCTTATAGTGACATTATTGGCGTATGACATTGAAGGCTATTACCTATTTTAAAAATACGATGGCTAAAGACATAAAGGATATAAATATCCTTAAGGAGCCTCTGATTAAGTCCATAAAATTTTACGAGCTATCAAGCCGTTCTATACTAGGCGCAACTTGAAGCTAATGACGAGTCCTTAGTAATAGTTGAAACGACGGAGAGAATGGCTTGATAGCTAGGTCGATAAATGCTCCTGCATTATCGACATTCACCACATCCATGTGGCTTCCCTACGGGTCGTTGCCAAATGATCGTCAGCGTTGTTATCGAATTTTGTGGTATCTAGATGACACTGCAATCCGATGCCTAGCTGACAATAATTTGGCTTAGATAAAAATTATGGACTTAATCAGAGGCTCCTTAAATGATCACAGCCGTTTTTTTAAACACCGTTCTAAGAGCAATGTTTGATTGTATCCGTGACACACCCGGTAAGCGTGCAAGATGCTGCTTATGAATACGTTCATAATCCTGAGTATCCGCCGCCACAATGCGAATTAAATAATCTGAATCACCCGACATCAAAAAACATTCCATAATTTCGGGGCACGATTTAATCGCAGCTTCAAAAGCATCAAAGGATTCTTCTGTTTGACTTTTTAAGCTAATAACGACAAAAATATTGGTCGGCTTACCAATCGCATCTTGGGAGACCAACATCACATAATCGTCAATGACTTTGCTTTCCTCTAGTCTTTGCACTCGACGTAAACAAGCAGAAGGAGAAAGATTAACCTTGTCTGATAACTCTGCATTGGTCATTCGACCATTTGTTTGCAGCAAGTTTAATATTTTACGATCGGTTACATTATTAATCACTTACAAAACATCCTCTTTACACAATCAATGAATTTTATAATCTGCCGCATTATTTCATATTAATAGAATATTATTCTAAAAAAATACCATATTTAAGAATAATATTGCAATATATGTTGTTTTTATGATGATATTTGCAATCATATATTTATAAAAACTGCTTAATATCTATACATTATAAAATCTGAGATAGCACCATGAATATTCAAATTCCTTACTTATTGTTTTTAGGTGATGCGGCTGATCCACTCGCAGCAAAAGTAGCTCAAGGCATTTGCGATTGGCGCCCAGAAAATGCGCTTGCTCAATTTCGTATGCAGGGTTGTCATGCTGATTTAGGTTTGCAAGATATGAGCATCAAAGAGGCTGTTGCCGCTGGTGCAAAAACATTAGTCATTGGTGTTGCTAATCGAGGCGGTATTATCTCAGATAAGTGGATGAGTGTTTTACTTGAGGCATTAGAGCAAGGCATGGATATAGCATCAGGGTTACACAATAAATTAGCCGATGTACCCATACTAAAAGTGGCTGCTAAAAGGTTGGGCAGACAGCTCTTTGATGTGCGCCATTCCAATGAAAAATTTCCTGTCGCCGCAGGTGTTAAACGTAGCGGAAAACGCTTATTACCCGTTGCAACAGATTGCTCTTGTGGCAAAATGTATACCGCATTAGCGATAGAAAAAGAAATGCGGCAGCGTAATATCAATGCTGATTTCCGTGCGACGGGTCAAACAGGTATTTTAATTACTGGCGCAGGTGTTTCAGTTGATGCGGTTGTTGCTGACTTTATTGCCGGCTCTGTCGAGTCACTCTCTCCTGCAAACGATGAAAATCATTGGGATATTATTGAAGGCCAAGGCTCTTTATTTCATGCCTCATTTTCTGGCGTGACTATGGGCTTAATTCATGGATCACAAGCAGATGCATTAGTGCTTTGTCATGAACCTACGCGGACTCATATGCGTGGTCTCCCCTCTTTTTCACTACCCAGCTTACAACATTGTATGGATGTTTCATTGGCCGCTGCAAAACTCACTAATCCTAATGCAAAATTTGTGGGTATTTGCGTTAATACATCAAAGCTGGATGAGCAAACCGCAGAAGTTTATCTTAAAAAAACGGAAGAAGAATTTGGCTTAGTCACAGTAGACCCTATGCGCCAAGGTGTTTCACGCATTGTTGATGTTCTTTGCCCATGATCGATCTTGTCGTTAAAACAGAGTCTTGG
Organism: uncultured Gammaproteobacteria bacterium; assembly: GCA_964480635.1. Classification (GTDB taxonomy): domain Bacteria; phylum Pseudomonadota; class Gammaproteobacteria; genus CAYZQE01. The sequence goes on along the minus strand of CAYZQE010000023.1, from coordinate 2,141 downwards.
CCAATTCGTGGTAGCTTTACTATTTCACGTGGTAGTAAAGCCCAAGTCGATGTTGTCGTCGTCGAGCTAAGCGATGGGGCATTTAAAGGACATGCTGAGTGCGTACCCTATGCACGATACAATGAATCTTGTGTCTCTGTTATGCAACAAATCAATTCATTACGCAGTAACATAGCATCCGGCTTAACCACGATAGAGTTACAATTCTTACTGCCAGCAGGAGCAGCCAGAAATGCAATTGATTGTGCCTTATGGGATTTAGATGCAAAAAAAGCGAATACTCAAGCGTCTGCACTAGCTAAAATCAGTGCGCTTAAACCACTACTAACTGCTTATACTTTGTCATTAGATAGTGCAGAAAAGATGCATAGTGCCGCTGCAAAAAATTCACATCGCCCGCTACTAAAACTAAAGTTAGCCGGTAAAGGCGATCTTGAACGCGTACAAGCAGTGCGTGATGGCGCTCCTAATGCGCGCCTTATTGTTGATGCCAATGAAGGCTGGAATGCTGATATTTATCAACAATTGGTTCCACCTTTACATGCATTGGGCGTAGAAATGATTGAACAGCCTCTTCCTGTAGGCCAAGATGACATTCTTAAAAACCTTGAACATCCCATTCTTATTTGTGCCGATGAGTCGTGCCATGATCGTTCATCACTAGTTGATATTGTCGGAAAATACGACATGATTAATATTAAACTAGACAAAACAGGTGGCTTAACTGAAGCTTTAGCTCTTAAGCAAGCGGCGCAAGATGAAGGCTTACAAATTATGGTGGGCTGCATGTTAGCGACCTCATTAGCAATGGCACCTGCATTTTTAGTGGCACAAAATACTGCCATTGTTGATCTTGATGGGCCATTACTATTAGACAAAGACCGTCAGCATGCCATTCACTTTGAAAATGGCAATATTCACCCAGCAAAGCCTGAACTTTGGGGCTAGGCATTTAATGATTGAGGAAATTATGAGCAGAATTGTATACGTCAATGGCGACTATGTTAACGAAGCTGACGCTAAAATATCAGTATTTGATCGTGGCTTTTTATTTGCCGACGGAGTGTATGAAGTTTGCTCTGTTATGCAGGGAAAACTGATTGATAATGGCGGTCATTTAACTCGATTAAAACGCTCTCTTAATGAATTGGATATGGATTCTCCTGAAACCGATGAATTTATTGAACGCGCTCAAAAGACATTAATCGAAAAAAATGACCTGCAAAATGGTTTGGTTTATTTACAAATTACTCGTGGAGTCGCTGATCGTGAATTTGTTTATCCTAAAGATGCTAAACCATCACTGGTCATGTTTACTCAAAGTAAAAACCTCATTGACAACCCTCAAGCCCTAACCGGAATCTCTATTATGACAACCCCCGACATAAGATGGGCGCGCAGAGATATAAAAACCATAGGATTACTCGCACCCTGCATGGCAAAAATGCTGGCAAAAAATGCTGGTGCAGATGATGCATGGATGGTTGAAGAGGGCTTTATTACTGAAGGAAGTTCAAATAATGCCTATATTATTACGCAACAAGGCACTTTGGTTACGCGGCACTTAGGCCATGAAATTTTGGCAGGGATAACTCGTAAAGCGATACTAAAACTGGCTAAAGAAGAAAAGTTCAATATTGAAGAGCGTAGTTTTAGCGTTGATGAAGCACTCAATGCAGCAGAAGCGTTTATTACATCAGCCACCTCGTTTGTCATGCCTGTCACCACTATAGATGGTAAAAAAATAGGCTCTGGGAAACCAGGTAAAATAACCAATAAACTTCGTCATCTTTATATTAAAATGGCATTAGACTCCCTAAGGAGACACTGAACAAGTCCAATAACTTTGAACTTCATAGCGTTTAAAGCCATTACCCATCTAATACAGAATATTAAAATATTATAAATTAATGCTTGACCATATAAGCAAATTCTAATATAGTTTGCTTCATGTTGAGGGGTTCAAAACTTATTCGAACTCTTCGAAACACTTTTTTATTATATTATTGGAGATTTATTATGAAAACTATCATTACAGCTGCTGTACTTTTAATGGCTTCTTCTACTGTTTCTGCTTTCGACATGCCTTTCATGGGTAACGGCTCTAACGCTAACAACGGTACTTTCGGTGGCAACGCTAT
>CAYZQE010000022.1:6266-27135 GCA_964480635.1 uncultured Gammaproteobacteria bacterium | reverse complement strand
TATGTCATTTCCGGATAGTTTAGGCACTTTTTAGTGTTTGACCGTGAATTGCTGGTAACAGGCCAAAGTAGTTGACGTCTGATAGATTTGTTACATTCTTTTTCGCCATTTTTTAGGGTGGAGGCTTCCGTGAATAACGGTAACAATAACAATTGATTTCTCTTCAACTAGATAAAATATATTGAATGGGAAACGATCAATGACAATACGCCTTAATTTTTTTAAAACCTCTTCAAATATCAAAGGTGTATTTTTAATAATAGAACATTTTTTCTCAACTTCATCAAGAAAGTCAAAGCCAAGATGTTTTTTTGTAGTTCATACCATTTAGCCGATTTCTCTAAATCTATTTCTGCCTCTTGACGAAATGTTAACTCATAAAAATGCAGGATTAGTGGCAAGCACCGTTACTTTTTCAGCTTGTTTTTCCGCATGGGTTATTTTTTGATTATTGGTAGGGTCAAGATTTTAAAAATGGTGCGCTCGGCGGGAATCGAACCCACGCTTCAAGCTTCGGAGGCTTGCACTCTATCCAACTGAGCTACGAACGCATTATTTGATTTTATTCTGTTTATTAAAATAACTTGTTATAAGCAATACAGATGTCAATTTTAAGCTCTGTCGTCACGTTAATTAATTCTGCTTTGCACTATTATACTGATAGGTGATTTAGAGCAGGTATATTCTAACAAATATTTTTGCATTAAGAGCATTTCCTTTTCTGCGGTGATGTCACTAAACTTTACTGTTTAAGAGCTTTAAATCCATTAAAAATCTCGATACCTACTTTTTTATATCGACTTTATTATTTAAATTAAAAAGAATAGTCTCTAATCGCAGGCATAATTTACGACTTTACCTATAATACCTTGCGAAATAGAAGAGTGAAGAAGCACATTTATTATGACATTAAATTTACGTCTTAATTAGGAGCAACTACCATTTTGCTTTTTCATTAATATCGCTCTTTTTAGCCGCTATCCATTCGCCACTTTCTTTAGTGATTTCTTTTTTCCAAAAAGGCGCTTCGGTTTTTAAGTAATCCATAATAAATTCAGCCGCATGAAAGGCTGATTTTCTGTGTGCCGATACTGTTGCGACCATGACAATAGGCTCACTGGGCGATAGATGACCAACACGGTGGATAATGGCAATATCATCAATTGGCCAGCGAGTTTTAGCGTGTTCAGCGATGTGTTTAAGTGATTGTTCTGTCATGCCTGGGTAATGTTCTAAAAACAGGCTTTTGAGATTATTGTTGTTAGATAAGTCGCGTACATAGCCGGTAAAAGTTACCGCTGCACCAATGTCTTTACGCCCTTGCATTAATTGCTCTACAACATCGCTGGCATTAAACGTGTCTGTTTGAATGGTGATGATCATTTTATCTTTGGCTTATCCACCTGTAACGGGAGGAAAAAAGGCAATTTCATCTTCGGCTGATATGTGCGAATGGTTTTTAGCCATCGTTTGATTGATCGACACTAATATTTTTTTTTGTTCGTTAAAAATATCTGACCAAGCACCTTGCCTCTTCGCTAGAAACTGTTTGAGATCGCTAATGTCATTAAGGCCATCTTCTAATTTTATGACTTCTTTTTCGCAGTTTAGGGCTTCACGGAATGAGGCGAAATATAAAATATTAATGTTCATTTATCAAAGGTTCCTTAAGACAAAAACTCAGCGTAAGGGATGTAATTCACCATGTCACCTTGTTGGATAGCGGTATTTTCAGGCACCTCGATAACGCCCGTAGCCCAAGATGTTGACATTAAAACCCCAGAGCCTTGATGTTTGTAGATGCCAACTTGTGCCATGCCGTGCTCATTTTGACTTAAACGAGCGCGTAAGAACTCACGCCGTTTGTCTGGTTTTGGCCAATTAAAAGCAGCCTTCACTTGAAATGATGTGGGCAAAAACTGGTGTTTGTTTTGCATCTTTTTTAAATGTGGGCAAACAAACAGGCAAAAGGTCACAAAGGCCGATACAGGGTTGCCAGGTAAACCGATAAAGGCCGTGTTATTAATGGTGCCATACACTAAAGGCTTGCCCGGTTTTATGTTTAAACGCCATAGCGTCGTGTTGCCGATGGCCTCTAAAGCAATACGCACATGGTCTTCTTCACCAACTGAAACGCCACCCGTGGTAATGACAATGTCTGCTTTATCCGCCGCGGTGTTTAAGGCTTGTTTAGTGGCTTCTAAGGTGTCCCCAATAATACCAAGGTGGATAATATTGCAGTCCATACTGTGCAATAGGCCTTGTAGGGTATAGCTATTTGAATCGTAAATTTGGCCTGCTTTTAAAGCTTGCCCAGGTTCGACTAATTCATCGCCTGTTAAAAATAAACCGACGGTGGTTTTTGCAAAAACAGTCACGGTTTTTAGACCAATGGATGCGATTAAGCCCAGTTCTTGCGCTCTAATTTTTGTGCCTTTGGTTAAGATGACTTGGCCTTGTTCAATGTCTTCACCAGCACGTCGACAATTAGTACCTGCGGCAAGCTGGCGATTAAAAATAATGTGATCATTTTCAATGCTTACCCACTCTTGCATAATGACAGTATCGCTATTATCAGGAATAGGCGCACCCGTAAAAATACGTGCACAAGTGCCAGCCAATAAAGGTGAGCCCATTTCGCCAGCGCAAATGCGTTGGCTAATGGGTAGCCGAGTGTCACCCTTTGGGTTGAGGTCTTTGTTATTAAAAACATAGCCATCCATTGCGCTATTGGTAGCAGGCGGCACATTAATGGTTGAGGTAATGTCTTCGGCTAAAATGCGGTTGAAAGCCGTATCTACACCAGGTTTTTCAGTGTTAGTTTGTTGATTAACTTGAGCTAACAATTGCTTAAGTGCTTCTTGATAGGGCATTAACTCAACGTTAGGAATATCGCAGCTACTCATTATTATTGCTCATTAAAGCGAGGCATTAGCTCCACTAAGTTGCAGGGCTGATGATTAATATCGAGTTGAAATTTAATAATACCATCCCAACCATCTTTGCATGCACCCGTCGATCCAGGTAAACAAAAAATGGCCGTGGCATTAGCAATACCGCCCGTAGCGCGTGATTGAATGGTTGAGGTATTAATAAATTGATAGGAGAGTTGGCGAAATAACTCACCAAAACCATCAATTTTTTTATCGAACAAAGGCTCTATCGCCTCTGGCGTAATATCACGACCTGTTAAGCCTGTACCGCCCGTGGTCACAATAGCATGAACATGAGAATCAGCAATCCAACGCGATATGATTTCCCTAATTTTATACTTGCTATCTTTAACAATGACTTTTTCAGCTAAGTTGTGGCCCGCATCAGCAATGCGACTGACTAATAAATCACCGGATGTATCATCCGCTTCGGTACGTCTATCCGAGACCGTCATAACAGCAATATTAAGGGCTTGAAAAGGTTTTAGTTCTTGTGTGCTCATTTTGTTTTTATCCACCGGTCATGCTCATTAGTCGCACAACGTGTTGTTTCTTTTCGTTAAAATCGTGTTTTTCAGGTTTCTTTGCAATCGCATTTTTAATCACTTCGGTTAATGCTTCATCGCTAATGCCTGCGCGTACCAAAGGTCGTAATTCTACCTTGTCATTTTGTCCTAAGCATAAATATAATGTGCCATCGACGGATAAACGAACACGGTTGCAGCTTTCACAAAAGTGTTGAGATAAAGGTGTGATAAAGCCAATGCTGGCATCGCTATTAGCAAGGCGATAATAACGCGCAGGGCCACCACCATTGGGCATGGTGTTGGGGATTAAGTTAATCGACTTTTGAATCTCTTTTTTAACCTTTTGTAAGTCAAAAAAATGGTCAGTAGCTGCTTGGCCTGCCTCGCCCATGGGCATGGTTTCAATAAGGCGCAAGGTAAATTGATGTTGTTGGCAAAACGCAATCATGTCGAGAAACTCATCATCGTTAATGCCTTTCATCGCGACCATGTTAATTTTAATAGGGCCTAAGTTAGCGTCTTTAGCCGCCATTAAGCCCTCTAAAACAGGCTGTAATTCGGCCCCTGTTATGTCTTTAAATCGTTTGGGGTTTAGGCTATCTAAACTAACGTTAATGCGGTTAATGCCCGCAGTGCTTAAAGCTTTAGCTTGCTTATTAAGGAGTGACGCATTGGTGCTGAGTGATAAGTCAGTTAAGCCATTTAATTGAGATAAACGAGTGGCTAGTTGCGCTATGTTTTTACGCACCAATGGCTCACCGCCTGTTAAACGGACCCTGCTGACACCAAGATTGGCAAAAACACGAATGATTTGTTCAATTTCAGTAAAATTTAACCAATGCTCAGGTGCTTCAAAGTCGTTAAAGCCTTCGGGAATGCAGTAAAAACAACGAAAATTACATTTGTCAGTTAACGACAAGCGCACATAATCAATTCGTCGACCAAAGGGGTCAATGAGTTGATTATTATGCGGTGTTAATAATGACATGAATGAAAAACCTAAAGTAAGTATTGACTACTATATCACTCAATTTATATTTTTTATCATAATGTGCGTAAGGATAAGTATCGACATTAACCATAAGGAACTATTATGGCTATAATAACTCTTAGTGGTTACAAATTAGTAGAGGATAAACGATGAAAAAAATTAAACTAGCAGGCGCATTTTTACTGATGATGACAGGTTCGTCTGCGATGGCAGACATCGCGACATTTGCAGGAGGTTGCTTTTGGTGTATGGAAGCAGATTTTGAAAAACTAGATGGGGTATCCGAAGTGGTGTCAGGTTTTACTGGAGGCGAGCTTAAAAATCCAACCTATAAGGGTAATCATAAAGGGCATTATGAAGCGGTCGAAATTGAATATGACCCCAAAGTAGTCAGCTATCAAAACCTATTAGATCATTTTTGGGTGAATATTGACCCGTTTGATGATAGAGGACAATTTTGCGATAAAGGCTTTGAATATTTAAGTGCTATTTTTCCTGCTAATGCGCAAGAACGAAAACTAGCAGAAGCGTCAAAAGAAAAAGTGATTGCTAAATTTTCGGGTCAAAGAGTGGTCATGCCTATTTTAGATAAAACAACGTTTTATCCCATTAAAGGTGATGAGGCTTACCACCAAAATTATTACAAAACCAACGCAGCACGATACAATTTTTATCGTTGGAGCTGTGGTCGCGACAAACGCTTAAAGCAAGTTTGGGGTGATTTAGCCACTGTAAAATAATAAAAACGAAACATGATTTTCAGGCATAGGCATTAAAACTAAAAACGCCAAGGAAGGCAGTTTTTAAAAGCACTTTCGCTTGTTTAAGCCCTGCATAATTTTGTTACACTGTGTTTTAAATTAATTGTAAAAGCAGAATGAACCAACTAACACATTTAAATGAAAAAGGTGAGGCACACATGGTTGATGTCTCTGATAAAGATAAAACAGAACGTGTCGCCATTGCTCAAGCTATCATTACAATGCAGCCAGAAACATTAAAAATGATCGTTGGGGGCAGTCATAAAAAAGGTGATGTGTTGGCAGTCGCTAGGGTTGCCGGCATACAAGCCGCAAAACAATGTTCTAATTTAATCCCCCTTTGCCATCCTCTCATGCTAACGTCGATAAAGGTTGATTGTGAAGCCGACGAACAAAACAGCTGTGTGCGAATTACAACGCGTTGTAAATTAAAAGACAGAACAGGCGTAGAAATGGAAGCGTTAACGGCGGCATCAATAGCTGCCTTAACCATTTATGACATGTGCAAAGCAGTGGATAAAGGAATGATAATTAGTGATATCAGATTGTTAGAAAAACTGGGTGGACGCAGTGGTCACTGGCGTGCAAAAAATTAGCTTCATTCATACCATACGAATATCTAATCATTAAACCGAGCCCTTTAGCTACACTTCATGGAAAGCATTATCAAAACCTCTTGAAATCGGTTTTAGTAAGTAATCTAATAAGGTTTTAACGCCAATTTTAATGTTGGCTTGTACGGTCATGCCTGGGATTAAAATATGGGTTGTAGGGTCGTCACCAAGATAAGTGCGTTTAATTTTAATTTTCGCTTTGTAATAAGGCGCTTGCTGCTCATCCAAATAGGTCGTGGCCGATATGATTTCAATGATGCCTTCCGCGCTGCCAAATCGTGACGCATCAAAACTATCTATTTTAACTTCAGCTTTTTGCCCAACTTGAATATAACCAATATCATTAGTCGACAATCTCGCTTCAACAACCAGTTCATCATCAATTGGGATAATCCGCATAATAACTTGGCTTGATGGCACAACTTCATTGATGTTTGAAAACGCTAATGCTTGAATAATGCCATGAATGGGTGAATTAATGGTTAAACGTTGTACGCGGTTTTGTAGTTTTGCAATGTCAAGTTTAACTTCGGCGAGTTGGTTTAATAAGTCGCCCGAGGCCATTTTTTTATCACGAATAAAGCGAGCAATAATTTCTGCTCTTAATTGACGTTTTTCTTTAATGGCTGAAGTTGCCGATGCAGAGCTATCTTCTAAATTTCTTAATGTTCTAATGGATTCGAGTAGACTAGATTGAGTGGTTAACAACTCTGTTCTGGCTAATAAGCCTTGTTGGCTTAATTTTTTACGAATATTAACTTGTTCGTTGAGCAATGTAATTTCATTGTTGATGGATTTAATTTGGTTGGTATTTCGGACTAATTCACCTTCTTTAGAGACGATTTGTTGATTAATGGTTTTGATCTCATTTTCATGAGCAACTATTTCTGAGTCATAGAGAGCTTTTTGTTGATTAATGAGTCGCTCTTTAGCGAGATCAGAATTTAAAATTTGAACAAAAACAGGTAACCTTTTTTCAATAACCGAATTAAGACGCTCAATTTGAAGCTCAATGTAAAACTGTCGAGATTGCACCTTTAGTAAGTCAGATTGAGTGCTTTGTGGTGATAAGCTCATTAATAAATCACCTTTATTAACCACGTCACCGTCCCGAACAAGAATGGATTCGATAATGCCGCCTTCTAAGTGCTGAATATTATGAATTAATCCAGCAGGTAAAATTTCACCCGGTGCAACAGAAACTTCATCAACTTTAGTGATAGAGGCCCAGTAAACAAGAGACACAAATAAAATAATACTTAAAAATATGGATGCTCTAATAATGCTGGATGGGCTTTCTTCTTCAAGTGCCAATGCTTGAGTTAAATAGCGTGCGCGCGCCCTTGGCAACCCAGCATTATTATTAGAATTAAATATGGTATTGCTTTCTTTCATCGAGCATTCTCCAAGATGAGTTTAATCACTTCGTCAGGTGTCCCTTCAAAGGCAACGCTGCCTTGGCTTAAATAAATGGCATGATCCATCAAGCGAATATGGCTTGGACGATGTGACACCATAATGATGGTTTTCTTTTTTCGTAGCACTTTAACTTGTCGCATAAAATTTTGGTCACTCTCATCGTCTAGTGAAGCACCGGGCTCGTCAAATAAAACTATTTTTGCAGGGCTAATAAAGGCTCTTGCCATTGATAAGGCGCGTTTAAAACCCGGTGGAAATTGTTCGGTTTTGCTGTCGCCTATACGTGAATTAAAGCCTTCGGGTAGGTTTTCTATAGTTTCCAAAATACCCGCTTCTTTTGCCGCGACCCGTAAATCATCATCAGTCGCTAAAACATTATTAAGGCGTAAGTTTTGTGCAATAGAGCCATGAAACATATGCGTGTCTTGAGGGACATAAGCAATAGCACGGCGTAAATCGAGGGCGTTTAATTGGCGAATGTCTAAGTTATCAATGGATAAGTTACCGCCTTGGGGTTTATACATGCCCGAAATAACTTTTAAAATAGTTGATTTGCCAGAACCCGTATCGCCGCAAATAGCCAATGACTGCCCAGGTTTTAGCGATAAACTAACGCCTAATAAGGCAGGGTTTTCTTCCGCGCCATATCGAAAACTAATGCGATCTAACACGATGCTACCTTGTAAATTATCTAACATTAGACTGGCATGATTACTGTGTTTCTCGACTTTGAGGCGCATGAGTTGATCAATTTGTTTTATTGAACGCCAAGTTTGTTGCAAGGTAGAATAGGTTAAAAACGAGCTTTGAATAGGCGATAAAATTCGCCAAACTAAGGTCATTATTGCAATGAGCGCCCCCATGGTGACACTACCGTTCATGACCCCTAAACTGCCCATGCCTATAACGGCTACGCCAGCCAAAGTCATCAATGCTTGAGATATATTATGCACAATACCCGTGCTTAAATGGGTTTTGTATGTGGCCATAACCGCTTCACCCGAACATTCTCTAAAGCGCTCTTTCCAAACGGTTTCGCCACCAATAGATTTAATTTCATGCCGCCCTGTTAATGATTGCATCAGCATGCGTTCTTTATTGGTTTTAGCTATGCCAGATACAAAGACCTTTTTTGCAAGCTCCGGCAACCAAAAAAAACTCATTAATAGGTAAATAATAATAACGACGACTGGTATAGCCGCAATCCATCCGCCTAAAAGGGCTAAAACGATCAAAGATAAAATAACAAAAGGAAGTTCGAGCGCTAAAGCAGCATTTTGTCCAGTGAAAAAATCTCGAATCGAATCAAATTGTTTTAACCGTGAAAGTTGTGACATCATGGTAGAGCGTTCGGTAAAAATAGGGGGCAATGACACAATTTGTTTAAAAGTTTCAACGCCAATTAAATAATCAAGCCGCCCTGCTATATTACCTAAAATACTGGCACGAAAAATTCGTAAAATGAGATCGGCAAATAAAATAATGGCAATGCCTGCAATTAAATAGGGCAAAGTATCTATAGATTTACTGCCAATAACCTTGTCATAGATAACCATGACGGATAAAGGGATAGCGAGTGCAATGATATTAATAAGCCCAGTCATCACAAAAAGGTGAATCATCATGCCCTTAAAGCGGTTTAATAAATTATTAAACCAACTTTGACTACTCGCGGCTGCCTCAGAAGAACTGTGAGCGTTGTTTTTATCAGTAAAGACATAAGCAGTTCCTTTTAAGTTTTTAAGTGAACCAATTTGATTGCTATTAAGGCTAGGGTCAAAATACTGGTAAGTCTTGTCATCTTTATCGAGTAATAGGTAAACGGTATTATTTTTGGCAATAAAAAGGCAGGGGAAATAGTCCGCTTTTATGGTGTGAATACGGCTTTCAAGAGCGCTACTTTCGTAACCTAAATTAACCAAAATATTACGCAAAGCACCAATATCTATATCAGGTGAAAAATGAGGCAATGCCTCTAATAGCTCGCGCGCATAGTTGTGCCAGCCCAGTTCTTCTAGTAAGGGTAAAAGGCACGCAGCAATAGGCGATGCGGCATTAAATTCTTTAATTTGATCATTGCGCAGTGCTTCAGTGATTTTTTCAGAAATAGAGCCATCATATTTTGCTGAGATTGCTTCCATTATGCTTTGGCCTCTACGAATTTCTTTTTATGAATGGCTATATTGTAAACATCGTCAACAGGCACTAACTGGCAATCGTCAAGTAAAAATACACGGTGGCATAATTTAAGAAAAGAAGGGCGGTGCGACACAATAACCATGGTGCGTTGGCCGCGTAATGTGGACATGTAATTCATTAATCGGTTATCATTTTTAATGTCGAAATTTGCATTCGCATCGTCAAATAAAATAATTTGAGGGTAACCCACTAACGATCGAACCATAATGATTTTTTGACGGACACCTTCTGACAAGCTATCCACGGCAGAACCACCCACCATCGTATCTAAGCCATGGGGCATTTGGGCAATAATTTTTTCTAGCCCTAAAATTTTAGAGAGTTCGATGGCTTGCTTAATGGCTTCGCCTTCTCGGTATAGGGTCATGTTTTCTAAAATAGTGCCTTCAAACAAAATGCCATATTGAGGCACTATCCCAATTTGGGTGCGAATTTGTTCTAAATTATAGTCAGAAACAGGATGATGCCCAATGCTAATATCACCTTCGTCTGGGTGAATATAACCCGCTAATAATTTAATAATGGTCGATTTTCCAGAGCCATTGTTACCCGTAATGCCGATCATTTCGCCTTCTTTAATGTTTAAAGAGACATTGTTTAAAATTGGTTTTTCAGTGCCTGGATATTGAAAACTTAAGTTTTTAAGCTCTATGCTGCCATGAAAATTATTATCAATTAGAATCTCGCCAGAGATTTCACTGGGCATTGCAAAGAGTTCTTTTACTTTGCGATGAGCGAGACGAACTGATTGAAACTGAGTCCAAATAGACATGGCTTTTAAACCCGGTTGCAACACGCGGTTAGAAAGCATTGAACCTGCGGCTAGTGCGCCTATGGTGAGATCACCATTGATGACAAAAAGGCTGCCTATACCAACAAACGAAATGGTAGCAACCTGTGAGAAAGTAGCCCCTATGCCTTGCACAATGCTGTTAATACGACTGAGTTGAAAGATGCTTTCAGCTGACTGGCCTTGCAAGCGTTCATAGCGACGAATCATAAAAGGCTCCATCGCCATAGCCTTAACGGTATGGATACCACTAAGAACTTCGATGATAAAATTTTGGCGGCGGTCTTCCATATCTGAACGATTAACTAATGCTTTATGTAGTTTTTGCCCAGTGACAATTGAAATAATGCCAAAAAAACCTAATAAACAAAGAGGGATAATGACTAATGGGCCTGCAATAAACCAAATTAAAATGATAAAAATAATGACAAAGGGAAAGTCCATCATCAATAAAATAGATTGGCCAGAATAAAAATCTTGAATTTTTTCTAGGGCATGAATTTTATCAATGTAATAGCCGTGTGGTTTTTTTTCAAAGCTACTGGTGTCGGCATGCAATATGTGCTCAACAGCTTTCATACTTTGTTTGTGGTCAAATTTTGCACCTTCCCAGCTTAAAATGCTTGAGCGTGCAATTTTAACTAAAGTGTCTAAAAGTATAACGCCTACCAGACCAACAATAAGAAAAGTAAAGGTGTCTAAGGCTTGTTTAGGAATGATGCGGTCATACACTTGTAAGATGGCAAACGGAAGCCCTAAAGCCAAAATATTAATTAACAAAGACGCTGCAATGACATCGAGCCTTCGCCATGCCGTGGGCGGTTTAAAAATATGGTTGCTGTTCATTTAATGTTTCATTTTTATTGTTATTTTTATAAAACGTATCTTATTTATGCAAACTAACCTATTTATGCACGATAAAACATTGATAAATTTCAATTCTTTACTAGATTAATAAGGTTATAGATGAAATTTCGCTAATTTCAAGTATTAATGACAGCGAGCGCATTGCGGAGACCTTATGAATAGTACTGACGACCAAGACCAAAAAAATCTGAATGAATTGTTTTCTTTTGATGGGAAAGAAAAAGATGGAAAGCTAAAAAAAGCTGAAGAGGTCGTTGAAAGTGCGGGTTATGATGAAGAGCTTTTTTTAAAAAATGTGCAGCAAGGCTCTGAGCGAATTGATACATTACTTTCACAGGCTGAAAATGAAAATAATATTGATGGCAGTGTTGTCAATGACGATTTTACTTTAGAGGGTCAGCAAAGTGGTCGCAAATCTAATGAAAAAAATCTTCAAGATGATGAGTCATCAATAGAATTTAATGCGTTTGAAAGTGCAGCGAGTAATTTTCAAAACAGTGATGAAGCAGAGCCAAATAAGGTTGCTGCATTTGAGACAGATGCTGAACAATCTCAAGAAAAAATTAAAGCCGAAAAAGCATTAGGCGCTACTGATTCTGTTTCGGATACTGAAGCGCGCCAAGAAAATGAATTTGCTGTTAATGATTTAGCCAATATAAGTAACGAACCTGAAGAGCAAGCTCTAGAAGACCCTGCTGAAGAAGAGACAGGCGAAACGCTTGATGATGGCGAAGTTTTAGTCTCTAACTCAGCGCCTACCGACATAACCTTGTCATCATCAACCATTTCTGAGTTTGCGCAAGCGGGCGACGTAGTCGGGCATTTGAGCATTACAGATAATGACTCTAGACATGAATTTGATATAACGCTATCAGGAGAAGGTGCTGAATATTTTAGTGTCAATGGGCATGACATTGTGGTGCGTGAAGGTGTCACTTTAAACCATGAAGTGATTGAGTCGCTTGCATTAAATGTCACCGTGACAGATATGTCGGGCAATGAGTATTCAGAAGAAATTAATATCACGATTGTTGATGAGAATGATCAGCCAATTTTAAATTCAGTTGAGCTTTCTGGTTCAGAGGGCAGTTTGTTGCAAGGCCAACTGAATGCAACAGATGAAGATAATGATTCACCATTAATGTATTCCTTGAGTGACGGCGTGCCGGATATTTCTGGCTTTATTTTAAATGAGGACGGTAGCTACAGTTTTGACTCAGCAGATGAAGCTTATGAGCACTTAGGTACTGGTGATAGTGAAGTCATTACTATTCCGGTCACAGTCACCGACGAACAAGGTGCAAGTGATACCGCTCAAATTCAAATTACTGTTAATGGCACCAATGATAAGCCTGTGGCAGATGCTGTTGTTATTACAAGCGTTAGCGAAGGTGATTCAGCGATTGCAGGGCAGCTGACATCAAGTGATGTTGATGACAATTCGATAGCTAGTTATGCAATTAGTGATGGTAGCGTGGCTCCAGATGGTTTTACTTTAAATGCTGATGGTCGTTACAGCTTTGATCCAAGTGATAGCGCTTACGAAAGCCTTAATGTTGGTGACAGTCAGTTATTAACCATTCCAATAACGGTCGTCGATGATCAAGGTGATACGGGTATCACTCAAATTCAAATTACTGTTTCAGGTACTAACGATGTGCCGCAAATATCAATTACAAATACCTCAACGTCAGAGGATGCAACGGTATTAATCGGTAACGTAAATGATATTGATGGTTCGATAGACAGCAGTACGTTACAAGCAGAGCACGGCACAGTCACTGTTAGTGAAAGTGGAGAAATAAAATATACGCCGGATGAAAATTTCAATGGCGTTGATTCAGTCAGTCTTTCATTTACCGATGACACTGGTGAAACCAGATCGTTGACTATTCCGGTGAATGTGTCTGCGGTGAATGATGATGTTGCGCAAGTAACCGACACAAATGCAACAGCGAATGAAGTGGTAGAAAACCAAGCCGCTGGTGCATCAACAGGTGTTACATTAAACGCAATTGATGTTGATGGCGATGCCATTACTTATTCAGTGGCAGAAGACGTGCCATTTGCCGTGAATGCAGATGGAGAAGTGGTTACAACCGAAGCCTTAAATTTTGAAGCAACAGAGAGTTACACCTTTGATGTAACAGCCACGAGTAGCGATGGCTCAACATCCACCGAGTCAATAACAATCAATGTTAATGATATTGATGATGTCATTGTAGATACAACGGCAAACTTAGTCACCGATACAGGCTCATCAACAACGGATAACCTAACTAAAGAAGCAACACCAACGATAGAAGGCACGACAGAAGCAGGCGCGACCGTTGTTATTAATGATGCCGATGGTCATGCAATAGGAACAGGAATAGCAGATGCTAATGGACATTACAGCATCACAACGAGTGAACTAACTGATGGGGCACAAACGTTAAGCATCACAGCAACAGATGTAGCCGGTAATGCGAGCACAACAACTCAAGATATTGAAATAGACACAAAAGCAGAAGCTGGAACAGTTACCGTAGCAAGCATCACAGCAGATAATGTTGTTAATGCCAGTGAAGATGATGCAGATATTACCGTCTCAGGCACAGCCGTAGGTGGTGACATATCAACTGGTGATGCAGTTAGTTTTACGGTGAATGGCACAGATTATTCAACAACCGTTCAAAATGATGGCAGTTGGTCGATTGATGTAGCCGGTGCTGACCTAGCAGCTGATACCAGTTTTGATGTCAGCGTTGCAAGTAGCGATACTGCTGGGAATACTACAAACTCTATATCAACGTCAAATCATAGTGTTGATAATGAAGTCATAGCAACACCAACGGTCACTATCACAGAAGATACAAATAATGATGGCACGATTAACTTTGCTGAATTGTCTGATGCTATAAACATATCAATTTCGATACCAATAGGCGCTGCTGCCGGTGACACAATTAATATAACCGATGGATCCAATTCACAAAGTATTATCATAACAGATCAAATGGTGGCGAACGGAGAAGCAGTAACAAGTTTTGTGGCGCCAGCTGATGGAGCAACGTTTAATGTCAATGCCTATATAACGGATGTGGCCGGAAATAGCTCAAGCGAAGGCAGTGATAGTGCAGGGTTATCTTTAAATAGAGGGCCAATGGGTGTAGATGACACGGCCATAACAAATGAAGATACAGCGGTCACTTTAAATGTATCTGATTTATTAGCCAACGACACCGATGCAGACAGCGATGCATTAAATATCACCGAAGTAACCGCCACAGCTGATACGCATGGCACAGTTGCACTTGATGATGACGGTAATATCGTGTTCACCCCCGAAGCCGAATACAGCGGCGAAGCATCATTTAACTACACCATCAGTGATGGCAATGGAGGAAGTGATACAGCAGCAGTGACACTCAATGTCGAAATGGTTAATGATTCGCCTGTTATCAGCATAACAGATACTACTATCACCGAAGACGAAGCCCAAGTCATTGGTCATGTCAGCGACATTGATGGGACTATCGACAGCAGCACCCTCAGTGCAGAACACGGCACAGTCAGTGTCAATGATGACGGTGAGATTAGCTATACGCCCGATGCTGACTATAACGGCACAGACAGTGTGAGTTTAAGCTTCACCGATGATGGCGGAGCAACCACCACACAAACCATTAATTTAACCATTGACCCAACGCAAGATAATCCAATAGCCGTTGATGATACTTCGACCTATGTGACAACAGATATTCAGATTGATAACGCATCCTTTGAAAGCACCTCATTAAGTGATGGAGGATGGGATCGAACCATAGATAATTGGGATCAATCAGGGGTGTCTGGCGAATTTAATACTGCGACAAGGCATATGACTGACGAATCAACCGAAGGGGATAATATTGCATGGATAAACAGTGGCAATATTTCACAAACCTTAAGTGATACCTTAAGCGAGAATAGTACCTACACCCTTAGTCTTGACCTAGGTGATAGAGCCGATATAAATGCAGGGGATTATTCAGTTGCTCTTTATGCAGGTGATGAAGTAATTGGCGTTATAACGCAAGAGGATTTTCCATTACAAAACGATAGCTTTACCACAGTGACATTAACGGTAGACACATCAAATTTAGCCGTAGATTTTAATGGATATGGGCAACCACTCACCATTCAAATAAGCAAAGAAAGCGGTACTCAGTTAAATGTTGATAACGTTCAGATGTCAAAAACGTCATTTGAAGGAACAGAAGCCGAAGAGGATACTGTATTAACGATTCAAGCTTCAGACCTATTAGCCAACGACACCGATGCAGACGGCGATACCTTAAGCATCACCGAAGTCACCGCCACAGCAGATACCCACGGCACAGTTAGTCTAGATGGCGATGGCAATGTCGTCTTCACCCCCGAAACAAACTACAACGGTGAAGCCAGTTTTGAATATACCATGTCTGATGGCACTCAAAGTGATACAGCGACAGTCACATTAAATGTTGATGCCGTTAACGACGACATAAGTGTCGTCAGCGATAGTGATACAGCAGCAAATACGGTGGTAGAAAATGTAGCTGATGGGACTTACGTTGGTGTGACATTAAGCGCAACAGATATTGATGGCGATGCCATTAGCTATAGCATCGATAACGATGTTCCTTTTAGTGTGGGTGAGGATGGACGCATTGTTACGAATGGCGACATAGATTTTGAAACGAATGAAAGCTTTACTTTTGATGTCACCGCCACCAGTGCCGATGGCAGTACATCAATACAAGAAATCACTATTGATGTTAACGATATTGATGAAGTTGTAGCGCCAGATAGTCCTGTTATTACCCAAGCAATCGATAGCAACACACTGATAGGCACAGTTGGGAATGATGCAGATAGTGTAACAATAGTCGTGAAAGATAGTGATGGTAATGTTGTAAGTGAGCATAATGCTTCGATTGATGGGAATAATTGGCATGCAGATTTTGACAAGCCGACAACGGGACATTTTACAGTAGAGGCCGTAGCTACCAATAGCGCCGGAGACAGTTCAGAATCAAATACAGTCAACATAAATGTCGGTACATATAACGAAAATATAACAGACAGTGACTCTGATATAAATATTGTATTTGATGGTAGCGGGCACAATACGATAACGACGGGTTCTGGCGATGATGTTTTTGACGTTAATGCAGGTAATGACACCTTTAATGCAGGCAGTGGAGACGACACCTTTTTGGTTGAAGGGTCAGGCGATGGCTATAACCGATTTAGAGGTGGCGAAGGAGACGACATCATCCAAGGCAGTGCCGGTGATGACACCATAAAACTGAAGGAGCTAAATATTGAAAGCTCAATCGAAACCATAGATGGAGGTGCCGGTAACAACACCATTGAAGGTGGTGGTAATACCCACTTGGATTTTAGTGGAACAAGGCTAGAAAACATAGACAGTATTCGAGATGGCGATAGACATAATACGATCACAGGCAATGACCAAGGATTAACCTTTGACGTTAATGCAGGTAATGACACCTTTAATGCAGGCAGTGGAGACGACACCTTTTTGGTTGAAGGGTCAGGCGATGGCTATAACCGATTTAGAGGTGGCGAAGGAGACGACATCATCCAAGGCAGTGCCGGTGATGACACCATAAAACTGAAGGAGCTAAATATTGAAAGCTCAATCGAAACCATAGATGGAGGTGCCGGTAACAACACCATTGAAGGTGGTGGTAATACCCACTTGGATTTTAGTGGAACAAGGCTAGAAAACATAGACAGTATTCAAGCGGGTAGAAAAGACAACACAGTAACAGGTTCATCTGGTAACGATAAGATTGATGGCGGCAGAGGGAATGATACGCTGGTATTAACGGGTGATCGTTCTGACTATTTTATTAGTGATAATGGCGATGATAGCTTTACCGTAGATGATTTGAGGGATGATTCTCCACAAGGCACAGACATTATTTCTAATTTTGAAACCTTTAAGTTTGCAGATGGGCCGGTGAATGAAGAAAATTTAATTGATACTAATCCAGATTTAAATGCCTTGGCTGGATCTGTTTTTGTAGCAAATATTACTGCTGATGATGTCGTAAACTCAATAGAAGATGATAGTGAAATAGCTGTTAGCGGAACAGATGGCGATGACGTGATTAACGCAGGCCAAGGTAATGACACCATTCATGGCGGAGCCGGTGACGATGTGGTGACGGGTGGTGATGGCAGCGACACCTATTTCTTTAACCCATTTGACGGTAATGACACCTTTCATGGGGGTGATGGCGGGGCATGGACGGATGTGATTCATTTAGACGCAACGGCCGACCCTGGTGCAGACCCCAGTGAACCTTGGACGATAACGGTAGATGGTCAAGAAGTAGAATATGATTTAGCCGCACAAGCCTTAGCATTAGACCCCGATTCGGCAGGCGTTATTTCATTAAGTGATGGCAGTGAACTTATTTTTGATGGTGTTGAAAAAATAGAATGGTGACACATAGGGGGTCGAAGTCGAGTTAGGTTGAATTTGAATAGTGCGAGGCGTCCTATTTAATAGTGGTTCGTCACGTTAAGAGCAGAGCTATTCGACTCCGATCCCAGCAAATAAAAATAAGCCTCTGACATTATTGATATGTCAGAGGCCTATAAGCTTAACTTGATTTGCGGCGTGTAAATCCCATTCCTAATAAGCCAAGTCCAAATAGTGCAACAATTGAAGGTTCAGGCACAGCGGATACTTCTAAGCCAGAAACATAAAATGCATCAGAACTGCCATCAGCCCAAACTAAGAACTCTTGCCCTATAATTGAACCAAAATCATAGCTGTCATCTTTATCTGAAAAAATATCAATACCATCAACCATTAAATTGTAATCATCACTGCTGCCGAATGATTTAAAAAATATATCGCTTAAGCTCACTAGCTCACTAAAGCTAAATAATAAACCTTCATCAGGATCAGTATCATCGCCCGTGTTGCCACCATCAAGGTTTTCACCGTCACCTATAAAGCTAACAACACCAAAGGCATCTTTTGAATTGCTTAAATAGATTTCAACATCATCGCCGGTTATTTGGCTGAGTGAATTTGAGTCATTTGCCAAAGTTGTGATATTCCAAGCAGTAATGTTGAGATTTAAACCATCAATGTTTAAATCAAGTTCATTGGCTGTACCGCCATATGTAATGCCACTAAACGATGCATTGTTTAATTCAAATAATGTAAGAATTAGTTAAAGGCGCTAGACACATTGGGGTCGGGGTCGAGAGAGGTTAAATTTGAATAGTGTGGGGTGTTCTATTGAAGAATGGTCGTCACGTTAAGAGCAGAGCGGTTCACTCCGACCTCACCAGCTCTAAGCTATATTGACTTAAAAATCTAATGCCATTATTTCATCTTGCTTGGCTATGGTTTTCGAACTACTATCGGTCTATAGATAGACTTATTGAGAGACCTTATGCGAACTGAAACACTCAGCTATGTAAAAGAGCATGCTAACCACCTTGAATTAGATAGCCCTCTTTTAATCACACAAAAAGGAAAAGCACGCTTTGTTTTGCAAAATGTAGAAGATTTTGAATACCAACAAGAATCTTTAGCACTACTCAAACTGCTCACATTATCTAATAAAATAGCAGAAGAAACGCCTTTAACCATCGACCAGACTTTTTCTGAATAACAATAATATTTATGTACAAGATTGTTGCATCGCCTACGTTCAAATTATGTCTTAAACGACTTGTTCATTTCTTAACCGTTAAATATTCATCTAAACTCGCTCACATCACAAAACAAAATATAAAAAAGACTATTCAAGATAATCTGCCTGACAATCCATATATAGCAACTATTAG
The DNA here is from genome assembly GCA_964480635.1 of uncultured Gammaproteobacteria bacterium. Lineage (GTDB taxonomy): Bacteria > Pseudomonadota > Gammaproteobacteria > CAYZQE01. The sequence continues at coordinate 8,186 of CAYZQE010000022.1, read as the reverse complement.
TGATCGGTTAATTGACTTAGGGATTAAAGATTATAGGCAATATTTAATTGATGATAAAAATTTAATCTTTTATCGCGTTGATGAAGAAAAGCAAACCATCGTTCTACTTGCTGTTATGGATAGTCGACAAAGCATTCAGCAGCTTTTATCCGAGGTCATGTTGCTGTCCTAAATATTTAACTTAAACATTCAATTAATTGATCTATGTGCTGATGAGTGTGTTCTGCACATAAAGTAATGCGTAAACGCGCTGAGCCTTTAGGGACAGTGGGTGGGCGAATAGCAGAGACTAAAATACTGTTATCCCAAAGTTTTTGGCTGGCTTCTACGGCTTTGTGGTTATCGCGCAGCACAATGGGTTGAATGGCAGTTTGCGAATTCATTAATGGCAAGCCAATGTGTTTGGCGCATTGCCTAAAATATTGAATGTTGCTGTTCAAGCTTTCACGCCGCCATGCTTTATTAATGGGCCTTCGGGCCTTACTTTTGCCTACTTGGCACAAAATTAAATGTGCAAGCTACCTTTTTTCTTATCGATTTAAGAAAATTTAAACTCATAAACGACACCAAAGGGCATTTAGAGGGCGATAAAATATTTAAAAATTTAGTCAAAAACTAGAGCAATGTGTTAAAGATGATGATCTTGTTGCTCGTTGGGGTGGTGATGAATTTGTTGTTATTCTTTACACAGCATATCAAAATAAAACTCAACAGTTTGAAACCAAACTCCGAGAAACCACTCAAGAATTTATTGGGTTTGAGTTAGGGTTTAGCTAGGCTCAAAAAGAAGACATCATTAATGCAAAGAGCAGACCGAAATATGTATATGAACAAACATAATCGACGCGCAACAGATGTGATAAAACCGACAGAACAGATAGCGTGAAAAAGGATACTACCCTTTTAGAGGGGTAAAAAAAGGGGGGTATTTCGGTTGGCGTAAATAAAATTTAGCAAGAAGCTTACGATGAAATTGTAGAGTGCTTAGGATCTAGATGCTAAGGGCACATGGCATATCTTTAAATAATATTCAAAACTGATCAGAAAAGTTGGCGTACCCTAATCGTTATAGCTAAAGAGACTTAAAGGCATCTCATCAGAGCTGCCTTTAAGTCAATCATTACAATGTTTATTTTTTAACGCGACGTCTTGAAAACCCGATGCCGAATAGACCCAAACCCATAAGAGCTAAGATTGAAGGTTCGGGAACTGTAGTTGCTGGAATTATCCAAAATGCAACATCAAAACCATCTAAAATATTGTTGTTATTTATATGGCTTAAGGAAAATGAGTCAATATTTTCAAATAAAGCTAAACCACCACTAGAATTATTTAAAGTAGCTTGAGTCCCTAAAAAGCTCATACCAAAAAAGTCACTAGGTGTGTGCTGAAAATTGATAGAGTCATTTAAATTATCATTGCTTAAGGCAACGATTAAGGTATCAATTTTTCGATCAAAATTTATTGTGAAGTCGGCAGAAGCATGAAAAACATCGGTTGAAATAGGTAAGCCATTAAATGAAAATGAATTATCAGTTTTTGTTCTGTTCATCCAAGTATTTACATCATTAATTGTCCAGTTTGTACCACCACTTGTTCCTTCTAAAGTGCCATTAGAAAGAGCACCGTTTTGAGCAAGAGTTCCACCACTTATAGATGTAATTTCAAAATCAAACTGGCTTAAATCATAATCTGATATCACTCCAGCATTACTTAAGGAAGTAAATAATAGAGGTAAAGCAGCAATGATTTTAATTGTATTGTTCATAATATAATCCTATTTAATAAATAAAATAATTAAAGCAAATATCATGCCTTAATTTAACTTTAATGGTTTAACAAGGGATTAGGGTATTTCTTGCCATATAATACCCGCTAAATGTAAATTTTTTTTACATTGCTCTTTGATTATTGTAAATT
>CAYZQE010000022.1:0-6166 GCA_964480635.1 uncultured Gammaproteobacteria bacterium | reverse complement strand
TGTAAATTTTTTTTACATTGCTCTTTGATTATTGTAAATTATTTTTGCAATAATCAAAGAGCAATTGTTATCTGTAAAAATCACTAGACACATAGGGATCGGAGTCGAGTTAGATTGAACTTGAATAGTGTGAAGTGTTCTATTTAATAATGGTCATCACGTTAAAATTAGAGCTATTCGATTCCGACCCCGCCAGCAGCCCTTCCATTAATTGATCTATGTGCTGATGGCTATGCTCAGCACATACAGTAATGCGTAAACGAGCCGAGCCTTTTGGCACGGTTGGTGGACGAATAGCGGATACTAAAATATTGTTATCCCAAAGTTTTTGACTAGCTTCTACAGCTTTGTGATTATCACTCAAAACAATGGGTTGTATCGCAGTTTGAGAGTTCATTAACGGTAAGCCAAGCTGTTTAGCGCATTGTCTAAAATATTGAATGTTGCTGTTTAATGCTTCTCGCCGCCAAGCCTCTTTATCTAATAAGGTAAGGGCTGCTGATGTTGCGGCTGCTTGTGCAGCAGGCAGTGCCGTGGTGTATACATATGGCCGCGCTAAATGAATTAATGCGTCAATAATGGTGTCACTGGCAGCAACAAATGCGCCAAACGAGCCAATAGCCTTGCCTAAAGTCGCCATGTAAATCGGTACATCTTTAGTGTTTAAATTAGCCTGTTCACAAGCACCTGCACCCTTGTCGCCTAACACACCAAAACCATGAGCATCATCAATCATCAAAGTAGCATCATGTTGAGTGCAAATAGTGGCTAACTGCTTCAAATCAATTTGATCGCCATCCATACTAAACACAGAATCGGTCATCACCAATTTGTGTCCAGTAGCTTGTTTTAACTGTTCTTCACATTGCGCAAAATCTAAGTGTTTATAGCGCTTAACCTTGGCGGCACTTAATGAGCCAGAATCAATCAGCGAGGCATGATTGAGTTTATCTTGAAAAATCGTATCGTGGCGCCCGACTAAACTTCCAATGGCTAAATTAGCCATATAACCCGTGCTAAATAACAAAGCTCGCGGATAGCCAGTTTTAGCGGCTAACTGTTGTTCTAATTGTTGATGATAAGCATGATGTCCACACACTAAATGTGCCGAACCACTGCCTACACCGCATTCATTTGCAGCTTTAATAAAGGCTTTTTTTAATGCGGGATGGTTGGCTAAGCCTAAATAATCATTGCTATTAAACGACAACACTTGCTTGCCATCAATAATCGGCGTGATGCTTTGCGGCGACTGTAATACCTTATGCGTGCGATACAACGACCGCTGTTTTTTGTGCTCTAATTGCTGAGCTAATTTTTGTTCAAGCAAGTTCATCTTATTTTAAAAGGGGTCAGTACCCTTATTTTTTTTGCGGCGATGGGGTCGGGGTCGAGTATCCTCGTACTGAATGTTACGACCAAGCTAAATATAACGATTGAACTAAGCGTAAGCATAATTTTTTCGACTCCGACCCCTTGATGCAATTAGGCGAGGGAGATTTAAGCCGCTGCCGAATTTTGCTTTAATGTTTGTGGCTTAATACCCAACTTTTTAAACAACGCCATATCATCCGAGGCATCGGGGTTTTCGGTGGTTAATAACTTTTCACCATAAAAAATAGAATTAGCCCCTGCTAAAAAGCATAAAGCTTGTAGCTCATCGCTCATGTCAGAGCGCCCAGCCGATAAACGCACGGTCGATTGTGGCATTAAAATACGTGCTGTTGCGATGGTGCGAACAAAATCAAGATGGTCGAGTTTATCAACACCAAACAAAGGCGTATTTTCAACTTGCACCAACATATTAACTGGCACACTCTCGGGGTGTTTGCTCATGTTACTTAGCTGTTGCAAAAGTTGAACACGATCAATATTCTTTTCACCCATGCCAATAATGCCACCACAGCACACATTAATATCGGCATCTTGCACATTTTGCAGTGTATTTAAACGGTCTTCATAAGTGCGCGTAGTAATAATGTCTTTATAATAATCGGGTGAGGTATCTAAATTATGGTTGTAATAATCAAGTCCCGCTTTTTTAAGTTTAATGCTTTGGTCGGGTGTTAGCATACCTAATGTCACGCAGGTTTCCATGCCCATGCCTTTCACTAATTGAATCATTTCAATTACTCGGTCTAAGCTTTTATCGGTTGGGTTACGCCAAGCCGCACCCATGCAAAAACGCGTAGAGCCACTTTCTTTTGCGGCTAATGCCGCCGTTTTAACTTCGTCTAAAGCTAATAAACGTTCGCGATCAACCGCAGCATCGTTATGTGAACTTTGCGGGCAATAATTGCAATCTTCAGGGCAGGCCCCTGTTTTTATGCTTAATAAGGTGCTAATTTGCACTTCATTAGCAGGGAAGTTTGCGCGATGTATGGTTTGCGCTTGAAACAATAAATCATTAAACGGCTGATTTAAAATTGAGTCTATTTCTTGTTCTGTCCAATCGTGCTTTAAATCTGCTACGCTCATTTTGTTATACTGTTGTTCTCAAATAGGAAGGGAAGTCTATTAGAACCATGAATATAGTCAATAAGCTGCAACAAATATTAAATCAATTTTTACATAATCCTGTGTGTTGGAGCTGTGGCTTAGGGCATAAAGGCGACTTATTAATTTGTGCTGAATGCCATTTTAATATTCAAAGGGTTATTGAACCGTGCCTGCAATGTGGTTTAAGCCATGCTGGTGAAGGTAATGTGTGTGTGCAATGTCTTTCTCACCCTAAGTTGTGGCAGCAAATGGTTGCCCCATTAAGTTATAAGCCACCTGTTCGTCAGCTTATTCAGCAATTAAAATATAATCAAAAACTAGAAGTACTTAAGGCGTTGGTAGAATTAGAGTTGCCTCGATATCAAGCTATTTTTCCAAAACCAGACCTTTTAGTTCCTGTGCCATTACATCAAAATCGATATATCGAACGAGGCTTTAATCAATCGCTAGAGATCACAGTGTTGTTGTCTAAAACATTAAACATTCCTTATTCGGATAACTTGGTTGAGCGAGTTGTCGATACCTCTCGTCAGTCAGGCTTAAAACTAAAGCAGCGTGAAAAAAACATAAAAAATGCATTTTTAGTCAATGATGATATTCGTGTTTTTAATCATGTTGTTATTGTAGATGACGTTATAACAAGTGGTAGTACGGTAAACGAATTAGTGAAAACGTGTTGGCGTAAAGGCGTAAAAAGAATTGATGTTTGGGCCTTGGCCAGAACAGAATTAGACAAATAAAGCCAAGTGATTAATTATAAGCCTAATGAATCTAAGACCATTTGAAATTGTTCAGAGGCATGTTTATAGGCTTCAATAATGTGCTCTTTACTTAAACCACTTTCTTCCCACCCAAGTAAATTATCTAAAGCAGCTATCACGTCTTGGTCATCTTCTGTTAGAGGAATGTGAGACAGCGTATTGGCAATATTGATAATCCAAGCTTGTGCCGAATAGCGACCTGCCTGTTGAGGGCTGTGATGATGTAAAGCGCAGGTTTTTAATATAGTCGGTAAACCCCATTGCGTCATAATAGCTAGGGCTACCTCGTTATGGCTAAAGGTTAAAAGTTCTTCTTCAATGGTAATGATGCCTACGTCACTAGTATCTAGTTCCTGTTGTATTTTAATCGCAATATCAGGCATTTGATGAGCAATAATTAAGCGCCCAATATCATGCAATAAGCCAGCAATAAAAAGCTCATCACTTTTTAATTTACCAACGATGTTTTCGTAACAATACTTAGCAATAACAGCGGTATGAACACTATGTTGCCAAAATTTATCCATCGAAAAAACATGGTTAGACAGACGGGAAAATACGCCACCCAAGACGGTGCCCATAAGCAGATGCCTTAAAGGATTACGCCCAAGAATATTGATGGCTTGAGGTATGGTCGAAATTTCATTTGGGAAACCATAAAAGGCGCTGTTAACAACTTTAAGGATTCGAGCGGTTAATGCAGGGTCTGACTGAACAACGGCACTAATTTGATCAGAAGTCGAACTTTCATCATCAAGTAATTCTGAAACACGAATGTAAATTTCAGGCAAAGAAGACAGCTCTTTGCTATTTTTAATGATGTCGTCTAGTGCGCTCATAGTGAGTCATTTTATTGATTATTCTGCAACGAGTGTAGCAGAAGTTTTATACGTTATTGTTTTATTAGAAAGTAAAATTTACAATAATTGTTTTTACATTAATCATCAAATGTCTTGCAAACGGAGTGTGTCATAGATGTAGTGAGTGAAGGCATAGAAACACAATATGAAGAAACAACGCTCAGCGAATTAAATTCTAATTATGGTCGAGGCTATTATTTTCAAAACCTGTACCATTAGCAGAAATGATCAAACTATTGAGTTAACTATGCCCTCATCACTGGCTGAATTTTATGTTCAGTATCCTTACGCGTTAATTGTTTTCTGTTTATTGCTAGGTGTGTTTTTAATTCGTTTAATTTTACTTAAGCAACAAAAGACCGTTGCACTTAAACAGATTGAAGAACAACAACAAAAACTAACCACTGAATTTGCTTTGTTACAGCAACAACTGAAACATGACAGCGATGCTAAAATTAAATTAGAATCTGATTTAATATCGTTAACAAAAACTCAAGAACAACTTAACGCTGAACATAATCACCTGCAAATTAAAAACACTGAAACCAGTCAGCAGTTATTGGCAGTGAAAAATAACTTATCTCAGTCAGAGCATGTTGTTAAGGAGGCGCAAGATCTTTTGGCGTCTTTGCGAAATAGTAAAAGCCAACTTGTTACAGAGCTTGCTTCATTAAAAGTCGCATTTGAAAAAGAAAAACAACACAGCGATGAAAAACTAGAACAATTAGAAAAAAATAGAACCTTGTTAAAGCAAGAGTTTGAAAGTCTCGCCAATGAAATTTTAAAAACTAGCCAGCAAGACTTTAAAGAAAAGGGATTGGCGGACATGGATTTGTTTTTAAAGCCGTTTAAACAACAAGTTGGTGATTTTAAAGCTAAGGTAGAAGAAATTCATACCCAAGACTTAAAACAAAGAGCTGAATTAAAGGCCGAGCTTAATAATTTACAAGAACTCAATAAAGACATCACCTTAAAAGCCGAAGAATTAACCACAGCACTCAAAGGGCAAAAGAAAACTCAAGGCAATTGGGGGGAATTAATATTAGAAAATGTATTAGACCGTTCTGGCTTAATTGATGGTAAAGATTTTAAACGTCAACAAAATTTTACGACCGAAGAGGGGCGTCAATTACCTGATGTCGTGGTGTATTTACCTGACGATAAACATTTAGTCATTGATGCCAAAGTATCACTCAACGCCTATACACGTTTCGTAAATTCAGATGATGAAACCGTGCGTCAAGTTGCTATAAAAGAACACGTTGCCGCAGTGAGTGCGCGCATAAAAGAGTTATCAGATAAAAACTATTTTGATTTACCTGGCCTAAACTCACCCGACATGGTGTTTATGTTTATCCCGATAGAGTCAGCCTTTGTAGAGGCAGTAAAAGCTGATGATAGTTTGTTTCAGCAAGCCATTGATCAAAAAATATTAATAGCAACACCAACAACATTATTGACCAGTTTAAATATAGTGCGCCAGCTGTGGCGTTTTGAAGACCAAAATAAACATTCCGCAAAGCTAGCCGATAGTGCCAGTAAAATTTATAACAAACTCAGCAATATTTTGCAGGGCTTAGATAAACTAGGGGTGCAGTTAGATAAATCGAAGGATGTTTGGGCTGACACCATGAAACAGTTTGTTCATGGCCGTGGTAATTTAGTGAAACAAGTGAAAGACTTTGAAAAGCTAGGCGTTGCTGTGCAAAAAGAGTTGCCGCAAAAATTAGTTGAGCAGAGTGATTTAGAAATAGAATAACCATGTCGATGTCGTATTGATGAAATGAGAAAAAAGGAACTTCAGCTATAATTCAATTTTTTTAATCGTCGCGACTTTGATGTTTTGTGGCTGTTAGATTGCTCCCCTTTTTTGTTTTATTTATTAATTCACCGCCTCCAAAGGAAGAAATAGAGCCTTTACATTCAGCAGCCGATAAATTTAACGATATTAAGCCACCAAAGATAAATACAAATATTTTTTTCATTATTATTCTCCAATATTATTTATTTTTATTTCCGTAAGTATTGTAAAGCAAGCATAACGCC